>JBHHWM010000067.1:0-20104 GCA_046756545.1 Rhodothermales bacterium | reverse complement strand
ATCGAGCAATCCGTCGTTGATGGCCGCCGAGGTGGCTCAGGCGGAGGCGCAGGGTGTGTTCGGGCAGCAGCGGTTCGATGCGTTCGGGCCACTCGATGAGGCAGAGCCCGTCGCCGTAGAAATACTCCTCGTAGCCCAGTTCGAAGAATTCCTCGATGCGCTTGATGCGGTAGGCGTCGAAGTGGTAGACCGGGAAGGCCCGGCCCGCATACTCGTTGACGAGCGTGAACGTGGGACTCGTGACGGCGGCTTCGGGAAGGGCATACGCCGTGCAAATACCCTTGATCAGGTGCGTCTTGCCGGCTCCCAGTTCGCCGTAGAGAGCTACCACATCCCCCGGTTGCAGCCGTTCGGCCAGTCGGCGGCCGAGCGCCAGCGTGTCGGCGGGAGAAAAAGTGTCGGTGGGGAACAGCGTGTCGGTGGTCGTTTCCGTCATCTATGCACGGCCGTCTTTTTCGGGGGTCCTCGTCTACCTCCTCACCGCTTCGGTTGCATCGTGATGACGGGCAGGATCATCTCTTCCATCGAAGCGCCGCCATGCTGCATCGAATCTTTGTAGAGGTTCAGGTACCGGTGGTAGTTGGTGGGGTAGACGAAATAATAGTCTTCCTTGGCGATGATGTAGTTCGTCGTCATGTGGTTGGTGGGCAGGCCGTAGGCTTTCGGATTCTTGATAAACAGGGCGTGTTTGTCGTCGGCCTTCAGGTTGCGGCCATACTTGTAGCGCAGCGCCGTCGAGGTGTTGCGGTCGCCGATGACTTTGGTGGCGTGGAGGCTCCGCACGGCGCCGTGGTCGGTGGTGACGACGAGGGTGCAGTCCTGGCGGGCGAATTCCTGGAAGGCGTGATAGAGCCACGAGTGTTCGAACCACGTGCGCGTCAAGGCGCGGTAGGCGCGTTCGTCGGGGGCCAGTTCTTTGAGCACCTCCGAGTCGGCGCGGCTGTGCGCCAGGATGTCCACGAAGTTGACGACGACGGCGCTGAGGTCGCTTTGCAGATACGCGCTGGTATTCTGCGCGAAGGCGCGGCCGTCGTCCTTACCGATCAGCTTCTCATAGCGCATCCGGATGTTGTTCCGGTGTGCGCGCTTGAGCAAGTCTCGCAGGAATTCTTCTTCATTGCGGTTGCGGCTGTGCTCGTCGTCCTCGCCGTCGGCCCAGGCCTCGGGGTATCGCCGGGCGATGTCGCGGGGCAAGAGGCCGCTGAAGATGGCATTGCGCGAATAGGGCGTAGCCGTCGGCAGGATGGAGAAATGAAACGTTTTCTCCATGTTGAACAGCGGGTAGAGCAACGTCTCGAACTCCAGCCACTGGTCGTAGCGCATACAGTCGATCACGAAGAAGACGACGGGACGGCCCGGATTCAGCACGGGCATCACGAACTCGGGGATGACCTCGTGGGAGAGGATAGGCCGGTCTTCGCCCAGGTTCTCATCGATGCTTTCGATCCAGTGGCGATAGTTGTCTTCGATGAATCGGCCAAAGGCCCGGTTGGCCTCATGATACTGGTCTTCGAGGATTTGCCGGGCTCCCTCGTCGCCTTCCAGTTCGATGTCGTAGCGTAGCAGTTCGCTGTAGAGATCGACCCACTCGTCGTGCGAGAGCGGGTTCATCAGCGACATCGTGATCTGGTTGAAGCGCTGGAGGTAGTTCTGCGAGACCTTCTCGGTGCGCAGCCGGGCGCGGTCGAGCAGGCGCTTGCAGGTGAGCAGGATCTGGCTGGGGTTGACCGGCTTGGTGAGGTAGTCGCTGATCTGGCCGCCGAGGGCTTCTTCCATCAGGTGCTCTTCCTCGCTCTTCGTCACCATCACGACGGGCACTTCGGGGGCGGCGCGTTTGATCTCGGCAAGCGTTTCGAGGCCGCCCATGCCGGGCATCTGCTCGTCGAGCAACACCACGTCGAAGAAGTCTTCCTTCACCTTTTCGACGGCATCCGTTCCGTTGGAGACGCTCGTTACGTCGTAGCCCTTGTTTTCGAGGAAGAGGATGTGCGGGCGCAGCAGGTCGATTTCGTCGTCGGCCCAGAGAATGCGAGGAGTGTTCGGCATAAGTGGATCAGGAATTGGGTTCTTTGGTCATGGTCGGAGCAGAGGCACGTCTACCTGAGTGCCGTCATGGCTCATCTTGATACACCGTAACAAAGCGCCTGGCCGTTTCTCCTTAGATTCGTTCGAATTCCGCGATGCTATCTTGGTTCTTTGTTGATCAATGGCTTGGCTGCCAGACGTATTCGCCCCCTTTGGTGATGTATCCGTACTTGCCGTCAATCTGTACGAGGGCGAGGCCGTCGGAGAAATCCCACGCCAGATCGAAGCGCGGGGCGATAGCGGTGTTGCCCTCGCGGTCGATGTAGCCCCATTTGCCGTCGAGGCGGATGCGCGCCATGCCTTCTGAGAAGTACCAGGCCTGGTCGTATCGGGGGTCGATGACCACCTGGCCCTGCTCGTTCATGAAGCCGTAGCGGTCGCCCATCTTGACGAGGCCGAATTCGCGCGGCTCGTAGGTTTCGCCTTCGAGTACGTCCGGGTCGAGATCGAACTGCGGATCGACGACCAGTTCCCCGTCTTGGTCGATGTAGCCCCATTTGCCGTCGAGTTGGACCGGGGCGAGGCCGTCGGAGAAGAACCACGCATCCTCGAAGCGGGGCGCGATGACGAGGTCGCCCGAGGTGTCGATGAAGCCGTAGCGGTTGTCCATGCTCACGAGGGCTCGTCCCTCGGAAAACGTCCAGGCCCGCTCGAAGCGGGGCGCGATGGCCACCTCGCCTTTCCGGTTGATATAGCCCCAGAGGCCCTCCTGTTTAATGGGGAACAACCGTTCGGTCGTTTCGAGGGCGTCGGCGGGCGGAGCGCCACAGGCTACCAGGCTCAGGGCCACGGCCCCGAGGAAAAGCGAGATGAGTCGTTGCATAAGGGGGCGACGGATATGAAAGAGAAAACGATACCTTACCATACCCACGGTGTTCTGGAAAGTTTAGCGGCGGCTTCCCCGGAAGGCGGTTTCAGCGGGTGCCTCTTTGAAAAGTATGGTAACATCGGCACAAGAACGTCCAGCGGGCCGAACCCCCTTGTTTGCAAATCGTAACAGGTCCTCCACAATCCCAACGATTTACCCGCCAAGCGCCCCCTATGATGAACCAGAAGATTCAGGATGCGATCAATAAGCAGATTCAGATGGAGTTCGAATCTGCCTACCTGTATCTCGCTTTTTCTGCGCGGATGGAGCAGCACAACCTTAAAGGCTTTGCCCACTGGCTGCGCATCCAGTGGAATGAAGAAACGCAGCACGCGCTCAAATTCTATGATTTCCTGCTCCAGCGCGACGGCACGGTAGACCTGCAAGCCTTAGCCAAACCGGACGTGCAATTTGCGACGCCCCTCGACATTTTTGAGCAGGTGTTGCAGCACGAGCGGTACGTCACGCAATGCATCCACGAACTGTATGACCTGGCGGTGAAAGAGCGCGACTACCCGCTCCAGACGCTGTTGCACTGGTTCATCGACGAGCAAATCGAGGAGGAAGAGGCCGCCCGCGAGATTATCGACAATCTGAAGCTGATCGGAGATTCGGGCTCCAGCCTGTTCTTGCTCGACCGCGAACTGAGCCAGCGCCAGCCGGAAGAAGAACAGGCGTAGCGAACGTTCTTTCTTTGGACGGCAGCCACTGGGTGCAAGGCTCGGGCGTTCCATGGCGGCAGAATAGGCCCTCATCAAGACGATAGCCAGGTTTTTTACGAGGAAGAAAAAATTAACCAAATGGTTGAAACTTATGGTTAGTCGGTAGGTATGAGAGGCTCATCCAAGAAGAGTTGATTCTTCTTCTGGTCGCATACCCCGAAGCTTTCTTCGGCAAGAGACCCTTTCGTTAGCCGATACCTCGTAGCTTGCTGCGAGGTAGGTCATCCACTGGATGCTCTTTTTTTGTCCTCGCATTAACCAAATAGTTAAACCTTTTGATGATCCCGGAACAGGCATCCTATACTGAAACAGAAGAGCGCATCTTTGAGGCGGCGTTGGGGGTGTTTTCGCGCAAAGGCAAAGACGGAGCCCGCATGCAGGAGATCGCCGACGAGGCCGGCATCAACAAAGCCATGCTGCACTACTACTTCCGGAGCAAGGACCGCCTCTACGAGGCCGTATTCGACTATGTCTTTCGCCGGTTCATGCTGGCCTTGAGCGACGCCATTCAAGAGGCGGAGAGTTTCGAGGCGATGCTGCGCCGCTTCATCGACAGCTACATCTCGTTCCATCAAGAGCATCCGGAGGTCATGCGCTTGTGGGTTCATGAAAACCTGGCGGGGGCACCGGTCGTCCGGCAGAAGATCCAAACGTATGGACGTGAGATTGAGCTGGCTCCGCCCCGTGTGTTTGTTACCCGGATGCAACAAGCCATCGACGCGGGGGAAATACGTGCGGTGGATCCGTTTCATACCTTCGTGACGCTTCTGGGAGCCTCGATGTTTTTCTTCCTCGCGTTTCCCACGATGTCGGCGCTCAATCCGGCCCTGGCGGTGGATCCGGAGGCCGTCGTCGAAGGGCGAAAACAGCACCTGTTTGATCTGCTGTATCACGGCTTGCAACCCTACCCCGGCAAAGCCGGTGAGCAACGTTGAACGACCTTTGTCCCGAGCCTATGATCGACAAACGATATCTCCCTCGTATTCTGGCCGTGTGTCTTTGTGCATGGGGCCTGGCCGGTTGCACCTTCGCGCCGCATGTCCGGCAGCCCGAGGCCGTGCAAGAGATGCCCGCCCGGTTTGAACGTAGCATGGAGGAAGGCTCCGCGACCCCGGCGCGTTGGTGGCACGGCTTCAACGATCCTGTCCTGAATCAACTGGTCGATACCGCACTGGTGAGCAATCTGGATCTTCGGGTCGCGGCGGCCCGCGTAAACGAGGTGCAAAACCAGTACCGCATCGCCCGCGCCCCGCTGCTACCCGGCGTTCAGGCCACCCTCGACCGCACCCAGCAGAGCACACCTGCCAACACCGGCCCTACGGGTGACATTGCCGCGAACATTCCGCAGTTCCCCGACCGCTTCGATGTGACGACCTACAGCGCCTCGCTGGGGTTTGCCTACGAACTCGACTTCTGGGGCCGGGTGCGCGGTGCGAAAAACGCGGCCCTCCGCGAGTTCTTTGCCTCCCGGTCCGATGCGCAGACCACGCAGATCGGCGTGATCGCTGAAACCATCGCGACGTATTTCGAAATCGACGAGTTGGAGCGCAGCCTGGCCCTCGCGCGGCAAAACGTGGATTTGCTCACCGAGCGCGCCGAACTCACCCGGCAGCGCTACGAACGCGGCCTGATCTCGTCGTTCGAACTCTACGCCATTCAGCAGACATTTGAAGAGGCCCGTTCGAATCTCCCTGTGCTCGAAAGCCGACTCCACGAGGCGCAGGGACGGCTGAATGTGTTGCTCGGACGCTACGCCGCGCCGCGCGACACCCTGGCGGCCTCGGCGCAGGCTACCGCGTTCAATCTGGAGCCTATCCCGGCGGGGTTGCCGTCCGACTTGCTCAGGCAACGCCCGGATGTGATGGCGGCGGCGCAGCGCCTGGAGGCGGCTCGTCAACGCATCGGGGTGGCGCGGGCCGAGCAATTCCCCCAGTTTTCCCTGACAGCCTCGGGCGGGACGCAGAGCCGGGAATTATCGGATCTGGTGCAGACCGGCCAGCGCTTCTGGCTCTTCGGCGGGTCGTTAACAGCCCCGCTGTTCAACGCCGGGGCGCTACGGGCGAACGTCCGGGTGGCGTGGGCGCGGTATGAACAGCAGGCGGCCCGGTACGAGAAGACGGTGCTCACCGCTTTCAAAGAAGTGGAGGTGGCGTTGATGGCCTATCAGAAACAGCAGGAACGGTACGCGTTTTTGCAGGAAGAACTGGAGGCGGCCTGGGACAACGCCGAAGCGCAGCAACGCCGCTTCGTGCGCGGTATCGGCGATTATCTGGCCTACCTCGATGCCCGGCGTAACCTCGTTCGGGTGCAGACCTCCGTGGCGTCGGCGCAGCGAGCGCTGGCAGGAGCGCGCCTGGCCGTGCATCGCGCCCTCGGCGGAGCCTGGATCGAGGACGATGCCGGTGAAGTGTTGTGAGTATCACAGTGTCGGAGGATGGTCGCTATGCTCCGGTCATGAACATAGACCATAATCAGGATTCATCATGAATCGCCCAGTGTATAAACGCTCCTGGCTGATCGGTATCGGCATACTGGCTATCGGGGTGATCGGCATGGCGCTGATGATCGCGCTTCGCCCCGAGCCGCCGAAGACGGAGCCTGTGAAGCAGAGCCCGCTCGTCGCTACGGTGCAGCCCGAAGCGCGGGAAGGGCGCCTCGTTGTGCGGGGCACCGGTACCGCCCGGCCCATCCGCGAAGTCAGCCTCGTTGCCGAAATTTCGGGCAAAGTGATCGACGTGTCGAGTGCGCTGGTGAGCGGTGGATTCTTCCGGCAGGGACAGGTGCTTCTCCGCCTCGACACGACGGATTATGTGAACGCCGTAGCGATAGCCAAGGCCGAGGTCACGCAGCGCCGGTTCGAACTGCTCACAGCGCAGGAAGAAGTGGCGGTGGCGCGTGAAGAATGGCAGCGCCTGCAACAACGCACCGGCCTCGACCGCCAACCGGATAGCACGGCCATGGGCAGCCTGGTACTGAAAGAGCCGCAACTCAGAGCGGCTCGGGCCCGCCTCAAGAGTGCCGAAGCCCGCCTCAACGACGCTCGGACGCGACTCGCCCGCACCCGCATCGTGGCCCCGTTCAATGGGCGTGTACGCACAAAAAACGCCGACATCGGGCAGTTTGTAGGGCCTGGACAGCCCGTGGCCTCGGTCTACAGCACCGACGCCGTCGAGATCGTCGTTCCACTTTCTTCTCGCGATGCGGCGCTGATGACCGACCTCTGGGCCCGCGAGGGCGGCGAGGGGCGCGGAAAGCGCCTTCCGGCGACGGTCTACTCGGCCTTCGGCGGGCAGCAGCATCAGTGGGACGGCTACGTAGATCGGACGGAAGGTACCCTCGACGTGGCCACCCGCACGATCAATGTGGTGGTGCGGGTGCCACAGCCCTACCGGACGGCGGGACGCCCCCCGCTGATGGTGGGGGCCTTCGTCGAAGTAGAACTCCAGGGGATGGTGCTGGATCGCTACTTTGCGCTGCCCCGCGAGGCGCTTCGCGAGGACGACACCGTCTGGGTCGTGGCACAGGATACCCTCCGCATTCGCCCCGTGGAGGTGGTGCAGGAAGTAGGCGAAACGGTATACGTCACGGACGGTATCGGTGCGGGCGACCACGTCGTCACCAGCCCCCTCGCCGTGATGACCGACGGTATGAGCGTGCGCGTGGAGCGGTAGCGTTTCCCTTTATTCAACGGATAAACGTCCGAACGCGATATGAAACGAGCGATGGCCTGGATGGCGCGAAACGGCGTGGCGGCGAACTTGTTGATGGTTATCATCCTGGTGGCCGGGTTCGTCAGCTATTCGAACGTGGTGCAGGAGGTGTTTCCCGAGACGAGCCTGGATGCCGTGCAGGTCCGCGTCGCGTATCCGGGCGCCTCGCCCGAGGAGGTAGAAGAGGGCGTTGTGCGCCGCATCGAGGAGCAGATCGAAAGCGTAGACGGCATCGACCGGATTTCGTCGGTGGCGGCAGAAAATGTCGGGGTGGTGACGGCGGAGTTAAAGCTGGGCACGGACGTGGCGCGTGCCCTCGACGACATCAAGGCCGAGATCGACCGGATCACGACCTTCCCGGATGAAGCCGAAGAACCCGAGGTCCAGGAGTTGACGAGCCGGCGGCAGGTGATGCAGTTGGCCGTCCACGGTCCAGCCGACGAGCGGGCGTTGAAGGAACTCGCCCATCGCATCAAAGACGACCTGACGGCGCTGGGGCTGGTTTCCTATGTGCAGATCAACGGCACGCGCAACTATGAGGTATCCATCGAGGTCTCGGAGGCCACCCTGCGCGCCTACGGGCTGCGTCTCAGTGATGTGACCGCTGCCGTCCGGCGCGGCAGCCTCGACCTGCCCGGCGGTAGCGTCGAGACGGAGGGCGAGGAGATTCTGATCCGCACCAGGGGCCAGAACTACACCGCGCACGATTTCCGCGAGATCATCGTGCTGGCCCGCCCCGACGGAACCGCGATCCGCCTGGGCGATCTCGCCACGGTGCGCGACGGGTTCGAAGAGGCCGACCTGATTACGCACTTCGACGGCGAACCGGCAGCCCTGGTAGCCATCTTCCGCACCTCCGACGAGCGCGTGTTCGACATCGTAGAGGCGGTGACCGGCTATCTCGACGAACTACAACCCGCTCTGCCCGAAGGCATGGCCGTGGACGTGTGGCAGAATGAAGCGCGCTTGCTGGAGAGTCGCTTCGACCTGCTCATCCGCAACGGGAGGATCGGCCTGATTCTCGTGCTCCTGGCGCTGGCGCTGTTTCTAAACCTCCGCCTGGCGTTCTGGACGGCGGTGGGCCTCTTTCTGTCGTTTGTCGGCGTCTTCGCCGTGATGATCTACCTGGGTGTTTCCGTCAACCTGATTTCCCTCTTCGCTTTTATTCTGGCGCTCGGCATCGTAGTGGACGACGCCATCGTGATCGGAGAAAACATATTCGCCGAGCAGGAACGCGGGCTGCCGCCGCTACAGGCCGCCGTCAAGGGCAGCACCCGGCTGGCTGTGCCCGTCATTTTTGCCGTGTTTACCACGATTGTCACCTTTTTGCCTCTGCTCTTCGTGCCCGGCCAGATCGGGAAGTTCATGAGTAATCTTCCCATCATCGTGATCGCGGTGCTGCTCTTTTCGCTCATCGAGTCGTTGTTCATTCTGCCGGCGCACCTGTCGCACATCAAGGTGAAGTCCGACAAAAAGCCGAACACCGCCCTGCAATTTGTCGAACGCATCCAGGGCGGCTTCTCGCGATGGTTGAACCGGTTTATCGAAGGGCCGCTTGATCGGGGGCTGCGCTTCAGCGTGCGGCACTACGGCCTGGTCATCGTCTCGGCGGTTTCGATGATTTTGCTTTCGGTGGGTGTGGTGAGGGGCGGCCTGATCAAGTTCACCTTTATGCCCGAAATCGAGGGCGAAAACGTGATTGCGCGGGTGGAAATGCCACAGGGCACCCTCGCCGAACAAACGCGGCGCGTCACCGCTTTGCTGGAAGCGAAGGGCCGGGAAGCCGTCGCGGAACTGCAAGCCGAGTTGCCCGAGGATCATCTTCCCCTCGTCAAGCATGTGTTTACGATTGTGGGTGAGCAGCCGTCGCTCAGTGCGCTGCCCATCGGCGGAGATCAGACGAACCTGATCCAGGCACACATCGCCGAGGTCAACTTCGAGTTGTTGGAGGCCGAAGAACGCGAGGTGTCGGCGCAAGCCTTCGAGCAGGCGTGGCGCGAAAAGGTGGGTGCGCTGCCCGAGGCCCGATCCCTTACGTTTCAGTCGGCGCTCGTCAGCTTCGGCAAGCCGATCCAGGCCGAATTGTCGGCACCGACGCCTGACCTGCTGGATCAGGCGGTGGCGCGCTTCAAGGAGGAATTAAACCAGTTTGCCGGGGTCTTCGAGGTTGAGGACGACCAGGAGGCGGGGAAGCGCGAGGTGCAGCTATCGTTGTTGCCCCGGGCGCGGGCGCTGGGCATCACGCTCGACGACCTGGCGAGGCAGGTGCGCGGGGCGTTCTACGGCGACGAGGCCCTCCGCATCCAGCGCGGACGCGACGAGGTCAAGGTGATGGTGCGCCTGCCCCGGGACGAACGCAACGCCCTGGCCGACCTGCACGACCTGCGCATCCGCACGCGTACGGGGGCCGAGATTCCCCTGGCCGAGGTGGCGCAGGTGTCGTTCGGTTTCGCGCCCTCGACGATCCAGCGCCGGGATCGCCGCCGCGTCGTGACGGTCACCGCCAACGTGGACGACGACGTGGTGCCGGCGCAAGAAGTGATCGACAACCTGCGGGCCGAAATCGTCCCGGCAATACAGCGCGACATGCCCGGTTTGCGGGTCAGCTTCGAGGGCGAGCAGCGCCAGCAGGCCGAGGCGTTCGGAGCGCTCGGACGAGGTTTTTTCATCGCCCTCTTTGTGATCTATGCGTTGCTGGCCATCCCCTTCCGGTCCTACGTGCAGCCGTTGATCATCATGGCGGCCATCCCGTTCGGGTTCATCGGGGCCGTCATCGGGCACCTCGTCATGGGGATCGACCTTGCCATCATCAGCCTTTTCGGCGTCATCGGCCTCAGCGGCGTGGTCGTCAACGACTCGCTCGTGCTCATCGACTTCATCAACCAGCGACACCACGAAGGGATGCCCATGGCCGAGGCGATCCGCGAGGCGGGCAAAGTGCGCTTTCGGCCCATTCTGTTGACCTCGCTCACCACGTTCCTCGGCGTGCTGCCGCTCATTCTGGAGAAGAGCTTGCAGGCCCAGTTTCTGATTCCTATGGCCGTCAGCCTCGGCTTCGGAATCCTCTTTGCCACGGTCATTCTGATGCTGGTGGTGCCCGCCCTGACGATGCTGGTGCACGACGTGCAGCAATTCGTCCATCGGAGATTCCACCGGCAGGACGAACGAACGGAACGGGACAGGTTGCCGGAGCGGGACGTACCCCTGGTTACCCCGGCCCCGTCGGCGACAGGGTGAGAGGAGGGCCGTTACATTTTCTTAACGACATCGCCGACGCGCACGCGCCCGTCCCGGACGACCCTGGCGTAGATGCCGCGCAGGTGCAGGTGTTTGCCGTCCGCCGAATTGACGAATTGGACGGCGTCGGGCCCGTAGCGTGCACTGAACTTGTGGCATCCGTTGTGCGGCACATCCGTCACTTCGAGGAGGGCCG
Source organism: Rhodothermales bacterium (assembly GCA_046756545.1). Classification (GTDB taxonomy): domain Bacteria; phylum Bacteroidota; class Rhodothermia; order Rhodothermales; family JBHHWM01; genus JBHHWM01. The sequence continues at coordinate 9,286 of JBHHWM010000067.1, read as the reverse complement.
AGCCGACGGCAAGGCGCTGGCCCGGCAGGAGGTTGTCGCTGCTCAGGTCTAGATCGACGAACAGGTTGTCGCCGGCCAGGGACCACCGCGTTTTGTCCTGTGCCAGGAGCGCGATGCACCGGCTGTTCATAAGGGCGACCTGGACGTCCGGGTGCGGGCTCCCGTCCGGCAACGATTTCCAGCACCCTCGCGCCCATTTATCCCCATGCACCCCCTGCTTTGCGCTCACCTCGCATTCGTCGAGCGAGAGGCGTTCGTCGGTTTCAGGCCGGATGACGATCATCTCCAGCACGCCCTCGTCTTTCGGCGATGCCTTGATGTGATCGAGTCCGGCGTGTAATTCGTCCATGGATAGATGGCGGATCGTAGTTTCCATAGCAACGGGGATTAATGGGCGGGATGTGTTCGTTGGGTGTTCGTACGGGGATGAGGCGTGAAGGGGTGCGGCCATCCGCCCCGGTCACTTTCGATAGTCGAGCGGTGGGGGGCGGTCGCCGAGGAGGGCGTGGTACTCGAAATCAGGGCCGCGCTGCAGTTCGAATTCCCGGCGGGCCGCTTCGATGTGTGCCGGATCAGTATACAGATCGACCGCCGTCATCGCCAGCGTTTTAGCCGCGACGATCATGCCCTTGGTCCCGATGCTCATCCCTCCTGCTGCGACGGCCTGCCAGCTATGCGCCGCCGTGCCCGGCACCCAGGTAGCAGTGCGAAGCCCGGCTGTCGGTACCACCCAGCTTATGTCGCCCACGTCGGTGGACCCGCTGGTCGTCTTTGGGGCATAGGGTTGGATCTCCGCTTCGGAGCCGAGGGCGAGGTGGAGGGTGCCCAGCGTTTTGCGCAGTTGCCGGGCAAACGCTACCTCTTCAGCCGTATAGGTGATGCCGCCGACGTGTTGCAGGTTGGCGTCCATCAGCCGGGCGAGGGCCTCATTGGGCAGCAGGCTGTGGATGCCGTGGATGACCTCATACTCCATGCGGGTGCCGGTTCCCAGCGCAGCCCCTTCAGCCGCATGAACGACGCGCTCCCAGAGGCCTTCGAGGACCGCTGCACTCGGATTACGGACGTAGTAGTAGACCTCCGCAAAGTCGGGCACGACGTTGGGGGCCATCCCGCCGCGTGTGATCACGTAATGAATGCGTGTATCGGACGGGACGTGCTCGCGCAGCATATTGACCATCAGGTTCATGGCCTCGACGCCGTCCAGCGCCGACCGCCCGCGCTCAGGGGCTCCGGCAGCGTGCGTAGAGACGCCGTAGAATCGAAACTTCGCCGACCGGTTTGCCAGGCTGGTCGAGGGGCTGGCGTCGTTTCGGTCGCCGGGGTGCCAGTGCAGCACGATGTCCACGTCGTCGAAGAGGCCTTCGCGCACCATGTACACTTTGCCGGCACCGCCTTCCTCGGCGGGCGTGCCGTACAGGCGGATGGTGCCTTGCGTCCCGGAGGCTGCCAGCCATTCTTTGACGGCGATGGCGGCGGCGGTGGATGCCGTGCCAAAGAGGTGATGGCCGCAGCCGTGCCCGGCACCCAGTTCGGTCAGTGGTTTTCGCTCGGGCGATGCATCCTGCGACAGGCCCGGCAGCGCGTCGAACTCGGCCAGGATCCCGATGACCGGCGAGCCGCTTCCATAGCCGGCGACGAACGCCGTCGGGATGCCTGCTACCCCGGCTTCTATCGTGAAGCCCTCCGCTGCCAGCGCATCCTGAAGACGGGCCGAGCTTTGTTTTTCCTGGTAGCCCACTTCGGCGTATTCCCAGATCTGCCGGGCCATCGCGGCATACGAGGCGTGTCGGGCTTCAATGGAAGCGGCAATCTGGTCCTTGGCCGCCTGGGCCCGGGCGACCACGGGAACCAGGAGGAGCCCCGCGGCCAGCAGGGTGAAGCGCATGGTGACGGTGCTGTTCATGGCAGACGGTGTTCTTCGCGTGCGGATGTCCGGCGTCCCCAAAATAAGCGTGTTCCAGGTAAGAAGTTGGCCCGTTGTCGCATCTGGAGGATAGATGGTTTTTTCAACCCCTGCTCTCAGAAGGAGCGCCCGACAGCCATGACGATACACGAACACATGGAGAAGTACCTCCGGCGGGTTCCCAGAGGAGGGATCGGCTGGAACCGAATCGTCTTCACCACGGCTCCGGCGTTTGCGCCGGAGGCCCTGCTGGATGCCGCCGTCGATATTGCCTGGGAGCGCCTGATGCATCCCTCGTTGGAACGTCCGTCCTGGAAATGACCTACCTCGCAGCAAGCTACGAGGTATCTTGCAGCGGAACGGGTCGTTTTACTCCGTCAGTCGCCTTCGGCTCGTGTCGGGGTATGCGACCATGAAAAGAATCAAAAAAGAGGGCAGGTTGCTCGTCTTTCGCATAAAGCCCCTGTCCCTGGAACAGGGGCTGGCCGAGGCGGCCTAACGCCGGTGGTAAGAACGGGTGCCTGTCCCTAGCACCCGCTCGATCTTACTCTTAAGGATATCCAGCGTGGGCGGCTTGATGATATAATCGTCTACCCCCGCCGAAAGGGCCGTCGTCAGGTTGTCGCGAAGGTCGTGCGCGGTGAGCATGATGATGGGGGTGCGAGGGCGTCCCTGCTGTTCGCTCGCGCGGACCTTCCGGACCAGCGCAACGCCGTCCATGCGTGCCATGCGCCAGTCGGTAATCATCAAGTCGAAGTGTTTCATCTGCAGATAGCGGAGGGCTTCGCGGCCATTGGAAGCTTCTGTAATATCCTGGAAGCCGAGGTACGTCAGCAGCCGCCTCAACATGAAAGCATCACTCTTGTTATCATCTACTACAAGGATTTGCATACGGCCTCAGTGCTGAATGTTCGCAATGGTCCTATTTCATAGACACAAAAAGCCAGAAAATATAACCCCGGATAGGCAAAAAAGTCAGGCTCGCAATCGTAGAGAAGGGGTCCTGGGTTCAGATCGTTGAGCGCGACTTCGCCGGGTGGAACCGACCTGCCGGTGGCCGAGTGATAGGCCATTGAGGTTTATTCGAGATCCCTATCGATCATTGGTACGATCATTTTCCAGAGGATAGGTGAGGAGGTTATTCCTTGGGGCGGTTTTGTGTGAGGATGCCGCCAGGGGGTTATGTTTGAGACGTTCAGGTGTCTTTTATAAGTAGAGCCCTCTGAATGGCACCATGCGTCGTCTCATCCTTTTGTTCATCAAAAGCCCACGGGCTTTCCGCTTGGACGGAGGTTTCCTATGGCTTTACCGGCACACATCGAGGCCCAGATCAACGCAGCGAACAAGGGCCAAATCGCCGTAGGAAGGGATATTACCCAGAATAACTATACCCTGCACGTCGGTTCCGAGCACGGCGGGGTGGTCTACGTCGTCACGCCCGAGAACATGCCGCAACCGGAGCCGCGTCCGGGTCCTGTTGAGTGGCTGCCGCGTCCCTTTCCCGGCTTGCTCGGGCGCGAGGCCGAGGTCGGGGAGGCTATCGACGCGCTTCGGGCCGGCCAACCGGTAGCGTGCTACGGCGAGGCCGGCATCGGCAAGACGGTGCTGCTGCGTCACCTGGCCCATCGTCTCGATACGACGTCTTTTACCGACGGCGTCGTCTACCGCTCCATTAGCAGCCAGGCCCTGCCGGATGTGCTTCAGGAGATCTTCGAGGTGTTCTATTCCACTCCCTTTCGGCTCAAACCCTCAGAGCCGGAGATCCGGCACTACCTGCGCGCGAAGCGGGCGCTGCTTTTGCTTGACGACGTGGACCTGACGCGGGAAGAGGTCGACCGCTTGATGGATGCAACGCCTGCCTGCCATTTCTACCTGGCCTCTCCGGAACGCCGCCTCTGGGGAGAGGGCCATGCCGTGGCGCTCAAAGGATTACCCCTCGACGCAGCCCTGGCCCTGATGGAGCACGAACTGGGTCGGGCGCTCACGCCGGAAGAACGTCCCTCCGCCCGGATGCTTTGCGCGGCGGTGGAAGGCCACCCCCTGCGGCTGATCCAGATGACGGCGCGTGCGAGCGAGGCGGGCTGCTCCCTGGCGGAACTCGCCCGGCAGGTTCAGGCGGTGTCCGCCGATGCACTGACCCTGCAAAACGCCGAGGACCGTTCGGAACCTGAACGGCGGGTGCTCGCGCTGTTGGCTGTGTTGGGAGGAACACCGGTTCATGCCGGGCACCTGGCTGCCCTGGCGGATCTCCCCGATGCCGAGCCGATCCTGGAATCTCTGGCACAGCAGGGCCTGGTGCAGGCGGACGGGCTGCGATACAGGCTGCACGAAAACCTGGTCGACGCCTGGCCGAAAACGGAAGACGTGTCCTCGTCGCTGACCCGCGCCCTGGACTATTTTTCGACGTGGGTCGAGCAGAACCGGAGCCTCCCCGATCATATCCTGAAAGACGGCGCAACCCTCGTAGAAGTGTTCAACCGCGCTATTGAAACGGAACGCTGGCAGGAAGCGCTGCGGTTGGGAAAAGTCCTGGAAGGGGTTCTGGCCCTGGGGGGGCGGTGGAATGCATGGGAGAAGGTGCTTCAGGGATGCCTCCGGGCAGCGGAGGCGCTGGCAGATCAGGACGCTACGGCCTGGGCGAAGCATCAGCTTGGCACCCGTGCGCTCTGCATGGGCAGCACGTCGGCGGCGCTCCCGCTGCTGCGCGAGGCACTACGTCTCCGGAAGCGCCTGGGCGACGAGATCGGCGCGGCGCTGACGCGGCATCACCTCGACCTGCTCACGATCCCGCCGGTACCCTCCAACGGCTCGCACGAAACGCCTTCGGATCTGCTCACGCGGATAAAAGACGCCCCGCTCGTTCTCAAAGGAGTTGCCGGCGTGCTTACGGTACTTCTTCTGGCCGTCGGCGGATACGTGATCGGGAAAAAGCCTCCCGTCTTAGGCCCGTCGAATCTGTCGGTTCGCAGCATCTCCTCGACCGGGGCTCGCCTTACGTGGACGGCGGCAAACGACCGGCAGGCGGCATTCACGGTTGAACGTCGTACAGGAGGGGGTGCCTTTGGCGAGGTTGCTCGCGTGGGTGTGAATACGACGGAGCACACCGACGCGGCCCTCTCGCCCAACACCGCCTACTCCTACCGCGTGGCGGCCATCAGCGACCGGGGCGAGGCCGTCTACTCCGAGGAGGTGCAAGCGTTGACGCTCCCCGCCGAGCCGTTCGATCTGGCGGTGGAGGCGGTGTCTCAGACCGAGGTGGTGCTGGCCTGGAGCTATCCGGGTGCCCCCCGGCCCGGTTTCAGGATCGAGCGTCGGGGCGAGCAGGAGGTTCAGTTTCGAGAGATCACGCCGGTTCCGACCGACAGCACGAGGTTCATGGATCGAGGGTTGGCGGCGAACACGACGTACACTTATCGCGTGCGCGCCACGAACGCCTCGGGCGAGTCGAAGTATACCGATCCCAACAGCGCCACGACGTTGCTGCCGCTGCCTGGTGCCCCCGGCGACCTCATCGCCCGGAGCGACTCCAGCCGGCGCGTCCGCCTGTCGTGGTCGGACAACAGCGACCATGAAACGGGCTTCATGATCGAGCGCCGGAGCAGCGAAGACGCTTTCAGCGAGGTTGCTCGCGTGGGTGCGAATACGACGGAGCACGCCGACGCGGCCCTCTCGCCCAACACCGCCTACTCCTACCGCGTGGCGGCCATCAGCGACCGGGGCGAGGCCGTCTACTCCGAGGAGGTGCAAGCGTTGACGCTCCCCGCCGAGCCGTTCGATCTGGCGGTGGAGGCGGTGTCTCAGACCGAGGTGGTGCTGGCCTGGAGCTATCCGGGTGCCCCCCGGCCCGGTTTCAGGATCGAGCGTCGGGGCGAGCAGGAGGTTCAGTTTCGAGAGATCACGCCGGTTCCGACCGACAGCACGAGGTTCATGGATCGAGGGTTGGCGGCGAACACGACGTACACTTATCGCGTGCGTGCCACGAACGACAGCGGCGATTCCGGCTATACCGACGAAGCAAGCGATCTTACGCGGCCTGCCATCCCGTCAAACCTTGAGGCGCGTGCCGCTACGCCGGACGGAATAACGCTCTCGTGGACGGACAACAGTCCTCGTCCCTCCCGGTTCAGGATGGAACGCCGTAGCGAGGGAGGTTCCTTCGAAGATGTTGCCGACGTTGCGCCCGGACTCACCACGTTTACGGACCGTGGCCTGGCGGCTAATGCGACGTATCACTACCGGGTGCGCGCCGTCAATACCAGTGGCGATTCTGATCCCTCCGAAGCAGTGCCTGCACTCACTTACCCTGCTGTGCCCTCGAACCTCTCCGTAGGCACCCGTTCTCAGACGGTGCTGGAGCTTTCCTGGAGCTACGCCCCCGGACCCGTGCCTGCCTTTAAGATTGAGCGGTCGACCGACCGGGGGCGGCGTTTTCGGGAGATCGTCGTGGTTTCGCCCGGCACGACGATCTATCCGGACGAGGGGTTGGCGGCGAACACGACCTACGTCTACCGCGTGCGTGCCACCAACGACAGCGGTGATTCGGAGTACACGCGCCCCGAGGGCGGCACCACCCTGCCGTTTCCCCCCGCAAGGCCGCTTCGTCTTGCCGCCAGGGCCGTCTCCAGCACACGCATCGATCTTGCCTGGAGGGACGCCAGCGACAACGAGGCGGGGTTCCGGGTCGAACGGTCGACCGACGGAGGACAGCGTTTTCGAGAGGTTATTGTGGTCCCCTCCGGCACGACGATCTATCCGGACGAGGGGCTGGCGGCGAACACGACCTATGTCTACCGCGTGCGGGCCGTCAATCGCGGCGGGGATTCCGACCCCTCGAACGAAGCGAGCGCCACCACGCTGCCCCGCGTGCGCCTCGCAGGGATTGATCTCGACCAGGCGCGCATCATCGGCGGTGAACCTGTGGAGGGAAGGGTGGTGATGAGCGGCACGGCACCTCCCTCCGGGCTCCGCGTTCGGCTCGCCAGCAGCCACCCACAGGTGGCGGGTGTTCCTTCCAGCGTGATGATTCAGGGTGGAGGAGAGGTGGAGCCCTTCGTCATTGAAACCGACCTCCAGGGTGACGAGCCCGTTCAGGTGACCATCGTCGCTTTTTACGAAGACGCCGTACAGGAAGCCCGCTTGACCGTATATCCTCAGCAGCGCCAACCATTTGACCCGGGGATCGTGCTGCCGGTAGTCCTTCTGCCGGATCTTGCCGCCGAACGCATCGAGTTCACTGTCATGGGCCGGCGAACCGATTATCGAGGGGTCGTTCGCGTGCGGGGCATCGTCAAGAATGTCGGGTTGGGGGCGTATGCCTCCGGCTCCGGCCAGCAAATACTCCAACTGTACCAGGACGGCCGTTTGGTGGCTGAGCAACGTTTTACCGATCTTGCTCCGGAGGAGGAGATTTCCGTGGTCTTTGAGCGGCCCTGGGATATATCTTCACCCTCGGAAGGTGAATTCCCCCCTGCCTACCTGCTTGTTATTGCCTATGACCCGGATATAACCAGCGACGACAACCCCAACAATGACGATGCCGAGGCGGGCAATAACCGGACGGAGCGCAGCGGTGCGGATATCAACAGGCAGTGGCGTCAGGTTCCGACCAATCAGGTATTTCGCTAGACCGGCATCCGTCCTTCCATACGAACTATGAGGATCCCATGAGCGATAAGGAAAGCACCGGCGACCACATTTCGGCTACCATTTCGGGCAACGTCAGCGGGCAGGTAGCCGTGGGCAAAGACATTGCCCAGCATCAGACGATAGGCGCGACCGATTCGGCGGTAACCCCGGAGGAGAAGGCCCTGTTGCAGCAACTCCTGGCCGATTTAAAAGCGCAGATAGAAGCCGAAGCGCCTCCCGACAAGAAAGACAAGGCCCTGGAGCGCATCGAGGAATTGGAAGAAGAGGTAGGCTCCGAAAAACCCGACCTGACGACCATGGCCTACGTCAAGCGGTGGTTCGGCAAGAACCTGCCGAAGCTGGCCGGGGCCGTGACCAGCGTGATTATCCACCCCATCGTGGGGAAACTGGTGGAAGCTGCCGGGGAGGGCCTCTCAGCACAGCTTCGACGCCTGATCGGCGGGGAAGAAGAGTGACTCGCGAAGCATGGAATCTACCCGTCCCTTTGACGAGCGGTGCGTCCGAACCGGCTTTGCCGGTGAGTGCGAGCAAGTCGAACGCTTCAGGTTGATGTACCCGGCCTGCGCTCTGCCGCGTCGGCGTGCCTTTATTTCACCACCAGCATCGTGCCGGTAGTGCGGAAATACTCGCCGGTCACCTCATAGAGATAGAGTCCACTGTTGAGCTTAGCCCCGTCGAAGGTGAACGTATACGACTGGTGAGCCTGGAGCTTCCCCGCGTGCAGACGAGTCATCTCCCGACCCAACGCGTCGAAGATGACGACCTGCACCTGCTGCGGTTGCGCCACAGCCAGCGTAAACCGGGCCTGATCGTTGAACGGGTTCGGGTAGACGGATGATAGCAGATGCGTGCCCGGAACCTCGACGGCTTCGTCTTCTTCGATGGCAACGGGCGACTCATTCTGGATACATACTTCCTCGACGTTTGTGTGCCGAACAGACTTGGATCCGCTGATGAAGACCTCATGATCGGTCTGATGTACGGCGAATCCTTGCGCATCGACGCACAACGTATCGATGCCGTCTCCGCCATCGACAATCTGGTCGAACGGTTTCCCTGTGACCTGGAGGGTGTCGTCGCCAGAGCCTCCATTGATGGTTTGTGCAACGCTCTCACTATCTTGACCCAGCTCGCCGCCTTCTCCGACGATAGTATCGTTACCCGCTCCGCCGTCGATGGAGTCGGCGTCGCCCCCACCGGAGAGCATGTCGTCGCCATCACCGCCGAGGAGGGTATCGAGCCCGAGATCGCCGGTCAACGTGGTATCCCCCGAAAAGTCGGAGGCATCCATGTTGTTGGCGCTTGAACCGCCGTTCAGATCGGCCTCGTCGATCCCGAGGAGGGTATCGAGACCGAGTCCGCTCATCATGGTGTCGTCGAGGTCATAGTTAGTATCGCCGGTCTCCATGAGCCGGTTGGTGCCCGTTCCGCCGTCGATGGAATCGTCGCCGTCGCCACCGGAGAGGGTGTCGTCGCCGTCACCGCCGAGGAGGGTGTCGAGTCCGAGACCGCCGTCGAGTGAGTCGAAGTCGTCACCGCCGGAGAGGGTGTCGTCGCCGTCACCGCCGAGGAGGGTGTCGAGTCCGAGTCCACCGTCGAGCGAGTCGTTGTCAAGTCCGCCGGAGAGGGTGTCGTCGCCGTCACCGCCGAGGAGGGTATCGAGCCCGAGACCGCCGGAGAGCGAGTCGAAGCCGTCGCTGCCCATGATGGTATCGCTCTTGCCTGTGCCGATGATCG
>JBHHWM010000066.1:0-20618 GCA_046756545.1 Rhodothermales bacterium | reverse complement strand
GATGCCTTCCAGAATGTGTTTGGCTTCGAGCAGACCGCTCTGGGTTCGGTGAGGCAAGTCGATCTGGGTGACATCACCCGTGATGATGGCGCGGCTGTTCACGCCGAGCCGGGTCAAGAACATCTTCATCTGCAACGCGGTGGCGTTCTGAGCCTCGTCCAGGATGACGAACGCCGAGTTCAGCGTACGGCCCCGCATATAGGCCAGCGGGACGATTTCGACGACGTGTTGCTCCATGAAGGTCCGAAGCTTATCACCCGGCAGCATGTCTTCGAGGGCATCGTAAAGGGGGCGCAGGTATGGATCGACCTTTTCTCGGAAGTCGCCGGGCAGGAAGCCCAGTCGCTCGCCGGCCTCCACAGCCGGGCGGCACAACACAATGCGCTTGACCTGGCGCGACTTCAGGGACCAGACGGCCAGGGCCACGGCAGTATAGGTTTTCCCCGTGCCCGCCGGCCCGATAGCAAAAACGATGTCGCTCTGGCGCGCCGACTCGACGAGCCGAGCCTGGTTGGGTGTCTTTGCACGGACGGTCCCTCCGGACGGAGTGAACAACACCACGTCGCCTACTTCCGGCACGGCGGCCCCTACACCGTCGCCCGAGGTGAAAAGCGCGAGCACGGTTTCGACGTCGTTCTCCGTCAGGTTGCCGTTGCGATTGAGGATGATGATAAGCTCGTTCAGCAAACGCTCGATGTGTTCGAGTTCCTCGTCGCTGCCGCGAAGAATAAGCTGGTTACCCCGTGCCGTGATGATTGTATTGGGAAAGGTGGCCTCCACTCTTCGGAGATGGATATCATTAAACCCGTATAGCAGCAGGGGGTCTGCCTGATCAATCGTTAGTTTTTTCTCTGCCAATGGTTTGTAGTCTGGTTAAACATGCCGTTGCGGAACACCGCCGGATTTCGTTCCTAAGAGGGACGAACTCGTGATTCGCTCGGGATGCGTGTTTTTACGGGCGAACCCTGTGATAGTGCCCACGTCTTTCCTCGATTGTTTTTCTGGTCGTACTATCGAGGCTTGCGTCGGCAAGAGACCATGTCGTTAGCAGCTACCTCGGTGCTTGGTGCGAGGCAGGTCATTATTGTAGAAACCTATGCAGCGTAAACTCATCGTCGAATTTACGAAGATGAACGGGGCAGGTAATGACTTTATCGTCATTGATAACCGGTTTTATAATTTTTCGGACGATGAGTTGGCCGCTATCGCCCGGACGTGCTGCCCTCGCCGGGTAGGCATCGGGGCGGATGGTGTTCTGGCTTTTTCCACCCCTGTCGATACGGCTCATCACTATCGCATGCGCTACCTCAACGCCGACGGGTCGGTAGGAACGATGTGTGGAAACGGGGCGCGCTGCCTGGCGCGGTTTGCCCGAAACATAGGGTTCTCTGATGAAGAGATGCACTTCGAGTCGGATGCCGGCCCCTATCGTGCCTTCGTGCCGGCGGCCCCGAACGGCCCGGTTCGTCTCTTTGTGCCGTCTCCGAAGGATTGGATCCCGAACCGACCTCTGCTTCTCGACACGAGTACCACCGTGGGGGCGGTCCACTTCCTCTGGACGGGCACCGAGCATGCTGTCTGTTTTGTGAACGATGTGAACGGTATCCCTGTTCAGGAATGGGGTCCCGCGATCCGAAACGACCAGGCGCTCGCTCCTGCCGGTGCCAACGTTGATTTTGTGCAGGTGTTGAGCGAGGGAAGCGCGGTGGAGGCTGCCGTCCTTCAGGTACGGACGTTCGAGAAGGGGGTGGAACAGGAAACCCTGGCGTGCGGCACCGGCGCGCTGGCATCCGCCTTCGTTGCGCGTTTCCTGGGATATATCCAGCGGAATACCGTGCAGGTGCATATGCCCGGAGGGATGCTCACCGTGGGATTCGACCTGAAGGGAGAAACGGTTAGGGACGTATATCTCGAAGGACCGGCCGTTTCTGTATATCGAGGGACGTTCGAACTCTAGGGACGCGCATTGCATCCCCGAATCGGAGAGAGTGATGCGAAACAAAAAAAGGGCACCTCACGGGGAGATGCCCTTTTGTACAGAGGGTTGGCTCTGGTCTTACTGAAGGATTCTATTGCGGAAGTCCTCAATGTCGGCCTTCTCACGAAGGGAGGCAACCCATTGGCTTTGCACCGTACTCTTGCGGCTGGTGAGAAGCTGCTCACGGATGCGATTGCGTTCCAGGTCGGAGAGTGGTGCCGGTTCGATTACGTTGGTCACTTTCGCCACGATGACTGCATTTTCGCCTTCGAACACGCCGGTTTCTTCTCCCTCCGCTAACCCCAGGATGCGCCCGGCTAAGAGGGCGTCGCGACCGAGTGTCGGGACGGAGTGATTTGTGAAGCTGATGTTGGTAGCTGTACGGGCAGAGATGCCGAGAGCCTGGGCCAGCCCGTCGAAGCCGTGTTCCTGGTAAGCGCGATCCATGCGTTCACGCTGGATGACTTTCTTTTTTTCGAGCAAAGCGCGCGGTCGAATTTCAGCTTCGACCTCTTCGAAGGGGCGATACCCTTCCGGTGTAATGGTCTCCAGGTACGCTACCAGGAAGAGGTTATCCAGTTCGATGACGTCGCTTATGTCGCCCTCCTCCGCTTCTTCAAGAAAACGAGTGACGCGACGGCTGTTCCCGATACTCGGGATGAACTGTTGGTCTTGCTCCACCTGGATATCTTGCAGTTCCAGGTTGGTTCGTTCGGCTTCTCCAACGAAGTCGCTTCCTTTTTCTTCGGCGTAATACTTAACGTCATCCAGCCGATCCTCAATCGAGATGAGGGTGGCGCTGGAAGGACGGAGGCGCTCTGCATAATCCGCAATACGCACCTCATGATTGGCCCGGGCGATCACTTCGATCAGGTGAAATCCATACTGCGTCTCCACCGGACCGACCACCCTGCCGACAGGGGCGGAAAAGGCAGCATCTTCGAAGGGTTCTACCATTCTGTCGGGCCCGAACCATCCCAGGTCACCCCCCTTGTCTTTATTGCTCGTGTCGTCGGATCGTTGGCGCGCCAGGGTCGCGAAGTCTTCGCCGTTCAGGATCCGCTGCTTGTATTCCTCCGCTTCACGGCGAGCATTTGCACGTTGTCCCTCGACGCCCTGCGTGGCTCTGAACAGAATATGGCGGGCTCTGACGGCGGTCTCTTCCGGGGGGCGCAGTTCCAGTATTTTGATGAGGTGGACATCCGTATTTCCCCTCGCATCCGTTGAAATGAAGGGGCCGATAATTTTTCCCTTCTCGGGTGCCTCAAAGACGGCGTTTGCAATGTCCGCATCAAGATCGGCAGCGCTGAAAAAAGCGCTGGAGTAGGGCCGTTCGGACGCGTTGCGAACGAGGAAGAGCGAGTCGTTGTCCGTTTCCTCGAACGTCGGCCGCAGGTCCTCTATTCGCGTCGTTGTGTTGAGGGTGTCGGCACGGGAGGGTTGCTTCGGGATGGAAGCGACTTTGATCGTGAACGAGCGTTTGCGCTTAAAATCGTCGCGGTTCTCGTTGTAGAAGCGCCGCAGGTCGCGCTCCGACACCTCGACGGAGTCGTTCGGTACGTCGGCGAAGCGCAGGGCAAAAAAACTGGCGGACGCCTGTATATATTGCCGGCGATGCTCGTTCTCGACGTCCTGATCGGAGACGCGCACCGTGGCGGCGATCAAGTTGTCGAGTTTTTGTTGCCGACGCTGGGTACGCAGGTACGTGGCCAGTTCTACCCGCTGTTGTGCCATCGCCGGGTCGTCACGGAAACTTTGCAGCAAGGCTCGATCGACGCCTCCCTGGCCGTCTCCGAAGTAGACGGAGATGATGGGGTGAGGCTCGTCGCCATAGACCAAATCCAATACTTCCTGGTCAGTCACGGTAATCCCGAGGCGGTCCATCTCGTGTTCACGGAGTTTGTCATCCACGAGGGTGTTGAAGACCCGGTCGTGTTCGAGGTCGAGCCGTTGGGGCGGCATACTTTCGCCGGTTTGCTGACGGAATTGCTCGACGAAGAAGTCGAGGGTGTTGTTGTATTCATCAACCGTCACCGGATCGCCATCGACGATAATGATCTTGTCGCCGACAAATCCGGCCACATCGAAAGCACCTGAATCCTGGAGGACCCAGATTCCACCAAAAGAGATGACGAGAATCCAGAGGATAATCCCTGTGTTCTCGCGCATTTTGTTCATTGTGCCCATGGGGCAACCTCCACCGCAATGACTTTGATTTGAAAGCTAACGACCTGGACGCGAGAGCCTTCCAGGTGATTACCTCAACGTGGCTACCTACGTGGTTCGTGTGCTGGTTGAGAAGCGCCGGGTCGTTTTTTGATAGCCCACAATGTACTGAGCAGACGTCTAATTGTTCGATGAAAAATGAGGTAGAAGAAAAATCTGAAAAGCAAGGGGAAGGGCTACAGGAATAAAAGAAGAGGCCCCGGTAACACCAGGGCCTCAAAAAGCTTAGCAAGGTACTCTTGATAGGGAACTCAAGCAGCGAGCGCCTGCGTGTTCTTCAGCCGTGTGCGAAGACCCAGCAGGATCTTACTAAGAATCTGAGAGATGCGTGCTTCCGTCAGGCTCATGAGTTGAGCGATTTCACGTAACCGCAAGTTTTCGAAGTAGTACAGTGCCAGAATGGTCTGTTCGCGCTCAGGGAGATCCTTGATCAACGTGGCGATGTAGGCGTGGAGCGAAGCGCGATCAATCTGTTCGAAAGCAGTCATAGCGTCGTCGTTCGGTATGGTTTCGAGCACGACTTGGTCGTTTTCATTGCCAACCGGTGCGTGAAGGGATAGAGCGTAGCGACGCTGGGCATCCGTCAACAGCCGGTGGTAGTCCGAAAGCGTTATGTCGAGATGGTCGGCAATATCGCGGTCTTCAGGTTCTCCTCCTTGCTGCTGCCGCAACACCTCGACGGCCTGCTGTGCCTGGGCCAGACGTCGGCGGCGTTCACGCGGCAGCACGTCGATGGAGCGCAGGTAGTCCACGACGGCCCCCCGAACACGTCCGTACGCATACGAGACGAAGGGAGTGCGGCGTGTGGGATCATATGAATCGAGAGCCTGGAGGAGACCGAGCATACCAACATTCTCAAGGTCTTCCTGGGAGGCCAGGGGATGATACGGTACGTTGATCCGGCTGACGAGGGAGCGAACGAAAGGAACAGCTGCTCGGACAACGGCATCGCGGTTCGCGGTGGAGGCATCGGCGGCGTGCCGCTCGGCCAGGTGCTGGAGGTTGTGATCCATAGCTTTGTAGATGTTAGGCAGGGATCATCGGTGGTAGGAATCGGAATAAGAGGCCGCGGTATGCATGAGCCTGATGGCGTGATTTCTCTCGAACCCAACCATCGTGCCATGCCTTGCGTGGTGACGCCTGCAACGAGAAGTAATCGCCATGATATATGATGCATCAGGCGTGTGCTCTCGGAGGTGTGGGGAGGAGAAGTTTCAGATAAAGAAACTTCGTAAGTGCTAAAAGGAAACCGCTTAGTAGGCCATATCAGCCTTCACGGGCAGTTCAAAAAGAGATTCGCCTGGATAAAGATGCGGAGAGGTGAGACCGTAACTAGCAGGTAGAAAAGAATAAATACCCGTCGATACATACAGCCATTCATTGACTGATTTGGGTAAAAACGTAACGTCATAGGATTACATTTTGAACTGCTGGGTAATCTTTACGCATCATCCGTCCTTTCTTCGGGGCCTGTGCCAATCGTATAGAGGGGAGGAGATTGAGAGAGGAAAGATCCTGAAAGCCCTGACTGAGGACGTGTGTTGAGAGAGTTGGTTAAAAAAGTAATCCGAAAGCTGAAACGTATTGTAAGAAATGGTAATAACTACTTGTTTTCAATAGACTTCTGTCGAGTTATTTCATCAACAAGACATGAAACGATGTGGCTCTGTACGGCTGCAGAACGATAAAAACCACTTTCAATGCGTGCTCGATAAAAAGCGATTTGTTCTTCGCTCAACGACATGACTTCGTCGGCTATTTCTTCTTCAAAGGTGCAATGATCCATGGGAGCAGGGGAGGACGTATCGATGGTTTGTTGCTCTCGAGGTCCTTCGCGAGGAGGCTGGTCTGCTTTCGAATCATTCAAGCTAGCGTCGTGGTGTTGAGCGTTCATGATGCGGGACCAGATGCCGCAGAACTCCGAAAGATCCAGCGTGCCTTGCTGCTTCCGTTATCGTCATTCCGCAGGAAAAGTTAAATTGTGAAGCGGGTTGAAACCGGGTCTTCTGCGGCGACGAGGAGCGCCATTGCGGCTTCAAAAAAATCCTACGGTAAACGGGTGATTCAGTTCAGGGGGGATAAAAAATTACACTCTCGTTTTCATTTCTTCCCGCATGACGCACAGAACGGCAAAAAACAGGGCACAAAGTGCCGTGAAAGAGGGTAAACTTTTCCTATGGATTGCTTATAACATCTGGCTTCTGAGCGAACAGGCTATGCGAATCGTGCGGCCATCCTCGCTGGTTTTTTTTGCGAGTCTTGCGGTTATTCTGGGCGGGACTTCGGCCATTGTTGGGGCGCAGACGATGACAGGCGGCGGATGGTTCGGTGTGGTCCCGATACTCATCGTTATGTGGAGAGGACTGCGGATCCCCTGGCGACGATGGCGGGTGGCTCGTCATGCCTTTCCACCGGCCTGGCGCTTGTGGCTCAAAGATCATGTAACGTTCTATGATACGCTTAATGGGAACGACCGTATGCGATTTGAACGCGACGTGCAGTTCTTCCTGGCGGAACACACATTCGAAGCTGTTGATGGAGTAGAACTAACCGATACGCTGCGCCTCGGCGTGGCAGCCGGGGCGGCAATGCTCTTGCATGGTAGGCCGAACTGGGAACTGTCAACCCAGCGCGGAATCTTGTTTTACCCTGGTCGATTCGACGAAGATTATTACGATGGAGACTATGCCGTGTACGACGGTATGGTACATGCGCAGGGGCCGGTCATTCTTTCAGCACCCGCCGTGGAACAAGATTGGACACAGCCGGGCAATGGCCACAACGTCGTCCTGCATGAATTAGCTCATCTCTTTGATTTTGAGAAGAGCCATGCCGAAGGCACACCCTCTCTAATGGATCCGGCATCCGCGAGAGCCTGGCATAAGCTGGTGCGGCGAGAGATGCGTCGAATACGACTGGGCAAATCGCTTCTACGAAGGTATGCTGCTACTAATCAGGCTGAATTCTTCGCCGTGGCCGTCGAGAATTTTTTTGACCGTCCCGAACTCTTGAAACGTCGCCATCCACGGCTCTTTGATGCGCTTGTCGCCTTCTTCAATCTCAACCCAATCATTGGCCAGGGGAAGCTTACGGCGATGCCTGCAGATAAAGAAGATTCCGGATTTAACTCACCGGCCCGATAGACCTCGTTCGGTTCGTCTCCAGATAGGCCCCGGAGCGAAGAACCGCTGAGATATGCTGGAAGGCGACCTCGATTTCCTCATGAGTGTTCCAGACGAACGGAGCAAGCCGGAGATATCGGTCGAGGCGGCTGTCCGTGTAAATGTGTTGATGCTTGAGGTAGGTGCAGAGACGCTCGGCGGCAGGCATTTCGAGAATCACCATGGCCCCACGTCGTTCGTCTTCCCTGGGGGATCGTAGGGCCAGCCCGGCAGTATCCGCCCGGTCGATGCAGGCGTTCGTGAGGTCGAGCGAGTGACGTCGAACGGCGTCCAACCCTGCTTCCAGAAGCAATCGCACACCTTCGACAGCATGATACATAGGGGCAATGGCCGACGTGCCGGCCATAAACCTTCGGCGCGCCACGGGATGGACCTCCGCGACAGGGGCAAAGCCGAAAGGATTCGCCACCCCGAACCACCCGGTTAATCGTGGCCGAAGGTCGAGGCCGGGACGGATGTACACAAAGGCATTGCCGGACGATCCGCACGCTTCCTTGAGCAAGCCGCCGAAGTACACATCGACATCGAAGGCCGTCACGTCCACTGGAATCGAGCCGGCAGCATGATACCCGTCAAGGGCAAACACGCCGCCATGTCGGTGTGTCTTCTCAGTAACCTGGTTCAAGAAGGTGTCCGGTAACTTTTCGCCGGTTAAGAAGCCGACGTGGCTGAGGATGACCAGCGCTGTCTGTTCATTGATCGCCTGGAGCACGGCGGCTTGATCGACAAATCCATCTGACGCAGACGGAATAATGCGCAGGGTGTACTTCTGCAGATCGGCCCATTGCCTGACGCTGTAGGAGACGGACGGGAATTCGGCTTCCGTGATAATCACTTCCGTCTTGCCGGCGAATAGTTCGGTCACAGACAGAAGGCACTGCACCGTCCAGTGTACATTGGGTTGCAAGATGCACGTTCCGAGGGGAGCATCAAGGAGCGGGGCGATGAACTGATCGCCGAGATACTCCGGCAAGGACCACCAGCCGACGGGTTCGTTGTCGTCGGGTCGCCAGTGGTTCGGGATCTCGTTCCAGGCATCGACTCCATAGCGCTGCCAGTCGTCCACGAAGTGACGCATCATCGCCGGCACGGTCTTGGGCATCAAGCCGTGGGTAAAGGCGCGTAATTCGATAGCGTCGGCGGGTTCCGGTAAGAAAAACGCATCTCGCAGGGCAGTCATTGATCCGTCCATATGGCAGAGTGAAAAGGAGGAAACTCGACCACGGGCGAAAAGAGCCATCCTTATATCGGTATTCTTCGGGCCGGATAGTTGGAATGGGCCTGTTTATGTAAGGCGCAGGGGCCCGGGGTATTCGTACGTCTTCATTTAATGAATCGGTCAAAAGAGACGATAGAAGAAAGAAATGCATCGTAGTGATCGACCTGTGTGGAGATCAGGTGTATTATTCGGTAACACCGGCTGAAATAAGTCGTCTCTACCAGCCCTCCACAAATTGAGTAACACATCAACCGCGGAGCAAGGGAACAGGAATCTATGAAAGCCTCTGAGAAAAAACGATCTGGTAGATCTGAGAGGAAGAAGCAGTCCCGGAGGTTGGCTCATAAGGCCAACGGGGACGGTATGGCCGAAGGGGTAGGGTTTTCCATCTCTGGAGATGAAAAAGAAGACATCATCGCCGCAGAATTCGATCCGATCAATCTGCGGGATCGCGTCGTCATCAAGTTGCTTTTTGATCAGTCGGTACGGATCGAGCAGGTTGGGGAAGCCTGGGACCGTTGGAAGAAGAGGCGCGCAGCAGGGCAAGCCGAAGAACTCTGGCGCGTTCTGGCCGAAGACCCGGCGTTGAATCGAGAGAAGATATTTTCTGAGGCGGCTCGGATCTACGCGTTCCGAACGTGTTCGATATCCCAGGCGGATATGGTGACGTTCGTCCAGAACTCGCGCGACCGCTTCAGTGATGATCAGTGGAAACAGTTTTCGAAACTTTCAGTCCTGCCTGTTGCTGCGGGGACGGAGGCTTCGGGCGATAAGCAATGGATTTTTGTGACATACGATCCGCTGAGGCCCGAAGTCAACCAATTCCTCCGTACGCTCATGCTCGAAAGATACGAGCTTTTCTATGCGCCGGAATCGGTCGTGCGTAGTGTAGTAAAAGAGGCCCTACAGAGTAAGAACGAGTTTCTGGAGCGCATTGAACGAGAAGGGATTGCCTATGATCTGGGATTAAGTTATGAGGAGCATTCGAGCGAGTTTGTCGATGAGGATCAACTACTGGCGGAGATCAGCCAGTCGAAGTTGCTCAATCTTTTCGAAGCCATGCTCATCGAAGCCGTGCGAAAAGGCGCGTCCGACGTCCATCTCTTCCCCAATGCCAGTCGGGAGGTAGAAATCCATTTTCGCATCGACGGGGATCTCGAATGCTGGCACGTTGAAGATCGTATCCATCCGGAAGCCTTCCTGGCCATCGCCAAGGATAACTCGATGAACATCGACCGCTTTGAGCGGGAAGCGGCGCAGGACGGCTTCATGCAGCGCAACATCGACGATACGATTATTCGCTTCCGTGTTTCGATCCTTCCCATAGCCAGTGCCGCCCAGGAGATTCGAAGCGAAAGCATCGTGATTCGTGTGCTGGACGACCGCAAGGTGATTACGGATCTGAAGAAGATCGGCTTGCAAAAAGTGGCCTATGATCGCTTCCAGCACGCGATACGCCAGCCGTATGGGATGGTGATCCTGACCGGGCCGACGGGATCCGGTAAAACGACGACGCTCTACGCATCGTTGCAGCAAGTGGTCTCTCCCAAGCGCAATGTGCTCACGGTCGAAGACCCGGTCGAGTACATTTTGCCGGGGGTACGCCAGATCAAGCTCGGGCATAAACTCGCCCTGGAAGGAGCCTTGCGCGCCATCCTTCGCCATGACCCTGATATCGTGATGGTCGGTGAGATGCGCGACCGGGCTACCGCCGAACTAGCCATCAAGCTGGCCAACACCGGTCACCTTACGTTTTCGACGCTGCACACGAACGATGCTCCCAGCGCTGTCAGCCGTCTTTTCAAAATGGGGATCGAACCCTTCCTGATCGCCTATGCGATCAACCTTATCGTGGCCCAGCGTCTTATGCGTAAGCTGTGTCCCCGGTGCAAACGGGAAGTGAAACAGAAAGATGTAACTCTTCTTGATCGTCTTGGCTTCTCGGAAGAGGAAATAGAAGAAGTGAAACTCTTTACCCACAGCCAGGACGACTCGTGCAGCTACTGTAGCGGAGGGGGGTACAAAGGGCGTCGAGCCATCTCCGAAACGATGCTTTTCACACCCGAAATCCGCCAGATCATCGTGGGTGCCCAGGAGATGGTCGACGAAGATAAACTTCGCGATAAAGCGATTGAGCAGGGCATGATGACGCTTCAAGAATCGGCGCTGATTCTCGTCAAAGAGGGAGAGACGTCGATAGAAGAGATGTTCCGTGTCGTCTTTACCGAGTAAACGGACACCACGCTCGAAGATTCAATTAAACAGAAAGAAGGCTCCCGCACAGCGCCGGAGCCTTCTTTCTGTTTATAGGCTGGGAGTAGGTACGCTAGGCCTCAACCGGATCTACATGCACGTACTTGCGATCTTTCATGCTGGTAGAAAAGCGCACCGTTCCGGTAACCTTGGCGAAGAGGGTATCGTCGCCGCCGCGCGCCACGTTGGTGCCGGGGTGAAACTTGGTTCCACGCTGGCGAACAATGATCCCGCCGGCCTGGATAAATTGGCCGCCGTACACTTTGACGCCGAGCATCTTCGGTTTAGAGTCGCGGCCGTTCTTTGTAGAGCCTACACCTTTCTTATGTGCCATGATATCCTCAAGGTCTAATCTTGAATCGGGATCTGAAGCAGTGGGGAGTCCACTGAACAGGCCTGAATGGGCCGCGCTTTAGGCCTCGGCACCGTCGAACGACAGCGACTCGACCTGAATCTGCGTGTATTGCTGGCGGTGTCCACGCTTCACCTTGTACCGCTTCCGGCGCTTCTTCTTGAAAACGAGCACTTTGTCGGCCTTTACGTGGTCCAGCACTTTGGCCGTGACCGAAGCCCCCTTCACCGTCGGAGTTCCGACGTGGATGTTCTCGTCGTTGGCCAGGAGCAACACGCGGTCGAAGGTGAGCGTGTCGTCAATGGTTGCGTCGTTCAAGCGGGGTATGTAGAGCGTGTCGCTCTCGCGTACCTTATATTGCTTGCCTTTAATTTCTACGATAGCGTACATCGTGGCTTCTCTGCTTTGGAGCGTCGGGTTGGTTACCGGCGCGAGAGTGTACGGAGACTTGTTCGTGAGCAATCAAACTAGCTTCACAGAATAAGGATCTCCGTACAAGAAGTCAATCTCGTTAAGACCCTGCAAAATATGAAGATTTCTTTACCCGGTAGCGACCAGGTGATCCAGCCCGGCAAGCTTTTGTGTATCGGGCGCAATTATGCCCGGCATGCTGCCGAAATGAAAAGCGAGGTTCCGACCACGCCCATCGTCTTTCTCAAGCCGGCCACGGCACTAGTCGCCGACGGGGGCGTCGTTGTTCTTCCTTCGATGGCACAGGTCGTCCATCACGAAGTGGAACTCGTGGCCGTCATCGGGCGCGGCGGAAAGAACATTCCCCGGTCGGAGGCCCTCGATCATGTGGGTGCCTACGCGGTCGGACTCGACATGACCGCCCGGGATATCCAGAGCACGGCCAAGCAGAAAGGACAGCCCTGGAGTGTAGCCAAAGGCTTTGACACGTTCGCGCCTCTGGGTTCTCTTGTGCCGAGCACCGAGATAAATGATCCCCAGAACATGGTGATCCGACTGACCGTCAACGGAGAGACAGGTCAGGAAGCGAACACGCGGGATATGATCTTTCCTGTAGCCGAGCTGGTGGCCTACTGTTCGCGAATCTTTACACTCCAGACGGGCGACCTGCTCTATACCGGCACGCCGGAAGGCGTCGGCGCTGTTGAGGTGGGCGATGTGCTTGAGGCCACGGTCACAGGGCTGCCGCCGCTTCGCGTGACCGTGCAGCAAGAAGAGGAGCGTTGACGGGGAGTCAGACCGAGACGATCGTTCCGTAAAGCCGGTTCATCACGGCCAGGGCCCGGTGAATGTCGTCCATCGAAACGTCGCGGTGGGTCGTAGCCCGGATGGTTTTGGGACCGAAGGGGACCATGGCGACCCCGTGTTCCTGTAGCGAGGATAGCACCGGCAGTGCTTCGCCCTCGACCAGGTCGAACATCACGATATTGGTTTCAACGGAGGCAGGGTCGATCTCGAAACCGGCGATGCCGGCAATGCCGGCTGCCAGAATGCGTGCTTTCTCATGGTCTTCAGCCAGCCGGGGACGGTGGTGGTCCAGCGCGTAGAGCCCGGCAGCCGCTAAAATGCCCACCTGACGCATTCCCCCGCCCAGGAGCTTGCGGAAACGATGGGCTGTTTTGATGTCCGTTTTCGACCCTGCCAGCACCGAGCCGATGGGGGCCCCGAGTCCTTTCGAAAGGCAAACACTGACCGTGTCGAAGGGGGCGGCGTAGTCTTTTTCCGAGATTCCTGAAGCTACCGTGGCGTTCCACAGGCGGGCACCGTCGAGGTGCAGACCCATGTCATGCTCTCGTGCAACCGCTGCGATTTCGAGCATGTGTTCGAGGGGATAGACGACGCCTCCCGCCCTGTTCACCGTGTTCTCCAGGCACACCAGACGCGAGGGGGCTTCCCAGTAATAGCCGGGCCGGATGGCACGCTGCACCTGGTCGGCAGTGAGGACGCCGCGCTCGCCGTCGAGGACGTGGAGTTGCACACCGGAAAGCAGGCCGGGAGCCCCTGATTCGTAATTAAAGATGTGGCTGGCCCGCTCGACGATGACTTCGTCACCCGGCTGGGTATGCACTTTCAGGCCCAACTGGTTACCCATCATGCCGGACGTCACAAAGAGGGCCGCTTCTTTGTCCAATAGATCCGCCACCGTTTCCTGGAGTCGATTCACGGTGGGGTCTTCGCCGAACACGTCGTCGCCTACTTCGGCTTCGTACATGGCCCGACGCATGGCTTCGGTCGGCCTGGTTACAGTGTCGCTCCTCAGATCAATCATGCAGGAATGTGAGTCCGAAATAGTTGTGTGAAGGGGAGAGAGAATATACACTGCAATTTGCTAACCCACGTTGTGCCCTCCAGGGTTGAAACGACGAATCGGGGAGACGACGAATCGAAGAGGGATTTCCCACAGGTTTGTTCGTCGATTCATCGTCTCGTCACCTCCTCGGTTCCAGGATACGACCGTGGAGGACTGAGTTACTATCAAAGAATTACTTCACCAGCCCATCTGGTTCATGCGGTGGAGGATGGTGTCGGTGTATCGGCCCATTTGCTGCGGTTTGCGCCGTCGAGGGGCAGGGATGCAAGCGGCCAACCCGGCAGCCTGTCGGCGAGTAAGCCGAGTGGCCGAGGTACCGTAATAATGTTGTGCAGCAGCTTCTGCTCCGTAGATGCTGCGATCCCACTCAATCACGTTCACGTACAGGTCCAGAATACGCTCTTTAGAGAGGAGTAACTCGGCTATATAGGCCAACGGAAGTTCCAGTGCCTTTCGTACGTACGTGCTATGCGTAGTAAGAAACAGGTTCTTCACCAGTTGCTGGGTGATCGTAGACCCGCCCCGTCGTGAGCGCCCGCGTTTCTTGTTGTCTTTCATCGCCTGGCGAACGGCGTCCCAGTCAACCCCGCCGTGCTCGTAGAACCGTCCGTCCTCTGCTGCGACGACCGCGTGGCGCAAGGCCGGAGATAAGGCCCCTCTGTCTACTGGATGATACTGTTTCGCGTAGGGCTCGTCCTCAAACCACGATTCGATTCGGCGTTGGATCTGAACACCCGTCGTTGGGGGATTCATCACATTGAGGAGGAGCAGGCACAGTGTGCAGAATCCATAAAACGTAGACAGTACCATGAGCCCGCCCAGCATTGCGTTTCGAACAACGCGCTTGAAGAAGGCGATGAAGCGGTGTGCACGAGATGTAGGGCGAGCAGCCACGATATCATGCCGACGTTGGGCCTTATCGTGTAATTTCCAGTATCTCGAGTTTAACCTTTCCTGCCGGGACCGTGATTTCGACGGTTTCGCCTACCGAACGACCCAGCAAGCCTTTGCCAATCGGGCTGGTAATGGAAATCTTGCCTTGTGTGATATCAGCTTCTTCTTCGGAGACCAGCGTAAAGAGTTGTTCGGAACCTGATTTGTGATTCTTAATGCGGACTCTGGAAAGGATAAAGGCTTTACTGGCATCGATCTGTGCTTCGTCGACGATGCGTGCGTTGCTGATCGTTTGCTCGATCTTGGCTATGCGGGCTTCGAGTTGACCCTGGGCCTCCTTGGCAGCGTCGTACTCTGCATTTTCTGCTAGGTCTCCATGCGAGCGAGCCTCGGCGATGGCTTTGGCAATCCGCGCGCGTTCCGCCGTTCGGAGGTGGTGTAATTCGTCTTTAAATTGCTGAAGCGCTTCTTTTGTCAGGTAAACCGGCTTCGTGTTTTGCTCTGCCATCGTCAACGTGATGCGCTAAGATGAAAGTTGGGAGAGGATTGGGAGTGATTCGGACAAAAATGAGATCGCCACGGCCAGAGAGGCTGCGGCGATAAACCCCCTAAAAGCAAACAGACGATTTCTCAATCGTCTGGCAGTGGTAGTTCCAAGAAGCCCCTTTGACGCAAAGAAACAGAAATAGATCCCAGGCGACGTGTGTTCCGATGCTGTCTCTCCGTGTTTTTACCACCCGGTCCGTCGTCCCGGAGACGTTTTTGGACTGGCGGTTGATCGTAAGGGGGGCAGGTCGCGAAGTTGGAGAGACGCGGGCTTTAGCTGTTGAGGAGCGGCTGTGAACTGCTCGGTAGGGAGGAGCCGACGGGCCTGCCAATAGGCCTGATCCCAGTAGGGATCGTTCAGGTGCGAGATGGTAACGCCGTAGGTGGTGGAGGCGTGCGCGAATTCGCCGTCGCCAAGATACATGCCGACGTGGCGTGTTTTTTTGCCGTAGGTGAGGAAAAAGACAAGATCGCCCGCCTGCAGGGAATCCCGCGAAACAGGTCGGCCCGCTTGTACCTGGTCCGCCGTCGTACGGGGGAGGTCAAGGTCGAATTCGTCACGGTACGTTACTTTGACGTAGCCGGAGCAGTCCACGCCCTCCGTTGAGGTGCCGCCCCACCGGTACGGTGTTCCATGCCAGCGCCGTTCTGCAGCGCGCAACCGCTCTTCGATCATGGACACACCGCGGGCATCGGATTCGACGGCTTCCTCTGCAAGAGATGCTTTCAGATCGGGCTCGGACGATTCATCCCTTTCCGCCGGCACATCAATAGCATCGGGAAGCGCCGGGGTGGAGACAAGATGCGGCGTGGAGCTGCATCCTGCAAGTAGGAAAAACATAATGAAGAGACCGACCGCCATGCCGGCTGAGAAAGACGGTTGTAGATTACAGCGTGGGTCCATAACGCTTGAACTAGATACCTGACCTACAATGAAAGTACGCCTGGATGGATGAAAACGAAAGAGGAACCGGTAACGGAGGGGACGTATAAGCATTATCGCCGTTGGGTGCGATGTCTTAATGGTCTCCATGTTGATACTCAGTCTATACGCTCATACTACGTACCATGAATACCAGGCAAACCATTCTGTTAACGGCTATCTCCGCCTTTGCCGGAGGCTTTTTTGCCGGATTAATCTTTGCACCGCAAACGGGGCGTGAAACGCGGCAACGCCTTGTCCGGACCGCGCAGGGATCCACACGCTGGTTGGGCGAGCAACTCGATGCCGTAGAAGCAAAGATTGGTGTGCTGGAGCAGCAAATCCATAAAACAACGTCTCAGTTCACCGAAAAAGTGCGCGAGACAGCCCATCACACCGTCGATCAATATGTGCCGTCCATGCCGGATGACACAAAAGCCTGGACGGTCGAGCGGGAGGATTTGGCCCACGACCTACGGCGCATGCCGAGAAAATAGAGTGATCTTTTGCCCAATAGTTACTTCTTTTGGGATCAATCGAAATAAACACTCGTTGCAACGCATAATTTGGGAGCGGGGGGCACTAAAGGATGCCCTGAATGATACCTTCATCTTTTCACCAGCCCCATCAGGATTATGCCCTATCCGGAAGCCCTTGTTCAGCCTATGCGATTCGAACTCACCCGTTTAGGGGTTGAAGAATTGCTTCATGCTGAGGATGTAGACGCGGCCTTTGAGCAAGCTGAAGACGGCACGATGCTGCTCGTCATTAACTCCGTCTGTGGCTGTGCCGCTGCCAACGCACGACCCGCGGTTGCTCTGGCACGCCAGTATAACGTCCAACCCGACCGGATGGTAACCGTATTCGCCGGACAGGACCTGGAGGCGACATCCCGTGCTCGAGAGATGCTGGTGGGGATTCCTCCATCGTCGCCTTTTATGGCCCTTTTCAAGAACGGCGACCCGGTCTATATTATCGAACGGCGGCATATCGAAGGGCGGAGCGCCAACGCTATCGCCACCGATCTCATCCATGCGTTCGGCAAATACTGCGGCACGGAGGCGACCGCGGAGGAGGGGCCTGAAAGTCCTGAAGTAGTCCGGATGTCAACCATGACTCACGATCTCCCTCCAACTTTTCGCTCGATTCTGTAGCGTACAATCTATTTGGTTATCCGAACGAAAGCCGATGCCCGGAAACGAGGCATCGGCTTTTTTCAATAGCTCGTTCAACGACAAACACCCGATTGAACCCGCCTGAAGAGATGGATCAAGCCCTGGACATGCGTCGCGTAGGACTCGTACTGGCATCGCTCATCGTGCCGTTTTTGCTGCTACGCCTGTCCCTGTATATTTCACCCGACACCGATTTTACCGTTGCAGGCTACAACATCCATCACCTGTTTACCGGATTATTATTGATTACCATCGGTGGCGTGCCGCTGGCGTTGTTCCGTGGGGCGAGCCGGTTGCTGGATGTGGCGGCGATCCTGTTCGGGGTAGGGTTGAGCCTTGCTCTCGACGAGTGGGTCTACCTCATCGCCACGGATGGCAGCAATGCAGCGTACCTCTTACCGGTTTCGTTCTGGGGCGGGCTGATCATGATTTCCATTGCCACGCTCTACGTGCTGCTTCTCGTGTTGATCGGGCGGCGGCACAACCGGCACGTTCGTGGACCCACCGGATAAGCGTTCTCCTCAAGAGGCTTTTCGATAAGGGGTGAGCAGTTGATCTTTCCAGAGGACCACGATTCCGTATAGCAGCCCGGCCACTCCAACAGCGCCTGTCGTCGCCCAGGCGTTTCCCAGTTGCAATGCACCGGCAATCAGGAACAAGCCTGGCAGGCTGAACAAAAAATATCGTCCATAGGCACGCAAGGCGGCATTGAGGGAACCATCGGCCAACCGAAGTAACACCGCGAGTTGGATGATGCGGACACCGGCACCGGCGGCTCCGATCAGCAAAAGAAGTGTAATTACATTTCCGGTTTTGCCCCCTACGATCAGGGCAGTGGTGAGGGCGACAAACATCAGGGCGCTGAGGGCGAAGTCTAACCGCTGACGTTCCAGGACATCGAAGAGGCGGGTCAGGGGAGAAGCGACCGAAGCCAGGAAGAACCACAGGCCGACGTATTGAATGAAAGTGCCTGCTTCGCGCCATTCACTGCCGAAGACGACTTCGAATACGTCTGGTCCGGCCAGGAGGAGGGCGAGGGTAGGGAAGAGGCCGAACATGACCAGGCGTTGATGAACGGTCAGCGTCACTTCGGTCAGGCGTTGCTCGCGATGGGCTTCAGCGGCGTGCACAAAGAAAACCCGGGCGATGGCTTCTCCAATGTGACTTAAAGGAATAGCCAGCATGGCAAAGGCCTGGCCGAACAAACCCACCACCGTTTCCGCCGTCGCTTCATCAAAAAACTGAGGGATCAGCAGGATAGGAAGGCGACTGATGACGGCGGCAAGCAGTGTAGACGGCGTCGAATAAAGAGGAAAGCGCCGGTACCTTCGGGCGACGATAGGGATACGCGACCACCGAAATGAGGAGAACAGCACGCGCGCACTCTGTCGTAGCGTGTACCAGCCCAGGACGAGGAAAGAGGCCATATGTCCGACGATCGTACCCCCGATAAGCCCCCCTGCACCAGCGTTCATGGGAGGCAGACCTGCCCCGATCCTCGTTGTCACCATCGAAACCACACTCGTTATCTGTCCTGCGGCGATTGGACGAAATCGTTTGGAGCGAATCAGCCACCATTCGGCAATTCTGGAACCGCGCATCAACAGCAGTGTGGGCGGAATGAGAAAAAGCCAGGGGATCAGTGCAGACATGTTGAGCAGGGCGGCAATCTCCTCGCGCCAGATCAACAAAACACCACAGAGGGCAGCGAAGAAGCCCAGGAGCAGCAAGGCCAACCACACAACGGAGGCCGCCTCTTCTTCATCGTCCGGAAGCATCAGCGCATCTTCGTACCGGAGCGAGGAAAATGAGGCCAGCACTACCAGCACAGCCATAAAAAAATGCAGGACGCCGTATTCCTCGGGGGTATAGAGGCGCATTAGGATCAACTGCGACAGGTAGGAAATAACCAACACCACCGTCGTGCCCGACAGGAGGGTCAGCACCGGTCCCCGGAAGCCCTCGGTGGAGAAGAGTTGGCCGAGCAGGTGTCGCAGGCGGTTTTTCATTCGGCGCGGGGTTCTTCTGAGACGAGGTGATACACCCTCCAGTCATCAGAGGAATAAACGAGTTCAAAAGAAGTGTTCACTGTGTCGAGAGGGATGGAGCGAACAACGTAGGAGAAGCCGTATTCGTCGGCGAGGTGCCGCAATGCTGCAGCAGATTGGCCCAAGAATGACGCGTCGAGGGTGTTTTGTAAGGCTGGAGTTGCGCGGTCGGGTAGATCGAGGGGAGCCAGGGTCGTGAGCCGCTCAAACCACTGGTAGTTAGCCGGGTTTCGGTATGGGAAGGCTTTGAAGCTTACCACCATAGCGCGTTGAGCCTGGGCTCGGAAGTGCGCCCAGGACGGTGGGACGGCGAAGACGGCATCACGAGGGGTCTGGGTTCTAGCCCACACTTCGACCTGTTCCTGAGGTGTGCCCTCGCGAGCGAATGGCCCCACCTTCTCGCGCACCCAGTCCCCTTCGAAGAGGAGGCCGCCACTCACGAAGAGATACGTCCCGAGTAGAAGAACAAGGGTCCAGAGACGATCCTTCAGAAGGGTGGAAAGCAAGGTCGAAATATGTGAAGGGAGCCACACAGTACCCAGGCCGCAGATCACGATGATACACAGCAGTTTCGCTAGTACCGTGGTCTTAAAAAGCTGCAACTGTGCGACAAAGAGCACAGGGACCATTTCGGTGAAAAGGAAGGTGACGAGGTATGATATCCCCATGATGACAAAGGATTTGACCAGAAAATGGGCCTGGTAGAGTATTTGTCTTCGAGAAAGCAGGGCGAAGCTCGTTCCCCCCAGGACAACCAGGCCCCCAAACTTCAGCAGGGAGCGGAGGGGAAAAGAAAAAAACAAATAGTGGTGGGGGATGCGAAACTGTGCCAGGATGTAAAACATGGAGGGCATCCCCTGGGACTCAACCGGGGCGGTTTCGGTCAGTTGTTGCAAAACAAGCGGTCCAAGGGAAGGCAATGCCGTCATCAGGTACAGGCCCCCGAACACGAGGATCGTCCGGAAGGGGATCCGTTTTTCCAGGAAACGCCACAGGTACACGATCCCGAGGAGTCCGGCCAGTTGGAGGCCCACGAGGGCTTGCATCCAGGTTGCCAGCCCGAGGAGGACAGCGGCTCTCCCCGGTTTCGAACGGAGAAAGTAGACGAGCCCCCAGAGACCCAGCGCCCACCCCCACATGCTTGGTACCAGCATGGAGTGAACGAGATCGTTCCCGCCCAGCGTCCATTGAGGCGTCAATACCAGCGCGCCGATCACAGCGGCAGCGGCGGCCGGTCGGTTACGGGTGAAGGCATAGCCCAGGGCATACACCGCAGCGGCAATCAACAGCCAGGCCGCCACGTAGAGCAAGAGAACGGAGAGCCACACCGGAAGCAGCCATGACAGAACTTCCAGCATGCTTACGAAATAGGTGCGAATGCTGAAGCCGGCTGCCTGCGTGAGGATGAACCAGTCCTGTGCCAGCACCTCCGGGTCGAGGCGGTGTAGCAACAGCGGAAGCACTTCGTCCTGGTCGCTCGTGCCGTAATCATACCCGAAGCGTAGGAAATAGAGGAGCAAGGCTCCAGCCAACACGAACAGG
>JBHHWM010000065.1:0-20634 GCA_046756545.1 Rhodothermales bacterium | reverse complement strand
TTTTCGAAAAAGAGGAGGTGGCGGGAGCGTTCCTGGAGAAACAGGTCGAGGTCGCCGTCGGCATCGAGGTCGGCAAGATGCGGGCGCGGGACGTTGAGACCGCCCAGGAACGGATGGGAGTACGCCTCTCCGGCGGCATCCCACACGACAAACGGCTCGACCTGACGGACATAGGGTTGGGCGAAGATTTCGGGCGAAAGCATCACCAGCACGAGGCCCATCCACCCAACGCCCCTTAATAGATGCACCGCGTCCGCCGGCTGCTTTTTTGGCTCGATACGTTGCATACCGTTTCTTACTGCCGGGCACCCATGCCCGTGGGAAACGCTCCGATCTCAAGCACCTTCACGATCTCGTTGGTTACCGTGTCGATGACGACGACCGTGCCGTCGCGGTCGTTGTCGCCCAGGTTATAACGCGGCGTGTAGACGCCTTGCTGATTGTTGTTCGAGATGTAGAGGAAGCGTCCGTCGGGGGAGAGGGCGGACCCGTGCGGCTCGGCCAGCCCGTTGCCCCCGATGACGTCCACGACGGCCCGCGCCTGCGTGTCTACCACCGTCACGGTGTTGGCCTGCTTGTTGCCGAAGTAGAGGCGGCTGCCGTCGGGCGAAAGCGTGGGGTGCCACGGACCCGCGTTGACGTCGAGCGTGGCGACGAGCGCCAGGTCGGTAGGATCGCTCAGGTCCACGATGGAGAGTTGACCGGCCACCTGCCCGGTCATGTACATCGTCCGGCTGTCGGGGGAGATCGCCAGATGCAGATACGCCTGGGGAATGCCGGTAAAGCCCGCCAGGCTGACGTCCCGAGTCGCTGTGTTCACCGAGGCCATCTGGTTGGTGACCAGGCTGGCCGTGTACAGGTACGCGCCGTCCGGGCTGACACGCAACGCATGAGGCTTCTGGAAAAACACCTCCACCAGTTCCAGGTTCATGTCGGATCGTCGAATAACGCCGATGCTGCGCGGCGGATCGACGGCACTGAGCGACCGTCCGGCATAGAGGATATCTTCGGTGGGATGCACCGCCACCATGCCGGGCGTCTCGAACGGCCCCGCCTGGCCGACGAGTTCGTCGTCGCGGTTGAACTTGAGCACCGTGTTGGCCCCGATCAACGAGACATACCAGAACAACCCGTCCGGCTCGACGTCGATGTGGTGCGGCTTCGGCGTACCCGTAAAGCCGAAGTCCGCCAGCTTGACGGTTCGGATGACCACGTTGGCCTCGGTGTCGATGACGGAGATGGACCCCTCGTCCTGGTTGCACACATAGAGGCGCTGGTCGGCGTCGGCATAGGGCACCTGTCCCGCGTCGTTCCGGGCCCCCTCGTTGATCCACCGCGCCATGAAGTCGATCTCGGCGCGGGTCAGCGAGTCGGCGGTGGCCTGGGAGGGATGGGGCGGATCGAGCCGGGTTGCGAGTTCCAGCAGCAGGCTGTTTTCGGCATCGAAGGGGATGAGCACCTCGCCGAAATCGGAACCGGCTATCAGGCTTTCCCAGGAATCCAGCCGGAGCCCCGTCTCTTGCCCGAGCAGCAGCGCGAATTTTTTCTGCACGAGCGGCAACACATGCTCCGAAAACCGGATGTCTTGGATGGCGGAATAGTCGATAGTCGGGATATCCTCGTCCTCGGTATTAAAGAGTTCGCAGCCCGTCCCCAGGATCAAACACCCTGTGACGAGCAAGAAGGCAATGGTTTTTTGCATACGGTCTATTCAGGTCTATGGCATAGATCACTTATCACGGCGTGGGGATCATACCACGCGTGCCGTCATCCTAAACGACGGGCAGTGCAATCGGATTCACACCTCGACGCAATGGTTTTACGTCTTGATTGATTTGACAACTTCGCCGGGGGCGCATTGAATTTCAAGGGAATCCCATCGCCACCCGCAGCCGGGCCGAAACCATTACGCGTGCCGGCTGTTGAGAAGCTCCCTCCCCGAACGAGGCTGCCCCAAACCGGGGTCTCCGACGAACGCTCCAGGGCCATGCCGAAGCTCTCTGCCGTCTACCTCCTCCTTCTTGCGTTTACCCTCGCAGGCTGCCTGCCCTCGTCGTGCCGCCGCACCGAGTCGCGCGAGATTTCTCCGGCCGACTCGCTCTCGCGGCAGATTGCCGGGCAGATGACGCCGGACACCCTGCGCCTGGCGTGGCAGGCAGCAGGACCGGACGCCGCCCCGATGGAATACCCGCGTACGTTGCTCTTCGGTCCGGACGGACACCTCTACGTGAGCGACGCCCAGCGCCATAGCCTCTACACGTTCACCGCCGGGGGCACGTTCGTCGAGGAGCAGACCTGGGACGGTGCCGCCTATCCCTACCTCGCCGGTCTGCGGGGCGACACCCTGCTCGTGTTCAATCCCGACGCCCACCGACTCGACTTCGTGCTGGCCGGGGTATCCGTTCATCGCGTCCCGACGCCTACCGACCTTCCCGACGCTCCCTTTCAATACGTACGGGCCACCGACGACGCTATCTACTTTAAAACGGTGGGAGATAACTTCCGGGGCTACCTCGCCCGCCTCGACAACCAGGGAGCGATGACGGCACGGGTGACGCTGCCCGGCCCCTACTGGCGGCACGCCGGTTTGCTCCGAACCTGGGACGATGCGCTGCTCAGCCTCTCCGGGTTTCGGCCAGTCATCGATGTGCTTTCGCCCGACCTGACGGCTCCGCTCGACACCCTCGCCCTCGTCGGATTCGACTCGCCGATGCTGGCGCGGTCGTATGCCTTCATGCACGGCGATACCTATGAAGCCCCGCTGCTCTCCCCGTCGGCCGTGCCCGTCGGCGACCGGCTGTTTGTGCTCAACCTGCGCCCCGGCTGGCTCCGCATCGATGTGTACGACCGGGCCGGGCGGTTGCAGCACATCCTCGTCCAGGAGGATCCGGGCTTCAACACCCAGTTCTACCCGATGGACCTGGCCGTACGCGCACCCGAAGCGGGGCGCTACGAGATCGCCGTGGCTATGGTGAAGCCGGTGCCGGAAATCAAACTCTATCGCTGGCACGCGCCGTAGCCCGTCGTTTACTTCAATAGCGTGACGGGCCGACCGGCGGCAAAATGCTCGCCTTGCACGTGGATGAGATACACCCCGCTCGGCAAATCGCCGGCGTCGAACACGAAGGGCCGCGCTGTTTCTGCGGGTAATACGCCGTCGTGCAGGAGGACGACTCGCTGCCCCAGGAGGTTGTACACAGCCACCCGCACCCGTTGTGCGCGCGCTACCCCCAGCGAAAAGGCGGTCTCCGAATA
Organism: Rhodothermales bacterium; assembly: GCA_046756545.1. Taxonomy (GTDB): domain Bacteria; phylum Bacteroidota; class Rhodothermia; order Rhodothermales; family JBHHWM01; genus JBHHWM01. The sequence continues at coordinate 17,379 of JBHHWM010000065.1, read as the reverse complement.
GAACGGGTTGGGATAGCTCGCGGACCAGTGATACGCTCCCGGCACGCCGACTGCCACTTCCACCTCGGGGCTCACATCGAACGTGCCGTCGAAGTCGACCTGTTTGAGGCGAAACACGTGACGCCCCGGCTCCAGCCCGCCTACCCGGCAGGTGTAGGTTTGCGGTTCGAGCGTCGTACCGTGTCCTTCGACGAACGCCACGCTTTCCCAATTCCCATCTCCTCTTTTCCGCTCCACCTCGAAGCCGGCGTTGTGGGTCTCCGAGGCCGTGGCCCATCGGAGATACACGGCCTCACCATCCAGCATGGCGACGAAGGAAACGAGTTCGACGGGGAGCAGCGTCCCTGTCTGGCCCGGATTGATCGTGCCGGGGGTCCCCGATGAAGCAGTTGCCTCCGTCCAGTTTGCATCGCTGTTCAAATCAGCCGGGTCATCCAGGATGAAATATTTGACCTTCCCGGAACCCGGCGCACCTACGGTCGCTGATGGATGAGTAACCGCCATATCATGGATCATCGTACCGGAGGCGTTCCGAAGCGCGGCTGCATCATCGGAATCCGTGTTGGTAAAGGCACCGCTGCTCCAGCCTCCCGGCGCATCTGTGAAGTACGCGGTGTTGTCATGCGGGATGAGCACGACACGGTCCGAAAAGTCGGTATCCGGTGCGCCCGCCGAGACCAGCGTAGCATCTACATCGCCGCCGTTGTAGATCACGATGATCGTCCCTTCCGCCACGCTCGACCAGGCGGCGTCACTGGTAAAAGTCACAAGGGGCGTAAAGCTGCCGTCATTGTTGTCTCCCAGTTCCCATCCCCGCAGGTCGACACCGTCGGTACGCACGACCAGTTCAACCCACTCCTTGCGCCCGTCGCTGCCTTGCGACATCTCATTGATAAAAGCACCTTGCCCGAAAACCGGCAGGGTGCAGAACCCCATTGAAAAAACGTACAGAATCGACTTAAGCATACCATCCTCCATAGGTCTATATCTCGAAGAAATGCGGTGCGTATGTTCATTTGGAAACAATCTTTCGACGTCAACATGCCCCTTTACTTGTCGTTACGTCCGGGGCTTGCTTCAGGAAAACCTTGCCTTGTAACCAGATTTTTTTCGCGGCCTTCGTGAGCCGGAGCCTACCATAAGAGATTCTTACGAAAGACGGCACCAGAGAAAACGCTGTAAACAGTTCAGGTACCCTCTACAATCTGCCTCTATTAAAGGGTTTCCAGCATAAAAATCAACTTCTCCCGGACGTTCTTCACATCCTTAGGGGGGACGGCGCGTCGGCTGTAGCTTGAGGCAAGAAACGCCGAGCCTTGCCGGTCAGGGGTACGCGGCAACGTGGACCCCTCATCCACCGCCTGTTTTTACTCCGAACCAGCCCGGACAGGAGGCGTATGGATAACGTAGGGCACTTTGACGGATCACTTAAACCTCTGGAGCCATGCGTGTTGAAGACATTCTCAAGCGGAAGGGCACGACCGTCATCACCATCCACACCTACGTGCCCGTGACCGGTGCCATCGAGATCCTGCACAGCAAAGCGATTGGCGCGCTGCCCGTGCTGGACGACCGGTCCCGGCTCGTCGGCATCGTCACCGAACGCGACATCATCGACAGCTTTGCCGAACACGGCGAACGCATGTTTTCCCTCCACGTGGAAGACATCATGACTCCGCACGTGTTCACGTGTAAACCCGAGCACCTCATCGGCGACATTATGGCCCGTATGACGCATCACCGGGTACGGCACCTGCCGGTCGTCGAAGACGATCACCTGCGCGGCATTATCAGCATCGGCGACGTGGTGAAGTACCGCCTGGAAGAGGTCAAGACCGAGGCCGGCGTGCTACGCGATCTCTACATCTCCAGCCATTGAGGGGACAAATCCCTCGGCCCTGCGCTGAACAGCGACCTGTCGGAGACGCTGCACGGGCACCTCTGTAACTCCCGCCCGACATGCGCGTACAGCCCCGGCGGTAATGGAGCCGTCAACGGCACACAATAAGCATAGGAACGGCTCGTTATCCTGAAGAAAACTTCCTTCGGGGAGACGATACCCGTGTCATCTCGCTGATCCATCCAGGACCTATGCAACCCGTTGATACCGTCGCTATTGACCCGTTTAATACACGTCTTTTCTGGATTGGAGAGGCAGCCATAGAGCCTCCACTCCACCAGATTCGCCTCCACGACCGGGTCAACAAAGTAGAGCCCCGCGTGATGCGGGTGCTGCTGTGCCTGGCCGCCGCACCGGGCCAGGTGCTGACACGCACCCAGTTGCTCGACACCGCATGGGCCGACACCATCCCCAACGATGAGGGGCTGACGCAGGCTATCTGCAAATTGCGCAAGGCCTTCGGGAGCCGCGCCGCACGGCCCCGCATCATCGAGACCATTCCGAAGGTCGGCTATCGCCTGGTGGCACCGGTGTCTTACCAACCGCCGACGCAGCAGCCCCGGCCTTCGAACGGGCAGGCGAAGGCACGAACCGGCAGGCAGGCCGCGCCGCGCCGTGCCCTGTGGACGGCCGGACCCGGCTTTGCCAACGGATGGGCCGAGTGGCACTGGCTCACCGTGTGCCTGGTGCTGTTGATGGTCTTTTGCGGTTTATGGTCGTCGTACGTCTCGCACCCGCCTGTGCAACCACAGCAAGGCATCCTTTTACACCGGGTCCTCCCCGACATGACCCGGCCCACACGCCAGCTTCATGTCAAATCATTTCGCCTCGACGAGATGCCGTTCGGGATATCCCCCCAAAGTCTCGAAAGAGGCCTTGCCCAGAATGACAAGGTCATCGTCGAAGTCGTCTTGAAGCGGAAAAAAATAAGTGCGTTGTAGCACGAGGGTTTACGACGACACCACGGCCTTCACGTATTCGCGGCGCATGATGGCAATCGCCGAAATGGAGATCCCCTTCGGACAAACGGCCTCGCATTCGGCATGATTGGAACAGTCGCCGAAGCCTTCTTCTTCCATCCGGTCGACCATGTTGATCACGCGACGCGCGCGCTCGGGATCACCCTGTGGAAGCAGCGATAGATGGGTGATTTTGGCCGCTGTGAACAGCGACGCCGACGAGTTGGGACAGGCGGCCACGCACGCGCCGCACCCGATGCAAGAGGCAAAGTCCATCGCTAGGTCGGCTTTCCCCTTGGCAATCGGGAGGGCGTTGGCATCGGGGGCACCTCCGGTGTTTACGGAAACGTAGCCGCCGGCGGCCATGATCCGGTCGAACGCGCTGCGATCTACGACCAGATCTTTGATTATGGGAAAGGCCGTCGCTCGCCACGGTTCGACGACGATGGTGTCGCCGTCCCTGTAATGGCGCATGTGTAGCTGGCAGACCGCTGTTCGTTGCTGCGGGCCGTGCGCCATACCGCCGACCATCACGCCGCAGGAGCCGCAAATCCCCTCGCGGCAGTCGTTATCGAACTCTACCGGATCTTCGCCTTTTTTGATCAACTGCTCGTTGAGCACGTCCAGCAATTCGAGAAACGACATGTGCTCATTGGCATCCTCCAGGGTGTACTCGACGAGGCGACCCGGCGCGTCGGGCCCTGCCTGCCGCCATATCTTGAGGTGGATGGTCATATTGTCTGCCATACCCTTTTCCTTCTTTCATGGTATCCGAACAATGAGAGAGTGGGAGAAAGGGGGAGAGGGAGAGCCGTTTTTCATCCCCCTATCCTCCACGCTCCCTTTCACCGTCTCTCACTTGTAGCTCCGCGTGGTGGGGCGCACGTACTCGAACTCCAGGTCTTCTTTGTGCATTCTCGGTTTGCTCAGCGCGCTGGTGTGTTCCCAGGCCGCCACGTAGGTGAAGGCTTCGTCGTTGCGCAAGGCTTCGCCTTCCGGGGTTTGAAACTCCTCCCGGAAGTGCCCCCCACAGGATTCTTCGCGGTGTAGCGCATCGCGCGCCATGAGTTCGCCCAGTTCCAGAAAATCGGCCACACGGCCTGCAAATTCGAGGTTCTTGTTGAGCATGTCGTTGTTGCCGGCGACTTTCACATTCTGCCAGTATTCCTGGCGTAGCTGCTGGATCGCTTCGCAGGCATGGAGCAGGCCGTCGCGGTTACGAGCCATGCCCACGTAATCCCACATGATCTGGCCCAGTTCGCGGTGGAATTCGATCACCGTTTTCTGGCCCTGCACGCCCAGCAGCGTGCGCAGGCGGTCTCCGGAAGCCTGCTCGGCTTCAATGAACGCGTCGTGGTCGGTGGTTACGTCGGCCAAGTCGATCCTGGCAAGATACCCTCCCAGCGTGTAGGGGATGACGAAGTAGCCGTCGGCAAGGCCCTGCATGAGGGCGCTGGCACCCAGGCGGTTGGCCCCGTGGTCCGAGAAGTTCGCCTCGCCGAGTACGAAGAGACCGGGGACGGTACTCATCAGCTCATAGTCTACCCAGAGGCCGCCCATGGTGTAATGCACCGCCGGGAAAATGCGCATCGGGATCTGATACGGATTCTCGCCGGTGATGCGCTCGTACATCTCGAAAAGGTTGCCGTAGCGGTCGCGGATGGCCTGCTCGCCGAGCCGGTTGATGGCGTCGCGGAAGTCGAGGTACACGGCCAGTTGCGTCGGCCCGACACCGCGCCCTTCGTCGCAGGCCATCTTGGCCGCCCGCGAGGCTACGTCGCGCGGCACCAGGTTGCCGAAGCTGGGATAGCGGCGTTCCAGGTAGTAGTCGCGCTCGTCCTCGGGGATCTGGTGAGGCGGACGTGTGTCGCCTTTTTGCCTGGGCACCCACACGCGTCCGTCGTTGCGCAGGCTCTCGCTCATCAGCGTGAGCTTCGACTGGTAGCTGCCGGAGACCGGGATGCACGTCGGGTGGATCTGGGTGAAGCACGAATTGGCGAAGAACGCCCCGCGCTTGTGGCACCGCCAGGCCGCCGTAACGTTCGAGTTCTGGGCGTTGGTCGAGAGGTAATACACGTTTCCATAGCCGCCGGTACACAGCAGCACCGCGTCGCCGAGGTGTCGTTCTAGTTTTCCGGTAACGAGATTCCGGGTGATGATGCCGCGCGCTTGGCCGTTGATGACCACGAGGTCGAGCATCTCGCGGCGCGCATACATCGCGATATTGCCCTGATCTACCTGGCGCATCATAGCCTGGTAGGCACCGAGAAGCAACTGCTGGCCCGTCTGGCCCCGGGCATAGAACGTGCGCGAGACCTGCGCCCCGCCAAACGAACGATTATCCAGCAAGCCGCCGTATTCACGTGCGAACGGCACACCCTGCGCCACCGCCTGGTCGATGATGTTGTTGCTGATCTGGGCCAGACGATAGACGTTGGCCTCGCGCGAGCGGTAGTCGCCGCCTTTAATCGTATCGTAGAACAGCCGCCAGACGGTGTCGCCGTCGTTGGGATAATTCTTGGCAGCGTTGATCCCGCCCTGCGCCGCAATGCTGTGCGCCCGCCGCGCCGAATCCTGGATGCAGAAGCTCTTGACGTTATAGCCCAACCCGGCCAGCGTAGCCGCTGCCGACGCCCCCGCCAGCCCGGTACCGACCACGATGATCGTGTGCTTTCGCTTGTTCGCCGGGTTGACGAGCTTGACGTTGTTCTTGTATTTATCCCATTTCTCCTGCAACCGACCCGCAGGCACTTTGGACGCTAACCGCATGTGTGTATCACCATTCATCTCCTAGACCTCCACGAAAAAATAAATCCACAGAGGAAGCACCAAGAACCCGAGAGCGATCAATGCGCCCAGCAGGCCGCCGAGCGTGTAGATCACGGGCGTCAGCTTCGGATTCGTAGCACCGAGTGATTGCAACGCACTCCAGACGCCGTGGCGCAGGTGGAACCCGAGCAAGAGCATCACCGCCGGATAGCCGAACGCGTAGAAGGGATTCTGGAATTTTTCCTCCAGCAGCCGCTTCAAGTCGCGGATTTCGCTGCCCTCAACCGTAACGACATAGCCCTCTTCAATGCCGGGGCCGTACTTAAACGAGATCAGGTGGAGGATGAGAAAGAGCAGCAGAATCCCGCCGGTCATGGCCATCGTCCGAGAGCTGAGCGATTGCATACTCGGCTTGCCTACACTCTGATACTTTTTGTAGCCGACAGGCCGGGCTTTCTTCTTTTGCACCTGGACGTTCACGCCCATGACGATGTGGATGATGAAAAAGGCCAGCAGCCCCACCTCGATGGCATAGAGCAGAGGCCCCAGGCTCATCAGAAAGTCCGCGTAGGTATTGTAGGCATGCGGATCGCTGCTGAAATACGACAGATTCCCCAGCATGTGTTCAAGGACGAAGACCGTAAGGCCCAGTCCTGTGATACCTGTGAGGACTTTCTTGCCGACCGGAGAGCGGAGGGCGGCAAGTAGTTTTTTTCCTCTATGGTCCATAGCACGCTTGCTAAGAGTTTCGAAACAAGATATTTATTTCAAGTTACCCCAAAACGGGGAAGAACGCTCGGCAATATAGGCTCATCCCTTTCAAAATAAAGTGAAGCTCTTGATCCAATGAGACCAGGTATCACCATGTAAAGGGAGCGATTTTGTTTGGTTTGCCACCAAAAAATTACAGGCTTACTTTCTTTAATACCGTGTCAGTGATATACTCAGGTCGGCTCTCGCTTCGTTGATTTTTCAAACAGCCCCAACCGACGTCGTAACCTATGGCTGAATTCGTTCGAGTAGGAGGACACCGGGCAGGCATGGCCGCAACCACCCGCACAGATACCTGGTGGGTGGCACCGGTCCTGATCCTCCTCGGCTTGAGTGCGTTTGTGGTATACGCCACGTGGTCGGCCTTGCAAGGCACGCACTATTGGGCCGGGCCGTACCTCTCGCCGTTTTACTCGCCGGTGCTCTTCACCGACCTTTCGGCGGCGGGTGCCGCACCGGAATCGCATGCCTGGTTTGGCACGTGGCCCTCGTGGTGGCCCGATTTTCTTCCGGCCTCTCCCGCCATCCTCATTCTCATCTTTCCGGGGCTTTTCCGGTTTACCTGCTACTACTACCGAAAGGCCTACTACCGGGCCTTCGCGTGGACACCGCCGGCCTGCGCAGTCGAGGGGCTACCGCGGAAGAATTATAAGGGAGAGACCGGGTTGCTGGTGATCCAGAACCTGCACCGCTACGCGCTCTACCCGGCCCTCTTCTATATCCTCATCCTCTATTACGATGCCTTCTCGGCCCTCTTCCACCAGGGTCAGTTCGGCATCGGGGTGGGCACGGTGGTGCTCTTCGTCAACGCCTCGCTGCTGGCCGGGTACACCTTCGGCTGCCACGCCTTCCGGCACCTCGTCGGGGGGAGAAAGGACTGCTTCTCGTGCAGCCGAGCCCGGTACGGAGCCTGGCGGCGGGTGTCCCGGCTAAACCGCAACCACATGCTGTGGGCGTGGATGAGCCTGTTCTGGGTGGCCTTCAGCGACTTCTACGTCCGCATGGTCTCGATGGGCTACATCACCGACCTGAACACCTGGGGGGCTTAATCCCGGGCGCCTACCGGCGTTCACCCCCGCTCTTGTTGATAAGCACGATGACGCATGATCGATCTTTCTGAAATACAAACCTTCGAGCACGATGTGCTGGTGATCGGTGCCGGTGGAGCCGGCCTGCGCGCCGCCATCGAATGTTCGGCGCGCGGGATGAACACCGGCGTCGTCAGCAAGTCGCTGCTGGGTAAGGCGCACACGGTGATGGCCGAAGGGGGCTGTGCCGCCGCCCTCGGCAACGTAGATCCACGCGACAACTGGAAGATCCACTTCCGCGACACGATGCGCGGCGGCAAGTTTCTCAACGTGTGGCGCATGGCCGAGCTACACGCCCAGAACGCCCCGGCCCGCGTACGCGAACTCGAAGAGTGGGGGGCCGTCTTCGACCGCACACGGGACGGCCTTATCAACCAGCGCAACTTCGGCGGCCATCGCTATCCTCGCCTGGCCCACGTGGGCGACCGCACCGGCCTGGAAATGATCCGCACCCTTCAGGATCACGGAATACACCAGGGAATGGACTTTCACGTGGAGTGCAAGGTGCTCGGCCTGCTCAAGCACGACGGTCGGATCGCCGGAGCCGTCGGGCTGTGGCGCGAGACCGGGCGCTTCGTCCTCTTCAAGGCGAAAGCGGTGATCCTGGCAACGGGCGGCGCAGGCAAAGCCTGGTCGGTGACATCCAACTCCTGGGAGTACACCGGCGACGGCATCGCGCTGGTGTATGAGGCCGGGGCCGAACTCATGGACCTGGAGTTCACCCAGTTTCACCCGACGGGCATGGTGTGGCCGATGTCGGTGCGCGGTATCCTCGTCACCGAGGGAGTCCGGGGCGAAGGCGGTGTGCTGCTCAACAACAAGGGCGACCGCTTCATGTTCAACTACGTCCCCGAGCGCTTCATCTCGGAGACCGCCGACACCATCGAAGAGGCCGAACGTTGGATGGCCGGCGACGACAGTGCCCGCCGTCCACCCGAATTGCTCACCCGCGACGTGGTGGCTCGCGCCATCCTCGCCGAAGTCAAGGCCGGACGCGGTTCGCCCCACGGCGGGGCTTTCCTCGACATCGCCTCGCGCCGCAGTGCCGAAGACATCAAGCGCAAGCTGCCGTCGATGTACCACCAGTTCAAGGAATTGGCCGAGGTGGACATCACCAGGGAGCCGATGGAGGTGGGCCCGACGCTGCACTACTTCATGGGCGGCATCCGGGTCGATGCCGATACGCAACAGACCACGGTGCCCGGCCTCTTTGCCTGCGGCGAATGCGCGGCGGGCCTGCACGGAGCCAACCGGCTCGGCGGCAACTCGCTCTCGGACCTCCTCGTCTTCGGCCAGTTGGCCGGGGCCGGATCTGCCGCCTACGTGAACCACCTCGGCGAAGCGCCTGCTATCGAGGCGGCGCAGGTAGAGCGCATCATGCGGGAAGCCACCGCCATCCTCAACCGGGAGTCCGGCCCCAACCCGTACCTGATCCACGACGACCTGCGCGAGGTGATGCAGGAGTATGTGGGCATTATCCGTACCGGCGAAAACTTGCGCAAAGGGCTGGAAGAACTCGAACGGCTCAAGCACGAGGCGCAGGGTGTCAAGGCCCACGGAACGAGCCAGTACAACCCCGGCTGGCACGAAGCCATCGACCTGAAGAGCCTGCTGATCGTGTCCGAAGCGGTCGCCCGCGCTGCGCTGTTACGCAAGGAAAGCCGGGGAGCGCACACCCGCCTCGACTTCGAGGGGGAGCGCGAAGAATGGGGTCAGGTAAACGTCGTCGTCAGCAAAGGGCCGTACGCGATGGTGGTACGCAAGGAAGAACGCCCCGACCCGCCGGAAGAGTTGGCCGCTATTGCCCATGCAACGCTGGAAGAATTAGAAAAAGCCCATGCCTGAACGGTTGTTTAAGATATGGCGCGGCGACGCCGACGGCGGTGTCTTCGTCGAGTACCGAACCGAAGTCGATCCCGGAATGGTCGTCCTCGACACCATCCACCGGATCCAGGCGCGGCAGGCCAACGATCTGTCCGTGCGTTGGAACTGCAAGGCCGGGAAGTGCGGTTCGTGCAGCATGGAAATCAACGGCAGGCCGAAGCTGGCGTGCATGACGCGCCTGAGCGAGTATCCGGAAGACCAACCCATCACGGTGCAGCCGCTTAAGGCGTTTCCCATCATCAAAGACCTGGTGACGGACGTATCGTGGAACTACGAACAGAACAAGCACATTGCACCGTTCAAGCCCAGGCCGCGCGATCCGGACGGACAGCATCGTATGTTGCAGGAAGACGTGGATCGGGTGCAGGAATTTCGCAAGTGCATCGAGTGTTTCTTGTGCCAGGACACCTGCCATGTGCTGCGCGATCATGCCAAGAAGCACACGTTCGTCGGCCCGCGCTTTATGATCCGCCTGGCCAGCCTCGAGATGCACCCGTTGGACATCGCCGACCGCATCCCGACCATCAAAGAGGAACACGGCTCGGGCATGTGCAACATCACGCGGTGCTGCACCGAAGTCTGCCCCGAACACATCAACATCACCGACAACGGCATCATCCCGCTCAAAGAACGGGTGGTGGATCGCTACTACGACCCGTTCATGATCCTCTGGAACAAGATTACCGGGAAGAACAAGAGTACCACGTAAAGCGTGATTCGTGAGAGGAGTCACACCCGGCACCCTCATGTTTTACATTTCATGATTTACGGAGAAAGCTATGTTCGAACTCAAACCGTTACATCCCGATAGCATTCCGGCTGCGCTGGAGAAAGCACGGCACTACCGCCTCTTGAACGAACCCCTCCAAGCCGAGAGCATCTGCCTGGACATCTTAGAGGTCGATCCCAGGAACCAGGAGGCCCTCATCACGCTTTTGCTGGCCCTGACCGACCAGTTCGAGCACCGCTTACAGACACGCTTTCGGAAAGCTCGCTCTCTTCTCCCCCAACTCGACGACGAGTACAGCCGCCTCTACTATGACGGCATCCTGTGCGAGCGCCGGGCGCTGGCCCACTTCAAGCGAGGAGGACCCGGCTCCGGCTACGTAGCCTATGACTGGTTTCGGCAGGCCATGGAGTATTACGAACAGGCCGAAAAGCTGCGTCCCCCCGAAAACGACGATCCGGTTTTGCGGTGGAACACATGTGCTCGCATCGTTATGCGTAACCCGGAACTGAAGCCGGAACCGGAGCAAACATCTCATCACTTCCTGGAGTAGAAGGGGCTCCCTATCAACCTCCTCCTGAGAATTTCCGACCGGAAGCTCTATGCGCAAGCTGCGAATCGGCATCGTCGATCTCCTCAGTCGCCAGACCATCGGCAACCTCTATGCGAAGACCATGCGCGCCAACCTGGCCGCCATCATGCCGCAGGTCCTCGCCGTCTGGTGTGAAGAAGAAGGGCACGAGGTCTCGCTGGCCTATTACAACGGCCATCAAAACATGGTCGACGACCTGCCGGACACCCTCGATATCGTCTTCATCGGAGCCTTTACGCAATCGGCGCAGGTGGCCTATGCGCTGAGCAACGTCTTCCGGTCGAAAGGAGCGATCACGGCGTTGGGCGGCCCCCATGCGCGCAGCTATCCGGACGATGCGCAGAAATACTTCGACTACGTCCTGGGCTTCACCGACCAAACCGTTATCCGCGATGTTTTGCAGGACTGCTCGCAGCACCGGCCTCTCGGTGTGTATCGTACGGCCGCACAGCAGCCTGCCCAACTGCCCGGCGTGCGTGCGCGTTGGAAACACATCGAGCGCCTGCTTCAGGAAGCCCCCTGGATCAAGATCGTCTCGATGATCGGCAGCCTGGGATGCCCCTACACATGCAGCTTCTGCGTCGATTCGATTGTGCCGTATCAGCCGCTCGACTTCGACGGGATGAAGGACGACCTCCGCTTCCTGTTGACCAAGTTCGAGCGGCCCATCGTCGGCTGGCACGATCCGAACTTCGGGGTCCGCTTCAACGACTACCTGGATGCCATCGAAGAAGCCGTCCCCCCCGACAGCATCGACTTCATCGCCGAGAGCACGCTGTCACTGCTGAAGGAGGAGAACGTCAAACGGCTCAAGCGAAACGGCTTCAAGGCCATCCTGCCCGGCATCGAGTCGTGGTACGACATGGGGTACAAGTCGAAGACGGGCAAGAAGCAAGGGGTGGAGAAAGTCGACCGCGTGGCCGAGCAGGTCAACATGATTCTCAGCTATCTGCCCTACCTGCAAGCCAATTTCGTCAACGGGCTGGACTGCGACGACGGTCCGGACCCCTTCGACCTCACGAAGCGCTTCCTGGACCTGGCTCCCGGCTCGTTTCCCGCCTTTTCGATGCTGACGGCCTTTGGGCGGAGCGCTCCGCTCAACCTCGATTACCAGCGCGAGGGGCGCGTAATCGCCTTCCCCTTCCATTTCCTGAACAACAACGGGGCGATGAACGTCAAGCCCAAGAATTATGAGTGGCCTGCGTTCTACGACCTGATGATCGACCTGCACCAGCACGCCTTTTCGCGAAGAGCCATCTACCGGCGCATCAAAGCTAACAAAGGCTGGATCCCCCGTACGATGAACGTGGTGCGGGCTATCTCGTTCGAAGGATGGGGCAAAACCAAATACTTCCAGGAAGTACGCCGCCGCCTCGACGAAGACATCCCGTTCCGTCGTTTCTTCGAGCAGGAAACCACCGAGATCCCCTCGTTCTTCGTGGACCGCATCAAGCAGGAGATGGGGCCGCTGTGGGAATGGCTTCCCGAGGGTGCGCTCTATCACGATCCCAACGCCTATCTCCACGCACCGAGCGCGCCGGCCCCGAGCGTCTCCGTCGCCACGGCGTGACCATCGGCTGACCCGGTCGGTCGTGCTTATCGCTGTTCGACGGGCGTCACCTTCAACCCGCGAGGGCCGACGTACTCGGCACGGGGGCGGATGAGGCGGTTGTCACTCCACTGTTCGAGCAGGTGCGCCGTCCAGCCCGTGATGCGGCTCAGCACGAAGATGGGAGTGTAGAGATCGACGTCGATGCCGAGCATGTAGTAGACCGAGGCGCTAAAGAAATCGACGTTGGGATAGATGTTTTTGTCGCCCACCATCGTCTCCATCACCTTCACGCTATACTCATACCATTTGCGCGTGCCTCGTTCTTCGCTCAGGTCCTCGACCATCTCGCGCAGAATGGCGGCGCGTGGATCGAGCACTTTGTAGACGCGGTGGCCGAAGCCCATCACGCGCTCTTTCCGGGATAACTTGCCCCGGATGAACGCCACCGGGTCCTGTCCCGTGCGGTCGAGTTCGAGGAGCATTTCCATCACCTTGATGTTGGCTCCACCGTGAAGGGGGCCTTTCAGCGCACCGATGGCTCCGGCGGACGCCGAGTAGATGTCCGAGAGCGTCGCGCCGATGACGCGGCCCGTAAAGGTCGAGGCGTTCAGGCCATGCTCGGCGTGCAGCACCAGGCACACGTCGAAGGTGTGCTCGGCGGAGGGTCCGGGTTCCTCCCCGTTGAGCATATAGAGGAAGTTGAAAGCGGTCGATCCGGTTTTGAGCGGGGGAACGGGCTCTTTGCCCTTGCGCAGCCGGTCGAAAGCGGCGATGATCACCGGGATGCGGGCCGTCAGGCGAATGGCTTTGCGATAGTTGGCCTCGGGCGACATATCGTCGGCCTCGGCGTCGAAGAGAGCCAGCGTCGACACCGCCGTGCGCAAGGCCGCCATCGGGTTGGCATCCTCGGGGGTCAGGCGCAGCAGGTCGAGCACCATGGGCGGCAGAGTGCGCTCGGCACACAAGTGCTGGTTGAGTTCGTCGAGTTGCCGGCGGGTAGGCAACGTCCCGTTCCAGAGCAAATAGGCGACTTCTTCGAACGAGGTGTGTTCGGCCAGATCATAGATATCGTAGCCGCGATAGATCAGTTCACCCTGGCGCCCATCGATGAAGGATAATTCAGAATCGAGAGCAATGACGCCTTCGAGTCCACGGGCTTTGATGGGAGTCGGCGTAGCCGGAGCACCGTCTCCGGATATTTTGGAAGGAGTATCCTGCATCGTTGTATGTCCTCTTTTTTCAAACGTAACGGCAGATGATGAACCTCATTCGGTACCGTGCTTCTTTTGGGGGCCGACACATCCTATCTAGCGAGCGCATTGGATCGAAATGAGGTGGCGCAAAACAAGCGCGTTTTATACGCATCAGCGCGTTTTCGGTGCCATAGGTCGAAGACTTCTACCCTCACGCCTATTGGGCTTTTGGTGCCGTTGCTCCTTTGGTGTCGGAGCGTCGTTCCGGGTTTCGGTCGTCACGCTGTTTTTTAGGGCGAGATAGGTTCTTGTAAAGCAAGCACCTGGGAGTTTCCGCGTCCTCCTCGCTCCGCAGGCGAAAAGAACCCGGCGGGATCATTTTAGATAGTGAACGATTTACACATCGATATTTTGTGTTGGGCTTGCACAGGAGCTGTCTTCTCTCTATCTGAGCCTGTAGCAGAGGCAACGCGTCGGATGGTGGTAGATGGGTTGCGACGGATTGCATACAGGGAGCCCTGTCCGACGGAGCACACACGAGGAAGCTGATTGGCTCCTTCGCGCTCCACTAAGCCGGCCCGACCGGAGCCTTTTTTAGGCCGTTACCCACCGCTTCGTATCCTGCTGATCCGAACGCTGCTTCACGTACACAATACGGACCACGTCAAGCAGTTGCGTTTTCGTAGCTATATGACAGATATAGCCCTGTTTATCCAGGAATTTGTACTCATTATCCAAGAGTGTTGCGCACTCTTTGTGGGGAAGGTTGCCCCTGACACTTCGCGCTTCGAGCCCCATGAGGCCGGGTGGGTCCGATACGTTCCCGTCCTCGTGCCTGTAAGCGCCGATGGAGCGATGTTCTCCGTCGCCGCCTCCTATGATAAGGGCAACGCGTTCCCCCTCGTACCGACCGTTCTGCCGTTTGGGCAGGTGCGGTCCCGCTTCCCTGCGTTTCGCAACCGCCCCCCAGGAGAGTGCGCGCACCAGCATTCCGTATGGCCAAAGAAATTATCATCAACGCAGAAAAAGAGCAGACCCGCATCGCCATTGTTGAAAATGGCGAGATGGTGGAGCTGTACTTCGAAAACCCGGACAACGCGCGTACCCTGGGCGACATCTACCTGGGCCGCATTCGGCGTATTATGCCGAGTATCAAGGCGGCGTTTGTAGACATCGGGCAGAAGCAGGACGCTTTTCTCCACTTCTCGGATCTAGCCGAGAATCTGGACGACCTGCTTACGTTTGCCAACCAGGAGAACCCGGAGGTGCGCAGGGTAGCCCGGCAGGCCGAGCATCACCGCCGTGCCGAACGCCGTCGTCCTCGGCACGGCAAGGGAGAGGAGTCGGAAGGCGGCAAGGACGGGGCCACCGGACAGAAGCATCACGTCGCCAATGCCCAGAAGCGCGGCCAGCGCCGGTCGGCCCAGCGCCGGTCGAAGCACAAGCCTAATGAGCCCTCCCAGCCGCACGTCGAGGAGTATTCCGAGGAGAGAAGCCCGAAGCGAGGGTCTGCCGAGAGCCTGAAGCGCAACCAGCGCATCCTGGTCAAGGTCGTCAAAGAACCCATCTCGAACAAAGGCAGCCGCGTCTCGACCAACATCTCGCTGGCCGGTCGTTTCCTGGTGCTGGTGCCGCTGGCCGACTATGCCGCCGTCTCGAAAAAGGTGACCTCGCCCAAGGAGCGTCGACGCCTCCGTGCCCTGGCCAAAATGCTGCTACCCGAAGGCTTCGGCGTGATCGTGCGGACCGTGGCGGAAGGCAAGGATGCCAAATCGCTCGACACCGACCTGCGGCTGTTGCTGGAGAAGTGGCGCAAGATCGAGAAGAAGCTGGCCGGGCGTCCCGAGAGCCCCATCAAGGTCCACGAGGACGTTAACATGGCCTCCTCGATCATCCGCGATTTGTTCTCGGATGATTATGATCGCATTCTGGTCGATCAGCCGCGCATGCATCGGAATATTAAAAACTACATCCAGGCGGTGGCACCGCAGATGGCCTCGGCGGTGCAATTGCACAAGGGCCGGAAGCACATCTTCGAAACCACCAAGATCCTCCGCGACATTGAAGGGGTCTTCGAAAGCCGGGTCGATTTGCCCTCGGGCGGCTACCTGTTCATCGAACGCACGGAAGCCATGCACGTGATCGATGTCAACTCGGGACGCTCCGGGCGCGGGATGAACCAGGAGGAGAACTCGCTCAAGGTCAACCTGGAGGCGGCGCGTGTCGTGGCCCGGCAGGTACGCCTGCGCGACCTCGGCGGCATCCTCGTCGTCGATTTCATCGATATGCGCGAGGAACGGAACAAGAAAAAAGTGTACGATGAGTTGAAGCGTCAATTCCGGAGTGACCGGGCCGTCACCAAGATCCTCCCGATGAGCGATTTCGGCCTGATGCAGATCACCCGGCAGCGCATGCGTCCCAGCATCACAACGACGTTCGCCGGCCCCAATGCCGACACGAACGGCGCGGAGCGTGTGCACGAGTCCTCCGGCAAAGAAAAGAAGCCGCGTGAACGCGACCGAACCGACCGGCGCAAACCGGCCTCTTCGCAGAAATCCTCCGGCAAACCCACGCGCAGCCCGGCGGAACTTGTCAAAGAGATGGAACAGTGGATTGCGGCCTACAGGGTACACGGCAAGGGTAGAGCCGTGCAACTCCGGGTTCATCCCTTCACGGCAGCCTTCCTCAAGGAAAAGATTCCCACGCATCCCACGCGGTGGTTTATCAAACATCGGATGCGGGTACGCGTCGAACCCGACCGGAAAGTCAATCCCTTATCCTTCCGGTTCGTGGATCCCCGTTCGGGCAAGGATGTAACGGATCTCAACGGCCTGAACGTGAAGCAAGGGAAGAAACAACAGGCCGGAAAGAAAGGCTAACGCTCACCGTTCCGGCACTATGGCGATGATGCGCAGGGGGCCGCCGCTCCCCCCTTTGATCTTCATCGGCAAGGCGATGATTGTGAACCCTTCCACCGGTAGGCGATCGAGGTGGGCGACGTTTTCGAAGGCCGGTATGTTGTGTGCATACAAAACCTGATGCGACTCAAAAAGCGTGGATTGGCCGTAGTCGATGCTGGGTGTGTCGAGCCCGATGGCTTTGACCGAGCGATGATCGACGAGCCATTGCGCCGCGTCGGGGTGCAGGCCGGGGAAGTGCAACTGGGAAACGGCGTCCGGGCCGCGTTCGGCAGTCCCCATATAGCGTTCCCGATCCGGCCAGTAGGATCCGTAGCCGGTGCGTAGCAGCACGATGATATCGTCCGGCAGAGGGCCGTGTTCGCTTTCCCACTGCTCGACGTCGGCCACCGAAACCTGGTAATCGGGCTGGCCGGCCGCCTGCTCCGCCACGTCGATCACGACGGCGGGCCCCATCAGGCGATCCAGCGGAATTTCGTCCGCCGTCCAGCGTCCTTCGGCAAAGTGGATGGGTGCATCGAGGTGGGTTCCGCCGTGCTCGGCTGCGCTGAACGAATTGGCTTCATAATAATAGCCGGCCTCGGTCATCCCCTTCGCGTCGATGGCCAAGGTAAATCCCCCGGCTGTGGGCCAGTAGACGGTCTCCTCGTCAAAGGCATAGGTCAGGTCGATGAGGGTACCGCCGGGAAACATCGCCGTGGCGGCCGGATCGGGAGTCGGCGCATCGGTGGGCCGGCAGGCTGCAAGCAGCAACAGAGGCAACAGAGTAACATGTTTCATGGTGATGGCGCTGATAGAGGAGGAAGAGGACACTCATTGCCTCAAGATCGCACGTCGCGGTGTTCCTCGCAAGCGATAGGGTTGCGTGCTTGCCCATCGTGGAACCGCACCTCACCCCTCGCGTTGCCTTGCACCTCGTTGCGTGGTTATCTTGACCCCTATGAACGGGGCCCGTAGCTCAGTGGTTAGAGCTGCCGACTCATAATCGGTAGGTCGGGGGTTCAAATCCCTCCGGGCCCACATATT
>JBHHWM010000064.1:0-21097 GCA_046756545.1 Rhodothermales bacterium | reverse complement strand
GATAGCAGGAGGAGGGTGCAGGCGAGGAGGAGGGATCGAGTGAGGACGTTCATGGCCTTGTCCGGTCGTGAAGGCGAAGGGGATGACGGGCGATGATGTTGACGGGAGAGTCGCACACGTCGATGCGTTCTTACATACAGCATACACGACGGGCCGCATCGCTGCGCCGAGAAGAGCGCCATATCCTTCGATCATTACGCCATGTCGCATTTGTCGGCATCTATGTCCGATTCGTGGGGGGTACGGCGGAGGGCGGCGTCGTAAACTTTGGAGACGTCGAGGCGTATCGTTGATTCCAGGGTCATTTTCCGGCAAAGGCACTATGATAGCGCCAGGAACCCATCATATTTTTTTGATCCTCACCCTCTGCTGGACGGGCCTTTTCACGCAACGCGCGCGCGCCCAGGCACGGCTTCCGGACAAAGCCATCACGCAGTATACCCATCGCTCCTGGCAGATTGAGGACGGCCTTCCGCAAAACACCATCTACGACATCGCCCAGACGCCCGATGGCTACCTGTGGCTGGCGACCATGGAAGGGGTGGTTCGGTTTGACGGCGTCACCTTTACCGTCTTCGACCGGAGCAATACCCTGCTGGAAAGCAACCGCATTCTGTCCCTGCTGACTGATCGGGAGGGGAGCCTCTGGATCGGCACGGAGGTCGACGGGCTGTACCGGCTTGCAGAGGGCCGCTTCCAGGCCTATGCGGCGACCGATGCCTCTGCGATCAGCATAGTCAGGGAAATCTACGAGGATCGCGCAGGACGTCTGTGGATCGGCACGGGGGATGGCATCTACCGGCTCGACCCGGGTGCCCCACCCCCTCAGGCGTTGCGGCCTGTAGGGCTCACCGGCCTCGAAGTCTGGTCCATCTACGAAGACCGCCGGGACAACCTCTGGATCGGTACCACCGGGGGATTGTACCTGTTCGATAAAGGTCGCTTTACGCTTTTTGCGGAGGGCTATATCTACTGCATTGCGGAGGACCGCGAAGAGAACCTCTGGATGGGAACCGAGGACGGTCGCCTGTTACGCCTCCGGCACGGGGCCATCACCACGTATACCGAAGCCGACGGCCTGACGAACAGCGCCATCCAGGCCATCCACGAAGATCGGAAAGGCAACCTCTGGCTGGGTACCACCGGAGGCGGGCTCAACCGATTCAAGGAGGGCGTCTTTACCAGCTTCACTACCGAGGAGGGCCTATCCGACGACGTGATTCTATCGCTCTTCGAGGACCGCGAAGGGACCTTGTGGGTCGGCACCGACAGCGGCGGCCTGAGCCAACTGGTGGACCAGAAAATCACGACCTTTTCCACCGAGGAGGGCCTGTCGAACAATTTTGCCTTGGGGCTCTTCGAAGACCGGGAAGGCGCGCTGTGGATCGGGACGCAAAACGGGTTGAATCGGTATCAAGACGGCACCCTCTCGGCGTATCTCGTGGAGGATCCTCAGTCGTCGAAGCGGCAGGTGGTGTGGGCTATCCACGAAGACCGCCGGGGTAATCTATGGATTGGCACCTACGCCGGTTTTTACCTTTTTACAGGCAACAGGTTGATCAAATATCAGGGCGAAGAAGGTCCCTTTCTTCATGTGCAGGCTCTCGCCGGAGATCATCAGGGTGCCGTGTGGATCGGGACGGCCAACGAAGGCCTCTTCCAATATGACCATACCACCTTTACGAGGTATTCGGCGGCGCAGGGCCTCGCCAGCGACAACGTTCGATACGTCTACGAGGACAGCCGGCGGCTGCTGTGGGTGGGGACCGATGACGGATTGCACCGGTATGACAACCAACGCTTTACGCGGTTTACTACGAAGGACGGCCTGGCCCATAACGCGATTCGGACGATGCACGAAGATGAGGCCGGGCATCTCTGGATCGGGACGCTGACAGGTCTCAGCCTCTGGAAAGAAGGGCGCTTTCTTAATTTGTCCGACCAAACGGGTTTTCTGAATCACCAGATCCATCACATCCTGGAGGACGACCGGAACGATCTATGGATGAGCACCAATAAGGGGGTCTTTCGGGTTTCCAGGACCGCCTTGCTCGACTATGCCGAAGGGCGCGGTCCTTTTCCTGCCTCTGTTGCTTACGGCCTCGCCGACGGCATGAAAAGCCGGGAGTGCAACGGGGGGTTTCAGCACGCAGGGTGGAAATCCTCCGACGGCACCCTCTGGTTTCCCACGATCCGCGGGGTGACGAGGATTGAATCCCAACGGTTCAACGACCGTCCGCCCCACGTGGTCATCGAGCGCCTCGTGGTAGATGGCGAGGCCGTGGAGATCGGCAACCGGCTGCGCTTGCCCCAGGGGAGCAAGTCGTTGGCGTTCGACTATGCCGGATTGAGTTTTGTGGCTCCCGAGAAGATGCAGTTCAACTACAAGCTGGAAGGCTACGACGACTGGCAGGATGCGGGCACGCGCCGCACCGCGTATTACACCAATCTCTCCCCCGGCGCGTATACCTTCCGGGTGAAAGCCTCGAATAGCGACGGCATCTGGCATGAAACCGGTGCTGCGCTTTCGTTTGAACTGAAACCCTATTTCTATCAGACACGCTGGTTCTATGTGATCTCGGGCCTCATGCTGGCGTTCTTCGGCGTAGCGCTATATCGCCTTCGCATCTTTCAACTGCGAAGGCGCGAGCGAGCCCTCGAAGCCCTGATCGACGAGCGCACCTACGATCTGCTCGAAGAAAAACAAAAGACGGAGCAACAGGCGCAACGGCTCGCACAACTGGAGCAGCTAAAGAGCCGCTTTTTCGCCAACATCAGCCACGAGTTTCGCACCCCGCTCACCCTTACCATCGGCCCGCTCGAACGCGCGCTGTCCGGGGCGTATGGTACCGTCGGGTCCGAACTGAAAAAGCAACTATCCCGAACCCTGCGACAGTCCAGGCACCTCCTGAAGCTTGTGAATGAACTGTTGGCCCTCTCCAAGCTGGAAGCCGGCAAGATGGACCTTCGCACCCGCCATGCCGATATCGTATCCTTTCTCCGGGAGGTCGTCCTGTCTTTTGCGCCATTGGCCGAACGCAAAGACATCACGCTGCAATTCCAGACCCGGCAGGCCCGCGTGTTCTTGTACTTCGAACCCGACAAAATCGAAAAAGTCTTCCTCAACCTGCTCTCCAATGCCTTCAAGTTCACCGAGGCAGGCGGTCGCATCCGCGTGTTGATGCAGGAGACGGTGCCCTCCGGTGCGACGCGCCCGGCTACCGTGGACATCTCGGTAAAAGACACCGGCTGCGGCATCCCCGAGGAAGAACTACCCTACGTGTTTGATCGGTTTCATCAGGCGGATCATCCTGAGGCCAACGGACGACAGGGAACAGGGATCGGGCTGGCCCTGGCGAAAGAACTCATCGTATTGCACGGAGGGACCGTGCGCGTCGTGAGCGAGGTGGGATTCGGCAGCGAGTTCATCGTATCCCTGCCCACGGGAAAGGCCCACCTCCACCCCGAGCAGATCGTAGAAGCCGCCGAGGCCCCGGCAACCGGCGAAGAACGACCTGCTCATCCGGCGATGGACGTCGCGCCCGAAGCAGCGGTCGTTTCGGCCCCCGATGCGACCCCTGTGCCGGAAGAGACCGGCGCTCCGTGCATCCTCGTCGTCGAGGACAACCCGGACGTCAACGACTACATCAAGGAAATCCTGGAGGAGCAGTTCGAGGTCGTGCAGGCATATCACGGGGCTGAAGGGCTCGAACAGGCAAAGAAGCGATGCCCCGACCTGGTAGTGAGCGATGTGCGAATGCCCGAAATGGACGGTTTGACCCTCTGCCGGACTCTCAAATCCGATCCGCACCTGAACCATATTCCCGTCATTCTTCTCACGGCGCGGGTGTCCATCGAAGACAAGCTGGAGGGCCTTAAGACGGGGGTTGAGGACTATCTTCCCAAGCCTTTCGACAGCGACGAACTCCTCATCAAGGTTCAAAACCTGATTAAAACGCGGAAAGCCCTACGGCAGCGATTCAGCCACGAAATCACGTTGCAGCCCGGCGATATTGTAATCGCTTCTTCCGACGAGCACTTCCTGGAACGGGCGCGCCAGATTGTAGAGGCCAACCTGGGAGACAGCGATTTCACCGTCAAGGATCTGGGCGGAACGTTAGGGGTGAGTACCCGGCAGCTACAGCGGAAGCTGCGCGCGCTGACCGATATGTCGCCGGCGGGGTTCATCCGGCACATCCGGTTGCAGCGCGCGTCGCAGCTTTTGAAGCAGCACGCGGGGAATGTCTCGGAGATTGCCTACGATGTGGGCTTTAATGACCCCGCCTATTTTGCCAAGCTGTTCCGCCAGGCCTTCGGGATGTCGCCGTCCCAGTATGGCACCGATGGGACGTAACACAAAAAGGCGATCCACAGATGCAGATCGCCTTTGCCTGGATGCGAGAAGGCGTGACGTTGAAATCGTCTTATTTCTTCTGCCCGTAGCGGCGTCTGAACTTCTCGACGCGGCCCGCTGTATCAACGTACTGGCGACGACCGGTGTAGAAGGGATGGTTGGTGCTATCGACTTCCGAGACGTATCGGTCGGATTTCATCGTCGAGCGTGTCTGGAACTCGGTGCCGTCGGCGAGCCGTACGGTAATAAACTTGTAGTCAGGATGGATCTTTTCTTTCATGGTTCCCGTGCCGTGTTTCAGGCGAGAGGATGTTGGCTGTCTCATTGCAGAATCTCCCATTACGGCGAAGGATAGGCAAGGTTCCGAGATAGCGCAAGCCGGGATCATGAAGATCTGACGTTTTGCGGATCTATGCTTTCAGTTCGGTCTCTAACTGGGTGATGCTGTCGCGGAGGGCGGCGGCGCGTTCGAAGTCGAGGTTTTCGGCGGCTTCCAGCATCTCGTTCCGCATCTGGGCGACGAGGTCGCGCTGCTGCTCGGGCGTCAGGTATTTGATGACCGGGTCGGCCACGATAGACGGTTGGCTCGGCAGCCCGTACTGGTGGCGCGAGGCGGCTTCGCCGTCCGGCTGGTTCTCCTCGGCGATGACGGTGCCGCGCATGATCTGCTCGCGCGACTTGTAGACCGTCTTGGGCGTGATGCCGTGCTCCTTGTTATAGGCGTGCTGGATCCCGCGACGCCGGTTCGTTTCATCCATCATGCGCTGCATCGAGCCGGTGACGGTGTCGGCATACAGGAGGATCTTGCTGTTGACGTTGCGCGCGGCGCGTCCTGCTGTCTGAATGAGCGAGCGTTCGCTGCGGAGGAAGCCTTCTTTGTCGGCATCGAGGATGGCGACGAGCGAGACCTCGGGCAGGTCCAGTCCCTCGCGTAGCAGGTTGACGCCGATGAGCACATCGTAGGCACCCAGCCGCAGGTCGCGCAGGAGTTCGACGCGGGTGAGGGCGTCGATGTCCGAATGGAGATAGCGCACGTGCACCCCGAACGAGTCGAAGTAGTCGGTCAGGTCTTCGGCCATGCGCTTGGTCAGCGTGGTCACCAGCACCCGTTCGCCGCGATCCGTCACCGTTCGGATCTCGTCCAGCAGGTCGTCGATCTGGTTCTCGGTGGGCCGGAGGATGATTTCGGGATCGGGGATGCCGGTGGGGCGGATAACCTGCTCGACGAAGACGCCGCCGCTTTTTTCCAGTTCGTAGTCGCTCGGGGTGGCGCTGACGAAGATGACCTGGTGGTGCTGCGTTTCGTACTCTTCGAACGTCATCGGGCGGTTGTCGAGGGCTGAGGGTAGGCGGAAGCCGTGCTCAACGAGCGTCAGCTTGCGGGCGCGGTCGCCGTTGTACATGGCCCGCACCTGCGGTATGGTGACGTGGCTCTCGTCCACGACGAGCAGGAATTCGTCCGGGAAGTAGTCGAAGAGGCAATAGGGTCGCTCGCCGGGGTTGCGGTCGGAGAGGTGGCGGCTGTAGTTCTCGATGCCCGAGCAATAGCCGATTTCCTTCATCATCTCGATGTCGAAGAGGGTGCGTTGCTCCAGGCGTTGCGCCTCGACCAGTTTGCCCTCTTCGCGGAGCACGGCCAGCCGCCACCGCAGTTCTTCTTCAATCGAGGCGATGGCCCGTTCCATCTGTTCGGCAGGCGTCACAAAAATCTTGGCGGGGTAGATCGTCAGGAAGGCTTCTTCCTGGATGGAATGGCCGGTCAGCGGATCGATGAGGGTGATCTTCTCGATCTCATCGCCCCAGAACGTAATGCGGTAGGCGCGTTCTTCGAGATAGGCGGGGAAGATGTCGACCACGTCGCCGCGCACGCGGAAGGTGCCGGGCTGGAAGTCGATGTCGTTACGCGTGTAGTAGATGCTGATAAACTGCCGGAGCAGGTCGTTGCGCTCGATCTCCTGCCCCGGCTGGATCTGCACAATCTGCGCCTTGTATTCTTCCGGCGACCCCAGGCCGTAGATGCACGACACGCTGGCCACCACAATCACGTCTTTCCGCCCCGAGACGAGCGAACTCGTCGTCCGCAGCCGCAGCCGGTCGATCCGGTCGTTGATGGCCATGTCCTTCTCGATGTACGTGTCCGAGTGGACGATGTAGGCTTCGGGCTGGTAGTAGTCGTAGTAGGAGATGAAAAACTCGACGGCGTTGTTGGGGAAGAACTGCTTGAACTCGGCGTAGAGCTGGGCGGCCAGCGTCTTGTTGTGGCTCATCACCAGCGTCGGCATGCCCGCATTTTGGATGACGTGCGACACGGCAAAGGTCTTTCCTGTGCCTGTCGCCCCCAGCAAGGTCTGGTAGGGGTCGCCGCGCCGGAGGCCGTCGGTCAGTTCGCCGATGGCACGCGGCTGGTCGCCCGTCGGTTGGAAGTCGGAGACGAGTTCGAAGGGATGGTGAGTCTCAATCAAAGCCATGATGGATTCGGGCCGGCGCTGGGTAGGGAACGGACATTTCAACAGGACAAGATAGAGGGAGGTTGCGACAACCCTATGGCAGTATGGAAGAACTCACGGTGTGCCCTGTGGTGGCACCTTGGAAACGAGGAGACGACGAGACGCTGCATCGACCAACAAAAAAGCGGGGAATCCCTCCTCGATGCGTCGTTTTCCCGATTCGTCGTCTCAACCCAGGAGGGGCACAACGTGGAGGAGTATAAACAAAGGCCGTGGGCTTGGTTTTTTTTCCGTGTCGTTTACTATGTTGCTATGCGCGGTGCATCCTCCGATCGCTCGTGTTTTTTTTGTATTCACCGATTCTGTTGAGGCATACGATGTCCACCCCCGTCAACGTCCTGGTCGTCGATGATGAAGAAGACATGCAGTGGCTCTTTCGGCAGCGTTTTAGAAGAGAGGTAAGAGCAGGCCGGTATGCATTTCATTTTGCTTTTTCCGGAGAGAAAGCCCTGGAGTATTTGTACCACGAAGACCGGACCGGCATTGTCCTCGTGCTTTCGGATATTAACATGCCGGGCATGACCGGGCTGGAACTGCTGCAGCACATCAAGGCGGAGTTCGACGACCTGCCCGTCCACATGATTACGGCCTACGGTAGCCAGGATACGTACCAGAAGGCAATCGAATACGGTGCTGACGGCTACCTGACCAAACCGCTCGACTTCACACAGTTGAAACAAACCCTCACCGATCTCGAAGCGTAATTTGCGCATGGTCTCTGCCCCCGTGCATATTCTGGTCGTCGATGACGAACCCGACTTGCAACCCCTGGTTCGCCAGAAATTCAGGAGGAGAATCAGGGCCGGCGAATACGTCTTTACCTTTGCAGGCGATGGGCTGGAGGCCCTCGATGTGCTCGAACAGAATCCGGCCATCGATCTGGTGCTGACGGACATCAACATGCCCCGGATGGATGGGCTGACGCTGTTGGCCAATCTCACCGACCTGGAACGCTTGCTCAAAGCGGTGGTCGTGACGGCCTATGGCGACATGGACAACATTCGCGCTGCGATGAATCGGGGGGCCTTCGATTTTCTGACCAAACCGTTAAACCTCGACGATCTGGAGATTACGATTGCCAAGGCCGTTAGCTCGATTGAGCAGCAAAAAAAGGCGGCGCTCGCGCGAGAAACGTTCGGTCGATACCTCTCTGCCGACGTCGTCTCGACGCTGCTGGAACGCCCCGAGGCGTTGAAACTCGGCGGCGATAAGCGAAAAGTCACGCTGTTGATGTCCGACCTGCGGGGGTTTTCTACGGTCTCCGAACGATTGCCCCCCGAGAAGGTCGTCGAGATTCTGAACGTGTATCTGGGCCGGATGGCCGATGTCATCACGGCCTACAACGGCACCATCGACGAGTTCATCGGAGATGCCATTCTGGTCATTTTCGGCGCGCCGTTTCAGCGGGACGACGACGCTCTGCGGGCCGTGGCCTGCGCCATCGATATGCAGTGCGCGATGGCTGATGTTAATGCCGAGATGGAAGCGCGGGACCTGCCCCGGCTGGAGATGGGCATCGGCCTCAACACGGGCGAGGTCGTCGTGGGTAACATTGGGTCGGTCAAACGCGCGAAGTACGGCGTCGTGGGTAGCCACGTCAACCTGACGGCGCGGATCGAATCCTACACGGTAGGCGGGCAAATTCTCACGACCGAGAGCACGCTCATGGAAGCCGGGCCGGCCGTGCTCATCGGAAAAGAGATGAAACTGTCGGCCAAGGGATTTTCGGAGCCGCTCAACATCTATGAAGCGGAAGGGGTGGGTGCGCCCTATAACCTCTCGCTCCCGATCTTTGTGGAGCACCTGGTGCGGCTCGATACCCCCTGGATGTTTCAATACTCGATACTCGACGGCAAGCACATGACCGGTGAGGTGTGCCGGGGAGCCATGATCCAGCTATCGACCTCCGGTGCCGTAATCCGCATCGCCCGGCCCGTCGAGTTGTTGACAAACCTCAAGATGATGGTGCCGTTGCCGGAGAACGGCGGCACCATGCTGGGCGATCTCTACGCCAAGGTGGTAGATGATGAAGCGGGCGCAGGGATGTGTAAGATTCGATTCACCGCCGTCCCTGAAGAAGTGGCCGCGGCGATCCAGCATGCGTGCGAGGCGTGAGAGGCTGCCCCTTTTTCTACAGTTATCGCTTTACGGTTTAGATGGACACGACGCGCATGCGTATTTCTTTCCACAACCATCCCATCCGGGTGGCACTGGGGATGATAATCGGTCTGTGCTGGTGGGCCGGCGGGGGCGGCGCTACGGCGTTGGGCCAGGTCACGACGCTGGCACCCGGCGACGGGTGGGAATACCGCTGGGGCGACTCTCCCGTCGATGAACGCGGCACCCCGCAGTGGACCTACGATACCCCGGCAACGGCGGCGGCGTGGCAGCCGGCTCCCACGCTTTTTAATCCGCCGGGGGAGGCCCGGAGCGTGCTGTGGCTGCGTATCCGCTTACCGGAGGAGTTGCCGGAGGACCCGGTACTGGGCACGCGCTACATCTGGCTGGGGGTGGAAGCCTATCTCGACAGCACGCGATGCTACCGGGCGGGCGAGCTACAGCCGGATCCACGGAACAAATATGCGGGCGTCATCCCCCATTCGATCTCCTTGCCGGAAGATGCCGGAGGACGGGTACTGTCCTTGCGGATTTTTTCCGACCACGAGGGGTTGATCGGTATCCCCATGCCTGTGTATTTGGCTTCCGAAGCGGATCTGCTGCGCATGGCTCTGCGGACGGACCTGGCCCCGCTTCTGATCGGGATCATCCTGGTGGTCGCAGGGCTGCTTTTGCTGCTGCTCTTGCTAAAAGGGCGAGAGCGCCAGCGTGCGTTGCTGCTCTTCTACCTGGGCTTGTTCTCCCTGTGTTTCGGCGTTCAGTATGTCGCCAATCATTTCGCCAGCTATTTTATCCTCAACATCCCCGCCGCCTTGTATTACACGAACGCCCTTTTTTACCTCTTTCCGGTAGGTATCCTGGGCTTTTTCGAGCAGATGATCGGGGCCGGATTCAAAGCCGTGATCCGAAGGCTCTGGCAGGGGCACCTCCTGTTCTTCCTGGTGGCGATGGTGCTGGATGTGATGAATGTGGTGCCCATCTTTTTCCTGACCCCTTTCTTTTTTGCATTGCTGACGGCCAGTCTCCTGGCTCTGATTATTACGGTGGTGCCTGCCATTCGAGGCGGTAAACCGGAAGCGAGAATCTTCGGCATCGGCCTGTTCATCGTCGTGGTTCTGGGGCTGCACGATACGCTGCTTATGGGCTTCAGGGTGGTGTCCGATGCGCCTGCCCTGGCTCCCTGGGGCGTGCTGATCTTTATGTTGTTCCTCGGCTATCTCGTCGAGCGCCGTTTCACCGATAATACGCGGCAGCTCGAGGTGTATGCTCGGGAACTGGAAGCAGCCAATACCCAGCTCGAAGCCTACAGCGGGACCCTGGAGCAGCGCGTAGAGGCACGAACCCATGAACTGAAGGAAAAAAACCACGAACTGGCCGATACGTTGCAACGGCTGCAAAAAACCCAGGATCAACTCATTCAGTCCAAGAAACTCGCTTCGCTGGGTCAACTGACTGCCGGGATTGCGCACGAGATCAAAAACCCGCTCAATTTCGTTAATAATTTCGCCCAGCTTTCGACTGAACTCGCCGGTGATCTCCACCGCGAAATCGAGGCGAACCGGGACAAAACCGTCGCGGAGGTGGCCGCCGATCTGGAGGACCTTCTGAACGATCTCAGAATCAACGCCGAGAGGATCAACAAGCACGGCAAGCGCGCCGACGGCATCGTCCGGAGCATGCTGGAACACTCGCGGGGTACACCCGGCCCGCGTCGTGCCACCGACGTCAACACCCTGTTGGAGGAGTACGTGAATCTGGCCTACCACGGCATGCGGGCCCGGCATGTGAATTTCAGCACGACCATCGAACGAGTGTACGACGAAGCGGTAGGCGAGATTGAGATCGTGCCGCAGGATATCGGGCGTGTGTTTCTCAACCTGCTGAACAATGCCTTCTACGCGGTGCACGAACGGGCGAAGGAGGCGGGCCAGGCGTACAAGCCGATGGTCTCGGTGCGTACCCGGAAGAGCGCGCGCGCGGTCGAAATCGAGGTGCAGGATAACGGAAGCGGAATCCCGGAGGCGATGCAGGACAGGGTTTTTGAACCGTTTTTTACGACGAAGCCTGCGGGATCAGGGACGGGGCTGGGCCTGTCGATCAGCTACGAGATTGTTACGCGGGGGCACGGCGGCACGCTCGGTGTGAAGAGCCGGGAAGGCGAAGGGACCGTGTTCACTATTACACTACCTACCCGCTAAGTCCCGCGCCGGTTGTTTCGGGCCACAAAACGAGCCTACCAATGACAAACACCCTTGCTTCTCTCGACGAACGCCTGCAGGCGTTGCGGGATCGGGGAGAGGAAACCACGGAGACAGTCGATGTGCTCATTGAGGTGGCCGCCGCCCTGCGGACGGACAACCTGGACCGGATCCTGGCGGTGACACGGGAAGCGTATGCACTGGCGCAGCGGCTGGGCTATACGAGGGGGATGGCCTACAGCCTGGGCTATAACGGCTTCGCCCGTTACATGTTATCGGACCACGAAGCCGCCTACGGAAAGCTGGAAGAATCCATCGCGCTCTTTGAAGGGATAGACGACCTGGATGGCCTGGCCCTGTCGATGACCGCGCTGGCCAGCGTCCAGTTGAGCCTGGGCCAGTACGAGCAATCCCTCGCAAACGGCATGAAAGCGCTCAAGCTCTTTCAGCAGACCGGCAACCGGGTAGAGGAGGCCTGGACGCTGGTGGGGTTCGGCGGCGGCTACGTCGATGTTGGGGCGTACGACCGGGCACTCCAGTTTTATCGGGATGCCCTGGCGATTTTTGAAGACCTGGACGAACGCGTCGGCGAGGCGCGGGCGTTGAACGGCATCGGGACCGTCTATCTGCACCTGGAGCACTATGAGGACGCGCTTCCTTACTACAACAAAAGCCTCACCCTTTTCGAAGAAACCGGCAATCGGATCGGCGAGGCCAGGGCGTTGAACGACATCGGCATCATCCACCACCGCCTGGGTGATTACGAGGAGGCGCTGCGTTTGCATCACCAGAGCCTTCAGATCCGGGAAGAGGTCGGTAACCGGCAGTCACAGAGCACAAGCCTGATCCAACTGGGACGCATTTACATCGAGCAGAACGAGATGGCGAAGGCTCTGGATGTGCTCCACCGAGCGCTTGCCATTGCCGAGGACATCAAGGCAAAGCCGAGGGTCTACCAGGCGCACGAGGCTCTCGCCGACGCCTACGAACGCCGGGGCGATCTGGACCGGGCCTTGACGCATTTTAAAGCGTTCCACCGGGTGCGGGAAGACATCCAGGGCGAGGAGGCGCAGGCGGCGATAAACAACATTCAGGTTCGTTTTGAGGTGGAGAAGGCGGAACAGGACGCTGAAATCGAACGCCTGCGGAACGTCGAACTCAAGGAGAAGAATGATGAGTTGGAACAGGTGCTCCAAAAACTGAAGACCACCCAGACCCAACTCGTCCAATCGGCCAAGATGGCTTCGCTGGGCCAGCTAACCGCCGGGATCGCGCACGAGATCAAAAACCCGCTCAACTTCATCAACAACTTCGCGGTACTTTCCATCGAACTGGCCGACGAACTGTCCGAAACCCTCGACGCGCACGCAGACCCGGACGGCACCGATATCCACGACGACCTCGGTGAGATCCTGGACGACCTCAAGCTCAACGCGCGCAAGATCGCCAAGCACGGCCGGCGCGCCGACGGCATCGTCCGGAGTATGCTCGAGCATTCGCGCAGCACCGCCGGGGCGCGCATGTCTACGGATGTCAATGCGCTCCTGGAAGAATACCTCAAGCTGTGCTATCACGGCCTCTGTGCCCAACAGGACGACTTTCCCATCCTCTTCAGGCGAGCTTACGGCGAGACCGTCGGTACGGTGAGCGCCGTGCCGCAGGAACTCGGGCGGGTGTTTTTCAACCTGTTTCACAACGCCTTCTACGCCGTACAGAAAAAAAAGCAAACCTCGGATGCCGGATACGTCCCGACGATCCGGGTGCATACGTCCAGGGTGGGAAACGAGGTGGAGATTCGGGTACAGGACAACGGTCCCGGAATTCCCGCAGAGGTGCAAGAAAAAATGTTCGAGCCGTTTTTCACGACGAAGCCGACGGGCACCGGTACCGGGCTGGGCCTGTCGATCAGTTACGACATCGTCGTACAGGGGCACGGGGGCGACCTGAGGGCCGAAAGTGAGGAGGGCATGGGAAGCACCTTCGTCATCACGCTGCCGGGCTGACACGAGCCGGGAACGGGGCCTGCTCCAGTCGGGTTCTGCGACGGGACAACGCCCTGTTTCGCCAGGGTGTTTGATTTTTCATCCGTAATGCGCAAGATTACCTGCGTAGTATTGTCAGATAGTACCCCACGGTGGAGCGATGCCTTCTAAGATCCTGGTCGTCGATGATGAGCCTGACCTGGAACTTCTGATCCGACAGAAGTTTCGGAAACGGATACGCCGTGGCGACCTGGAATTCGTCTTTGCCGGAGACGGGGTGGAAGCCCTCGAACACCTCCGGGGCGATGAGGAGATCGACATTGTGCTGACCGATATCAACATGCCGCGTATGGACGGGCTGACGCTGCTCGACAAGATCGGAGGCCTGGAGCGGTTGGTGAAGGTCGTCATCGTGTCGGCCTACGGCGACATGGAGAACATCCGCACGGCGATGAACCGGGGAGCCTTCGACTTCCTCACCAAGCCGATAGATTTCGTAGACCTGGAGACCACGGTCGATAAGACCCGCGACGAACTGGAAGCCCTGAAACAGTCCGTGGCGTTGCAACGTCAACTGACGGCGCTGCAGCAGGAGCTCGATATTGCCGCCCGGATTCAGCTCTCGACGTTGCCCTCTACCTTCCCGGCTTTCCCCGACCGCTCCGACTTCGACCTGCATGCCACGATGCGTCCTGCTCGCGAGGTCGGCGGCGATTTCTATGATTTCTTCCTGGTCGATGCCGACCGGCTCGGCTTTGTGCTGGGCGATGTTTCGGGTAAAGGGGTGGGGGCGGCGTTGTTTATGGCCGTGACACGCACAATACTACGCGCCACGGCGCTGCAAGGGCTCCCGGCGCAGGCGTGTGTGCGCCACGTGAATCGCGTACTCTATCCTGAAAGCCTGCCGCACATGTTCGTCACGCTCGTCTACGGCATCCTCCATACCCTGACCGGCGAGGTGTTCTATTGCAATGCCGGACATACGCTGCCCTATGTGATCCGCCGGGGAGCGGGGGTCACGCCGTTAGCAGGCACCGGCGGCGTCGGGCTGTGCCTGTTGAAGGATTTTGACTACCGGGCCGGTAGCCTCACGCTCCAGCCCGGCGACACGCTATTGCTCTACAGCGATGGCGTCACCGATGCCGTCAATGACCGGCGTGATCAGTTCACGGACGAGCGCCTGAGGCACAGGCTGCTCCGAATGAACGGCTCTGCGCCTGCCGAACTGGTCCGCGACGTGCTGCATGCGCTGGATACCTTCTCCGGCGGTGTCGCACAGCCTGACGACGTTACTATGCTGGCGCTCCAGTACCACGGGCCGCCTGCCTGATGGAGCGTGTATCACCCCTTCGTTCACCAAACCGGAGATCCTTATGCCATTTGCAACCAGGGAGCGCAATGAAGCCCTCGTGTTTGAAATCACCGGCAAATTTCTTGGAAGCATCGACGGCCCCGCCTTCAAAGAGACCCTCGACACGCATAAAGAGGCCGGAGCCAGGCGGGTCGTTGTCGATCTGTCCAGGACCGACTTGATGGATTCGACCGGGATCGGCGTGCTGATTGCCGGGCTCACCTCGATGCGCAACGCCGGGGGCGACATGTGCCTTGCCGCGCTGAAGAAGCGTGTTCGAAACGTCTTTTTGATGACGCGGCTTCTCGGTTCCGTCTTCGAGGACTACGAGACGCTGGAGGAAGCCCTCGCCGACTTCAACGAGGCGGCGGGTTGAGGCCGCGCCCGGCGCGAGCGTTCCGTTATCGCTCCAGCGAGAAAATGTGGAGCCCGTTCCGCATGTCGCTCACATAGATCGCGCCGGACGGGGTAAACGGATAGGCCCCCCACGCGCCGGTAAAACCGGGGGTCGCTGTTGCCGGCTCCGTGTCGAACTCGTCGACGAGGCGCGGCTGCGTCGGGTCGGTGAGGTCGTAGAGCCGGAAGCCGGCGGCGTAGTAGGACACGTAGGCCAGGTTGTCGATGATATACAGGTTGTGCACGGTGGCCTGGTCGTCGCCGATCTCCGCCACCAGAGTCGGGTCGCTCGGATCGCGGATGTCCCATACGGTGATGTCGGCCGTCGGAGCCTGGGATAGCTCATCGCAGACGAGGAGGTAGTTGCCGTCGGAGGTCGTCCAGCCGCTGTGATGGTAGCTGATGCTCGGCAGGGTGATCGAGCCGAGCCGCTGCGGGTTCGAACGCGAACTCACATCGTAGATATTCGTGCCCCCTCGGCCATGGAAGTCAAACAGGCGATTCCCAACCACCGTGGCGTCGTGTCCGCCGTTCTGCCCATCGCTCCATACCTGTTCCGGATTGACCGGATCGTCGTTGAGATCCATGATGCGCAGGCCGGGAATTTCGAGGTACATAAATCCCCGGTCGTCGATAAAAAGGTTGTGCGATGAAGGAAACGCTCCGACAACGACGGGATGGGCCGGGTCGCTGAGATCGACGATGCGGCCCTCGGGGTCGAGCCCTCCGTCCCCTCCGCCGGTGACGGTATAGGCGAAGTGTCCCCACACCTTTATGTCAAACCCCGGCACGTTCACGGTAGCCACATGTACGGGGCGGGCGGGATCCGAGGCGTCCACGATGTAGAGCGTGCCTCCGGCACCCAGGCCGCCTACCAGGGCGTATTCTTTGCCGGTGGCGGGATCTACATAGCCCCACACGTCACTGTGGATCATGTTCGGACCGATCATGGAAATCCGGCTTTCGAGGCGGATGCGGGGATCCACCGGCTCTTCCGGTTCCGCTTCGTTAGCGGTCGAATCGCATCCGGCGAGGAGGAGCACCACGACGGTCACAGCGAGCAAAAAAGAACGATGAAGGGGCGTCATAAGGTTGCTCGTCGATGAGAGTATCTGTGGAGGGGGGATGGCGCACCGTGCCTGCAATATCACCGGCCCCCGGCTGAAAGGCAAAACGGCGGTGCTCATTCAACGAAAAGGGATGGCGAGGCGTCGATAGGGCGTGCTGTGCCGTCAACTGATACGCAGGGAGTGACCGCGTTCGCCCAGTTCGGCGAAGTCGAGCGTAGCGCCGTGTTCGAGTGCTTCGCGGATGGCGTCGAGGTCGGCACTCACTTTCCAACGCTGGAATTCCTCGGGCAACTCCTCCGGGTCAAGAGTCAGGACGACGGGGCGTTTGCCGCCGCTGCGCTGGAGCGTCAGGCGGTAGCGCCGCGTTTCGACGGTTTTGAGGTGGTGATCCTGGAAGAAGAGCACGAGGCGTTGCTTGAGGTAGGCGGCGTGGTCGGCGTCGCGGCGGGCCCGTTGGGTGAGGCGGCGGGCTTCGTGCTTGCGCGCTTCGGCGCGGGCTTCGAGTTCGCGAATGAGGGCGGCATAGTTGTCGAGCTTCTCATCGCGTTCGCGGCCTAGCTGCTCGAACCAGGCGTCGATGGTTTGTTCTACCTCGGGCGAGGTGACGTCGCCGCCCAGGTCTTCCAGGCGGTCGTAGAGGGCGAGGAGGTCGTTCGAAATCTCGAACAGCGTGCGGCGGGTTTCTTGCGACATAACAGACGGGCTTGAATGTATAGACGAGGAGACGCATCGGTCATGAAAAAAGATAGAGATGCGCCGGAACGAGGCAGTACGTAGTTTATGAACAATTCGGATGCATATGCCACCAGACCGGCCTTCCAGATTCCCCAAACCTGGAAAACGGCACAAGAACGGAGCCGTGGATACGGAAACCACACACCGTCCCGATCTCAAACGCGCCTGGCTCTGGGCCGTGCCGCCGGAGAACTACGCGACGTACGTCAAGACGGGCACCTTCGCCATCCGCAAAGTAGGACGGAAAGCCCTCGAACGCATCCGTTCCGGCGATATCCTTTTCGCGTATCTCTCGGGTTCGAAGGTGATCGCCGGGATGTTTGAAGCAGTGGGTGAGGCGTTTGTAGACACGACGCCGCTGATTGCGGGCAGTGCCTATCCCTATCGCCTCCGGGTGCGTCCCCATGCAGCGCTTTCGGAAGAGGATTGGGTGCCTTACGCGGCGTTTCAAGATCGGCTGGATGCTGCGCGAGACGCAGGCAGTTTCCGCGCCGTCGTGCAGCAGGTCGTGTATCCGCTCCCCAAGGTGGACGAGAAGGTGCTGGAATTTCTCGTGCGCGCCCGGCAGGCGTCGGACCTGGAAAAAGTACTCGCCGCCTATGACGCCTATCTGAAGGCCCGGCAGGCACGGTCTCCCATTGTACGCGAGGCCGCCGCGTCCTACGAACATGCGACACCCTTCCACCGGGCGGAGGCGATGGAGGCGTTGATCCGGCACATCGAGGCGCGCGGCTTTGTCTACGAGCCCTGGCAGGTAGCGGCCTACGTGACGGCGGTTCGGACCAAACCCTTCGTGATCCTGGCCGGCGTGACGGGGACGGGCAAGTCGAAGCTACCGGCGCTCGTCGCGGAAGCGACCGGCGGCACCGCCCGGCTCCTCGCGGTGCGGCCCGACTGGACCGACTCCGCCGACGTGCTGGGTTACACTGACTTGCAAGGACGCTTCCGCCCCGGCGTGCTGTTGCGCACGGCGCGGGAGGCACAGCAGCATCCCGCACGGCATGTCGCCTGCGTGGTCGATGAGATGAACCTGGCGCGTGTCGAGCAATATTTCGCCGAGGTGTTGAGCCGCATCGAAGATCGGCGGCCCGCTGCGGACGGCTTCGGGTTCGAGAGCCCCCCGTTGCTGGACATGGATCTGCGCGGAGCCGACACCGGCTGGGGAGCCGTGCCGCTGCCGTCTAATCTGGCGCTGGTCGGCACGGTCAACATGGACGAGAGCGCCCACGGTTTCAGCCGCAAAGTGCTCGATCGCGCCTTTACCCTCGAACTGGCCGACATGGATCTGAGCGTCTGGTCGGCGATGCCCGAAGAGCCGCTGCCCCCTGCTTGCTGGCCTGTTTCGGCGTGGCATCCGCGCGCCATCGACCTGCGCGGCCTGCGCGACCTGGACGACGGCGAGCGTGCGTGCATCGACCGGACCATCGAGACACTCGACGCCGTCAATGCCTTTTTGTCGCCCGCCCAGGTGCAGGTGGCCTATCGCACGCGCAACGAGGTGGCCCTGTTTGCGCTCCATGCCCGCGAGGTGGCTCCGGCCTTTCGAACGCGTTCCGGGGCGCTGGTCGATCCGCTCGACCTGGCGTTGCACATGAAGGTGCTGCCCCGCTTGAACGGGGGCAGCCGAACCCTCCGCCACGCCGTGCTGGGGCTGCTCGGATGGGCGGCTCTGGGGGAACGCTTCACGGAAGACGAAGACGCCCGCGCCCTGCTCGACGCCTGGGACGACGTCGGACGCCCGAACCATCTCGCCGACACCCGGTATCCCCGTACCGCCGCCCGCCTCTGCCTGATGTGGGAGCGCCTGCTCGTCGAAGGCTTTACGTCGTTCTGGGTGTAGACGGTGCCGGTGTTGAGGTGGAGAAGCGGTGTCAGAAATCGTTGCCGAGCAACCGCGAAAAATCGGAGCTTACGCTCCATTCTTGCCGGTACAGGCCGATGGAGCCCCAGAAGCCGTAGCCGTTTTCGACGTTCGAGAGCCTGCCGGGCTGGGCCAGCACTTCGGGATCGAAAACGCCCTCCGGCGGATTCCACTGGTCGTCCAACATCCGTATCTGCACGCCCATGCTGGTGAGTCCTATCGGGCTGGTGTTATACACGCTCTGGCGCTGGAACTCGGAGATAACCTCGCGCACCTGGATCAGGTCTTCGGTGAGGTTCATCGTAAAGCGCCAGCCGCCGTCTTCGGTCCGTTCCCCGGATCGATCGTAGGGCCTGGAAAAACGACCGTTCAAGGCACCCTCTCCCGTATCGGCGGTGGACATGAGATAGACCCCCTGGATGTCCCACGGGGAAGGTACCTTTGGAATGAACACGTCTTGCGTGACGACCGAGTCTTCGGAGATCTGAATCGGGTCGATTACGTAGTAGGTGGCGTCGGGGATATAGGGCACGGTCGTCTCGGCAGTCGCGGTGGCTCCATCCGAGCGCCGCACTTCCAGGCGGTAGGTATAGTTCGGCTGGACGATGAACGAGGCCCGGAAGATGTGGGCATAGGTGCCGTCGTCGAGCCGTTCGAGGTGGTGTCGCCAGGTTTGCGTCGCGCCGGTTTGGAGTTCTATCGAAGTCACCACCGCGTCGATGGCGGCCTGGGGGTCGGTAGGAGAGAGGATTCGTTCGGGCGTACGCGTCACCGGCACCACACGTACGGCGTGTTCGGTTTCGAGTTGGTCGAGGAAGCCGAACAGAGTGAAATAGCGGTCGTCATTCTCAAAGGGATCGACGAACGTGTCGTCACACGAGGCCAGGCAGCACAGCAATCCAGCCATTAACACCAACGTACGTACGGGCTTTATGAACATGGCGGGGTGTTATTTACGTCGTCGGGAGGAGGGAAGCCCATGATGTCTCTCATTTCGCACGAGATCGGCCAGTCCAGTTGGAAAAGGCCGACCGATCCCCAGAAGCCGTAGCCGTTTTCTACGTTCGAGAGCCTGCCGGGCTGGGCCAGCACTTCGGGATCGAAAACGCCGTCCGGCGGGTCCCACTGGTCGTCGAGCACCTCTATCTGAAGCCCCATGGCTTCCCACAACACCTGGGGGCTCGGGATGCCGAACAGGCTGCTCAAGAACCCGCGATCATTTGTCAGGTCCAGGGTGAAGCGCCAGCCGCCGTCATCGGTGCGTTCGCCGGTTCGTTCATAGGGGATGCGCACCGCCGGGCGCAGCCGGTAGAGCACTTCGATGTTCCAGGGCGAGGCAATGCCGGGGAGAACGACGTCCTGCGTAACGACCGTCGTATCGGCGCTGACGTGAAAGGGGCCGAATTCCGGCACGATGGCCGAGAGGTTGGGCACGGTCGTCTCGGCTGCGGCGGTGACCCCGTCTGAACGGCGCACTTCCAGGCGGTACGTATGCCCTCGTTGCACAATGAAGTGGGTTCGAAAGATATGCCCGTAGTTCCCGTTATCGAGGCGTTCGAGGGTATGCTGCCAGGTGTGCCGCTCGCCGGTGCCGAGGTCTATCGAGGTCACGGTGGCGTCGAGGGTGGCCTGCGGATCCGTCGGCGAGGCGATGCGCTCCGGATGACGCGTCACCGGGATGACGCGCACGGTGTGTTCGGTCTCGCGTTCATGCAGGAAACCGAACACGGTGAAATAGCGGTCGTTGTTTTCGAACGGATCGATGAAGGGGTCGTCGCACGAGGAGGTAGCGAACAGCATCCCGGCGAGCAGGCACAAACACAGGCCGGTTTTCAGGCCCTGAATCACACGCATGGAGGGGATCATCGCAACTCCAGTTTGAAACCGACCGATGGAATGAAAGGCAACTGGTCGACGCGTTTGAAGGTGAACAGGTCGTAGTAAAACAGGTTGTCGCGATTGAAAAGGTTGAGCGCGCCCGCACGCAGCGTCGCGACGGTACGGCCCCGATCCACGCGGCGCTCGATCCACAGGTCGAGCCGCTGGTACAACGGCTGGCGCCCCCCGAAGGGCGTGCTGTAGAGGACGCGTTCCCGGCCGGGGTCGGACGTCACGTCCACGTCGGGCGTCAACAGGTGCCATACGTCGAAGCCGCCGGATTTGGTGTAGGACAGGCCCGAGCCGAACTGCCATTGCAGCGTCATGCCGACGGAGCCGCGCTGGGCATGCAGCAACGCGTTTACCTGGTGGCGACGGTCATGCGCGGGGTGGTAGTCCACCTGTTGCGTCCGATATTCGACGGAAGCGAGCGAATAGCTGATGTAGCCGTCGAGCACCGAGTCGAGATAAAAGGGGCGATCTCGAAGTTCGAGCCGCAGGTCCAGGCCCATCGCTTCGCCGTCGGCGGGTTGCAGCGCCGTCGTAAATTGGGGAAAGGCGCTGAAGATGGGCACCGACAGGTTCGAAAAATCCTTGTAGAATGCCTCGGCGGCTACCGACAGCCAGGGGGTCACCCGCATGTTCCA
>JBHHWM010000063.1:0-21115 GCA_046756545.1 Rhodothermales bacterium | reverse complement strand
CGATGGGGTCGTTGCCGGTTTTGGGCTGGACGTAGTCTCGGATGTTGAAGGTGTCATCGAAGTTCAGGTCGATGTTGTACTCGCAGAACTCCAACTCGCCCTGTGAGGAGGTTTCGAACGCGGCCGACGCTTCGGACGCTTCGGTGCTGAGACGATACAGCTTGGGACTGTCCATCTCAAGGGTCCTCGCATAGGACGTATGGGAGCCGGCCAGGAGGCCGCTTGCCCCTACAACAACGCCGAAGACGAGTCCGGCAACACGCATCAACAGGGTGAAACATACAGACGGTTTCATCTATTTTCACCTGCGTTGTCTATATAAAAACGGGATGTACAGCGCAGCATCCGCACGAGAACGAACCTGGACGGGAGCGCTATGTCCCCCCGTTGTTTTCACTCTGTTTATCGTGAAGGAAGGTTTTAACTAAAATCCCAAAACGGCTTCGTCCGGGTGTTAGAGCTTCCGTCTCCGGGTATTCCGTTTCACGATGTCTCTATGAGGTAGTCGCGTCCTTTATGCGAGCTTGCTCCGGTATTCTCCTTGGTTGACTCCTTCCTTGATGGTACCTGCATTTTGGGGGTCGATATCTCCGGGAGACGAGGCTACAACATCGGGCGTCGCCGGCGCTGCAGTTACTTATGTAGACATGGTCATTCTGAAAAAATGTATAAGAAGATTGTATAAAATGGCTTTTTATGAGGGCATCTGGTTGAAGACCGAGGGGTGCAGCATAATTCCTCCGTATGTTTCGTAATAACAAAGCATCCCTCCGGACGGCTCATCTGATCCGCCGGACGCCTGGACATTCCTCATCGCGATACATGGGGCAGGTGTGGAAGACCTGGTTTCAGCGGTTGACTTTCGTTTCAGGTGCTGGTAGATTGATCATTCAACTCTCCCCCCTGCATTCTCGTGCAGAAGGTGTATGATTCGTGTCCTTTTTAGCATCCTCGCCGTCGTCGTCGCCGTTCTTGCGCTCGTCCTAGACCAGCCTCTCCTGTATCTTGCGGCGGCCGTGCTGTTGCTGATGGCGCTGGGTCTGTTGATAGCGGTGCTGCGCCGCCGCTACCGAAACGTAGTGACGCCCTACACGCCCGCCCGGTATCCTTCCTCTCCGGAATCCGCCCTACCCAGGCGGTCGCCGGA
Organism: Rhodothermales bacterium; assembly: GCA_046756545.1. Lineage (GTDB taxonomy): Bacteria > Bacteroidota > Rhodothermia > Rhodothermales > JBHHWM01 > JBHHWM01. Next base: position 19,968 of record JBHHWM010000063.1, on the reverse strand, counting down.
AGATGAATTGAAAGCACTGGGCATCCTGGACATCCGCCCGAAAGAGCCGTCGCCGCAGCAAGAAAGCGATGACGACCGCGTACCGGTAGCACCCATCCAGCCGGAATCCACCGATCCCGTTCCGCCTGTCCCGGCAACGTCGCCGCCGGTCGAGCAGTCGAGCAACGGGAGCGTCTCTTTTTCGGTTCCCTCCGTAGTTCGCGATCAAGCCCGGGAGGGCGAAACGGAAGCGACACAACCCACTCCTGTTTCGCCACCGGCGAATGGGGCCGAAGAACCGACCACCGATTCACACGACCTGGCGGTCCTCGTGCCCTGTCTCCAGGCCCTGCGGGCAGCCGTGGAGGCCCGGACCGTCTGCCTGCTCAAACAGGAAGATTTTGCGCCCGACTACCACGTCGTGGCTCTCGTCGGCGAGGAAAACAAAGCCCGGCCCGGCAACACCTTCTCAACGACGGTTCCTCTGCTGACGGCGAGCCAGGCCCAGCAACCGGTTACGGTGCGGCATGTGGGTGAGGGGGGCATTCCTGAAGACAGCCTGGGGTATCGTACGGAGGCAGGGTCGGTTCGGCAGGTGGCGCTGGCACCGGTGCCGCGTCGAGCGGACCCCGAAGCGTACGTGCTGCTGGCCGACACGGATGAAGACGATCACCTCAGCCGGCCCCGCGTGCGTGCGGTGTTGGCGCAGTTCGCCCGGCTTCTGGGTACGCTGCTCGCCCCTGCCGATGTCGAATGGGTCGAACAACTCGTACGCCCGCGCCGTGAGATCATCGCAGAAGAGATGGAGCGCGCCCGCGACCAGGATCAATTATTAGCCTTGGCCCTGGTGTATCTCAATCAGGCCGAAGCGATTGCCGACGGGGGGGAGGCTGCCGTGGCTGCCGCTGAACGCGCTCTGGAAACCCGCTTGCGGCACATCACCAAACAGGGACGCATCGAACGTTTCGGCGAGTTGACTTTCGGCGTTTTTTACAAGGGTGATGTTCACGATATAGAAGCATGGGGAACACAGGTTCAGCGGGAACTGGCCACCGCAACGGGCACCCTTACGGGGGGCGTCAGCATCGGTATCGCTGTGCTGCAAGGCCGGCACCAGACGCCCGAAGAACTCCGCGCCGACGCCACTACCGCCCTTCGCGAAGCCTACACCACCGGCACCTGCACCATTCTAGAATAGCCCGGCGTCTCCCATCATCACGCTCCCAATGTATTCTTTCCCATCCACGGTTTTATGAGATAACCTGTAATCGATAGACCGTGACTCATTTCGTCTCATCCCTTTTTTTGCCGTGACAGCTTCCCTTTTCGCCACGATTATCTTAGACGGTGTGGGCATCGGGGCCCAGCCGGACTCCGGCCTCTACGGAGATGCTCTGAGCCATACCCTCGGCCATGTCTGTGCCGTCGCCCGGCCTGCTCTGCCCAACCTGACCCGCCTTGGGCTGGGTTGTATTGTCCCGTTGGAGGGCGTCCCTCCTGTCTCGGCACCCTGGGCCAGTTTTGGGCGAATGCGCGAGTACTCGGCAGGCAAAGACAGCACCACCGGGCATTGGGAACTGGCCGGCCTGCGCCAGGAACATCCGTTTCCGACCTACCCCCAGGGCTTCCCCAATGCGCTCGTTGCCGCATTTATCGAGGCGACCGGCTGCGGCGACGTACTGGGCAACATGCCGGCGTCGGGCACGGTCATCGTCTCTGAACTGGGCGAAGAACACCAGCGTACCGGCTATCCCATCGTATACACCTCGGCAGACAGCGTCTTTCAGGTGGCCGCCCACAAAGACACGATTCCGCTGGAGGATCTCTACCGGATGTGCGCGGTGGCTCGCCGCGAGGTATGTGTAGGAAAGCACGCCGTAGGACGGGTCATCGCCCGGCCCTTTGTGGGGGCTCCCGGCACCTACACGCGCGTTTCCGCCCAGCGCAAAGACTATTCGCTCCTCCCACCCCGGACGCTCCAACAAACCCTGCAACAGCACGGCGTGCGCACGATCAGCGTCGGCAAAGTGAGTGACCTTTTTGGCGGTATCGGCTTCGACGAGGCGTACAAGACCCGGTCGAACGCCCAGGGCATTGCCGAAACGCTGCGTTTGATGCGTGCCCACGGCCTGGACGACGGCCCCACCTTCCTCTGGACCAACCTCGTGGACTTCGACCAGGAATACGGCCATCGCAACGACCCGGAGGGGTTTGCTCGCGCCCTCGAAGCCTTCGACCGGGAGCTGCCCGACTTGCTCGACGCGCTGCCTCCGGGCGGTCGTCTGCTGATCACCGCCGATCACGGAAACGACCCCACCACGCCCAGCACGGATCATAGCCGCGAATACGTGCCGCTGCTCGTCTGCGGTGCCGGCGAAGGGCGCAACCTGGGAACTCGCCTCTCCTTTAACGATCATGCCGCCACGGTCGCCGCCTATTTCGACGTCCCTTTCGAGACCGAAGGCACATCATTTGAATAGCCCCGCTTGACATAGGGTGCAGGGTACTGTACAATACCCTAACCTTCCTCTCATACGAAGTGGGGAAGCATTTCTCTATCCTCAACTCACTTCAAAGAGGTGTGCTATGAACGTACGCAAGGTTTTTCTTCCTTTGTTCTTTGCCTGTCTGACGGTCCTGTTCGTCGGATGCCAGAGTGAAGGCGGCGAGGGAGGCGGCGAGCCGGCCGACCAGGAAACCGAAGACCTGGAGATGGCCATAAATGAGGTCCGCGATCAATTCATCCAGGCTATTGGTCAGGGGGATGCGGCTGCCGTGGCGGCTGTCTGGGCGGCCGATGCCACAACCTATAGCCCTGACGGCGCCTCCGCCACCGGCACCCCGGAAATCGAAGCTACCTTCCAGGAATTGTTGGACATGGGCATCACGAGCGTTGAACTCCAGCCTACGGAAACCCTCACCGATTTGGGGAATGTCGTCTTCGAACTGGGGCAATACACGTACACCGGGCAGTCGGCAGAGGGAGAGGCATTGACCCTGACCGGAGAGTACTTCACCCTGCTTACCAAGGAGAACGACACCTGGAAAATACTACGAAGCGGTGCTTTTACCCGGGGAGCGCCCTCGTCGGAAGAGATGGCACATGAGGAGACCCCCGACGACGATATGTGACACGGCGGACCAGCAGTGAACAAGGGCTGTCTTCGCAAGAGGGCGGCCCTTCTTTTTTCAGCAAGAATGCAGACGATCTGTTCCAACGAAGTAGGCTCGGTTGTGTATATTGGCCCAGGATCTGCTGAAAGCGAGCGAGCCTTTGAAGCATTATTACGGACGGAACGCATGATTTTAGGCAAGGTGGTAGGCACCGTGTGGGCCACGCGCAAGGATGAACAACTCGTCGGGATGAAGCTGCAGATCGTGCAGCATGTCGAACTCGACTATTCGCTCAAGAGCGCCTTTGTTGTGGCCGTCGATAGCGTGGGGGCGGGGGTGGGCGAGATTGTGCTCGTGGCCCAGGGCTCGAGTGCGCGCCAGACCAGGCTGACCCACAACAAGCCCGTCGATGCCGTCATCACGGCCATCGTAGACAAGCTGGATGTTTCCAGAGAAGCCCCGCAAGAAGCCCTGGCTGAAGCATGAACCTGGGACGCGTCATCGGAAATATCTGGGCCACGCAGAAGTACGCCTCGCTCGAAGCGCGGCGCATGCTCGTTGTGCAGCCGCTGACGTTTACCGGCGAGCAGGCCGGTGCCCCCCTCATTGCGCTCGACACCGTCGATGCAGGCGAGGGAGACGTCGTCATCTATTCCACGGCCAGCGAAGCCGCCATTCCCTTTCGCCCCGGTCTCACGCCCACCGACGCCACCATCGTCGGCGTCGTCGAGCGCGTCGATCATCAGGATCAGACGTGGCACACCGCGTAGACACATAGCGGGACGGCGGCACTCCCTCGCTCACTTTTTCTCCGAAACGAGGGGCACAAAGCGAAACGTATGGGTCTCTTCGCACTCGTACGTGTCGGGACCCAGGCAGAGGATGCGCGTCATCGTCTGGCCCCGCCGATCCCCAATAGGAATGACCAGGCGTCCTCCCGGTTGACGCCCCTCGGGACGGCGTAATTGTTCCAGCAACGGCTCGGGCACCTCGGCGGCTCCCGCCGTGACGATGATACCGTCGAAGGGCGCAAAGGCAGGCCACCCCTGCGTGCCGTCGCCGTGACAGGTGACGACGCGATAGCCCAGTTCGTCCAGAATAGCACGGGTCCGTTCGAACAAGGGCAAGTGCCGCTCGATGGTGAAAAGACGCGCTCCCATCTCGCACAGGATGGCTGCCTGATAGCCGCTTCCGGTACCGACTTCCAGGATGCGTTCGCCTTTGCGCGGTGCCAGCAGCATGGTCTGATAGGCTACGGTGAAGGGCTGAGAGATGGTTTGCTTGAGGCCGATGGGCAACGCCTCATCCAGGTAGGCTCGCCGCCGCAACGCCGGCTCGACGAACAGGTGCCGGGGCACTTTCTCTATAGCTTCCAGGACGCGCTCGTCTCGGATCCCTTTTCGGCGTAACTCATGGACCAGATCGGTGCGGCGGCGCTGGTATGGGCGTTGGTTGGGCATAGCAAAGGATGGGGAACGAAAACGAGTAAAGGGATCCGATAGCCGGCACTCGATAATCACCACACAATCTACGCAAACAGGTCCTTCTCTGCTTTCTCCGCATCTTCCCTGCCGCCCGATTCTTTCCAATATTTACACTTCGGCAGGACTGAGGTCGGCTTCGGGGGTAGCCGGCAGACTGAGCGCATCCGTCAAGCGGGTACGGAGTTCTTGTGGGGTCAGATTAGAAGCCAGATCGCCGCTTTCGGCTACCGAGATATGCCCTGTTTCTTCCGACACGACTACCACGAAGGCGTCGGTCTGCTCCGTCAGGCCGACCGCGGCGCGATGGCGCAGCCCCAGGTGCGGGTTAAGCCGCATGCTGGTAGAGACCGGCAGGATGCAGCGCGCCGCCTCGATCCGCCGGTTTTGAACGATCACGGCTCCGTCGTGCAGGGGGTTCTGTGCATAGAAGATGGTGACCAGCAAGCCCCGGCTGACTTTGGCCTGGATCAGTTCGCCCGTCTCAATATAATTGCGCAGCCCCGTCGAACGTGCAAAGACGATGAGTGCCCCGATGCGCTTCTGGCTCATCTGGCCGACGGCGGCGGTGATTTCGGTGATCAGTTCTTGTTGGGCGGGAGAAGTGAGCAGACGCCGCAAAAACGGATTCTGTCCCACCATTAGCAGCACACGGCGAATTTCGGGCTGAAACAGGATGATGATCGTCAATACAAAAATCTCGCTGAGCGAGCCAAACAACGCCTGCAAGATGGTGAACTCAAGCCAATCCACGAGGAACTGGAGCAGATAGATCGACAGCAGCCCCACAAAGATCGGGACGGCGATGGTGCCTCGCATCAGCAGGTACAGCCTGTAGAACAAAAAGGCTACCAGGCCGATCTCAGCCAGATCGACGAGTCGTATCGGTATGATCCATTCGAATAACGTCAAGGCATCGTGTTGATAAGTAGGGCCTTCCTCGCAGCAAGCGATGAGGTGTCGGCTAATAAAAGAGTCTCGTTATTCCCTTGCTGAATCTAGGTAGTAGCTCCGTTCTCTGCGATGGTAGCAGCCAGCACGCGCAGCATATCAACGGTCGGGCGCACGTCGTGGGTCCGTACGAGGGTGGCTCCCCGCAGTACGGCCACCGCCGTAGCGCCGAGGGTCCCATACAGGCGCTCATCGACCGGTACGGGCGGCCCCGGATGGCCCAGCACATGCCCTATCGTGCTTTTTCGCGAGATACCCACCAGCACCGGACGCCCCAACGCCAGCAACGCGTCCACCCGGTTAAGCAGGCGCATGTTTTCGCCGGGCGTCTTCCCGAACCCGAACCCCGGATCCGTGACGACATGGCGTACCCCGGCGGCTTCGGCTACCCGGATCGACGCCTGAAGCGAGGCGCGCACCTCCTGCACCACGTCGGCATAAGGATGCTCGTGCGGCATCTCGCCCGGACGGCCCAGGGCGTGCATCACGATGAGCGGTGCGCCGAACGCGGCAGCCACGGTTGCCATCTCCGGGAAGAAACGAAGCCCGGAAATGTCGTTGATGACGTGTGCGCCGGCTTCTAAGGCCGCTCGGGCTACTTCAGGCTTGTAGGTGTCAACCGAGAGTAAGGTTTCAGGAAAATGGCGAACAAGCGCTTCGATCACCGGCAATATACGCTGTTGTTCCTCTAGGACCGAAACGGTTTCGGCTCCCGTGCCATAGGTGGCTCCCCGCGGGCGGGACGACTCGCCTCCTACGTCGATCAGGGCGGCTCCTTCGTCGAGCATCTGCCCGGCGCGCTGCACGGCCTCGTCTACGCCCAGGTAGCGCCCGCCGTCCGAGAACGAATCGGGCGTCACGTTGAGGATGCCCATGACGTGTGCCCTGCCGGGGCGGCAGTCCAGCGCGCGTCCCCGGCAATCGAGGACGAATCGTTCAGGGTCGAAGGGTTGTTCTGGAACAGGGCGCATAGATAGTGTATGGTTGTGAAGCCGCGTCGGTCCGGCATCCGGCCTGAAAGCTACGTGAGGGAACCGATGCCTCCTTTGAACTTCTCGTAAGAAGTATACGCGCAAACGGGCTGAAGGCAACGAGAGCGATGTCCTCCGAACCAAGTAGGCGGCTCCGGGGATCCTGCCACGTCCTTCGCCGTTGAGGCTCGGCACACGCCGTCCGGCGATGTTGCTTTTTGCACCCGGTGCCTCCTGCCATGATGAGATACCCCGGCTCCATGCTCCATAAGATGCCTGTCGGGCCGCTGCGCACCGTGCGGCGGTTCTCGAAGGATCCGGTGCTGACGCAAACACGCTTGCTGCGTCGCCTGCTGATGCAGGCCGCGACGACCGAATGGGGACGGCGTTTCGGCTTTGCCGACCTGGCGCGCGAGCCCGACGTGGTGACGGCCTACCAGGCTCGCGTGCCGCTTCATACCTACGACGATCTTCGCCCGGAAATCGAACGGGTGCGGCGGGGCACCGAGGGGGTGATGTGGCCGGGTCGGTTTAAGCACTTTGCCGTTTCCAGCGGCACCGCCTCGGCAGGCAAGATTATCCCGGTCAGCCACGCGATGCTGGTCAAGAACCGCCGGTTCAGCGTGGGAGTGGGCTTGCATTACCTGGCGCAAACCGGCAACCCCGGCTTTCTCTTCGGCAAACACCTGGCGTTGCCGGGACGCATCGAGGAAGATCCGCAGTTCCCCGGTACCCTCGTCGGCGAGGTCAGCGGATTGCAGGCCGAGTATGCGCCTGTTATTTTCAAGTATCTGCTCCAGGCCATTCCCAACGAGGTCGCGTTCCTGCCGCACTGGGAGCAAAAGCTCGATGCGATCATTACGCAGACGATAGACCTCGACATCCGCATGCTGGTGATGGCCCCGACCTGGGCGCTCGTGTTGTTCAAGCTGCTCATCGCGCGGTACAACGAGAAACACGGCCGGGCGATCACGACCGTCGGCGAGGTGTGGCCCAACCTGAAGGTCTTTATTTCGGGCGGCGTGGCGCTTAGCTCGTATCGCGCCGTGCTGGAGGAGCAGATCGGACTGCCGTACTTTCACTTCGTCGAAACCTATGGGGCTTCGGAAGGCTTCTTTTCCTTTCAGAGTACGCTGGACGATCCGTCCATGCTGCTGCACCTGGACAATGGCGTGTTCTTCGAATTCGTGCGGATGGACGAACTGACGCAGGAACATCCTCGCCGCTACACCCTGGCCGACGTCGAGACGGGAGTACGGTATGCGCCGTTTTTAAGCACATGCAGCGGGCTGTGGGCCTATTGCCTCGGCGATGTGGTCCGTTTTACACAGACGTTCCCGCACAAAATCCTGGTAGCCGGACGTACCAGCGAGATGATCGACAAGTATGGCGAGGCCATCTTTGGCGAAGAGGCCCGCATGGCCCTCCAGCGTGCCTGCCTGCAAACGGGCGCGCACGTGCGCGACTTCCACATTGCGCCGCGCCCGGCTACCGTCGAGTGTCTGCCCAGCCACCAGTGGCTCATTGAGTTCGAGCAGGTCCCTGACAGCCTGGAGGCCTTCGCCGGTGTCATCGACGGGTACCTGCAAGAAGTCAACCGGCACTACCAGATCCGGCGCGAGGCGCGTGCTTTCGGCTTACCCGAGATCGTATCGCTGCCGCATGGCACGTTTTATGCATGGCTGAAACACACCCGGTCGTCCATTAGTGGACAAACAAAAGTACCACGCATGAGCGAGGAACGTCAGATAGCCGAAGGCGTTCTTGCCCTCGCTGGAAACAACAGCAGAACGTTTGCATAGAGTACGTTAAGCACTCAAAGACCAGGAACTTCAACCCGGATTTGAGCGTGCAAAAACGTTGGTTATTCTTTTTAGCATAACCACCCCCACCGGTCACTGCCGGTTTTTTCGATACACATCCGATTACGAATCTAACCCAGATTCTATCGACGCACCGCTACTCCCTTCATTAAAACCTCTTGAAGGCCTATGTACGTCCCTCGCCAGCAGCGGATGCTGGATCAGTATCTCCAGGAAATCGGTCAGATTGCGTTGCTGATTCCTGAGGAAGAAGTGGATCTGGCCCGGCGTATCAAACAGGGCGACCAGGAAGCTCTCCACCGACTGACGCGCGCCAACCTCCGTTTTGTCGTGTCGGTTGCGAAGAAATACCAGGGACAGGGTCTGAGCCTGGCCGATCTGATCAACGAAGGCAACTACGGCTTGATCAAGGCGGCGCAACGGTTTGACGAAACCCGGGGCTTCAAGTTTATCTCGTACGCGGTCTGGTGGATCCGCCAGGCTATCTTGCAGGCCCTTGCCGAGCAGAGCCGCGTCGTACGCCTGCCGCTCAACCGCATCGGCACCATTTCGAAGATCCGCAAGACCAGCGCGCGCCTCGCCCAGGAACACGAACGCGCCCCGAATCTCGAAGAACTGGCCGATGAACTCGACATCGACGTCGAGAAGGTGCGTGAGGCGATGCAGCACACCGGGCGGCACCTCTCGATGGATGCGCCTTTCAACGAGGATGACGACAACAGCCTCCTCGACGTGCTACCCAGCGACGAGGGCGGTGCCCCGGATGATTCGCTCCTCGACGAGTCGGTGAAGATCGACATCGAGCGGGCACTGAGCCTGCTGCATCCCCGCGAAGCGGAGATCACGCGCCTCTACTTCGGCATCGGGCGCGAACATCCGCTGACGCTCGAAGAGATCGGACAGCGCTTCGGCCTCACCCGCGAACGGGTGCGCCAGATCAAGGAGAAGGCGCTCCGCAAGCTTCGCCAGAAACACCGCCGCGAAGAGTTGCAGATGCACATCGGCTAGATCCCTACCAGCCTATAGCTTTCAGGAAGGCACCTCCGCCGGGGGTGCCTTTTTTGATGGGGTTCCTGTTTCCGCACGCTCAATACACAATGTTCCGCTCGCGGAGCAATTCGAAGGTGGGGTGCAGAATGAGCGCGTGCAGACGATAACGCTGGCTGGGGAAAATACGCGCCGGGAAGGGGATCGATTCGCGGTACGTCTTGGAATCGCAGGGCTCGATGAGGCGCAGATTGAGCAACGACTCCAGGATATAGGTGCTCTCGGCGTCGGTCATGCGGAAAATGCGGCTGTGCTCTTCCAGCGTCAGCGTATTGTGCAGCATGAAGGCTTTGAGCGTAAAGGCGCGTGCCAGGTCGAACCCTGCAAAAAACCGGAAGCTCAACGGCCTGACGGGCCGGACGGTGAGCATCCCCTCTTCGGCTTCGAAGTCGGTGGAACGAAGCCAGTAGAACAGGGCCAGCATTACGTTTTGCCCGCTCCACCGGAAGAGCCGGTCGAAGTACACGTTGCGTAGGATCGCTTGCCGGGCTTCGGGGGTCTGGGCGCGTCGTAAGCGCTGGCGCACCAGGGGCGGCAGGTCGTTAGGTTCGGCGAAACGCAGCGCCAGACCGCTGCGGCGATGCCGGTTGATGATGAGCGCTTCGAGGGTTTCGCACGTCAGCATCGCCGGTCGGTACGTGGTGACCAGGCTGGTGGCCGTCCCGGCGATCTTTTCCAGAAATCGCCACGAATAGACCCCGATGGTCGCCATCCAGCAGATGTGCGTGTCGGTTCTGGAGAAGAAGGTCAAGATGCGTTCGATCAGGTCGGTGCCACCGGGGGCGCGGAGCAGCAGGTACTCCAGGTTGTCGATCATGCAAACGCGGAGTGGCTCGGCGCGCGGCACACTCAGTAGTTGCGTTTCGAGTGCTTCCAGCGACGATTCGCCGATCATCTCAAGGCCCAGCGTTTCGGCCACGCATGCGGCAAAGCCGGACGCTTCGAAGAGGCGATCGCGGAGGGGGAGCGTATAGACCGTGGCTTCGCTATGGAGCTTCGCCCGCACCACGTTCAGCAGGCTCGTCCGGCCGCTGCCCAGGGGCAACGCCAGGACGAGCGCCCCGGCGGACTGCCCGTTCTTCCATCGCTCGAAATGGTGCACCACGCGGTCGAGGTCCGCCGCCCGGCCTTCGAGCAGCGACGGCTCGACGACCGGCTCGAACGAGAAGAGCTTGCGATAGACCAGGGGCAACCGGTCGTGCAAGGCATGGAGGCTGGCCGGTGAGATGGCGTCAATCGTCTGGAACCGGTCCTCATCGGTTGCCTCGACGGCTCCTACTGCCGACCGGCCGCGTTCGATGAGGTCTTTCGTTCGCTTCCGGAGTTTTTGGAGCCCTCGGGCCGCCGCGCCGACGAACTGTTGCCGGCGTTCCCTGGCCTGCCTCCGCAGCCGTTGAGCCTGGCGCGAGGCTCGTCGCCAGAAATCGATCCATTGCTCTTCGACGAAGGCTTCGGTGCGCGCGCTTCGATGCAGGTCCGCCCAGTCTTTCTGAAAAACGGCCAGCACCGCCTCGGCAAAGGTATGCCAGGGCGTTTCCAACGAGCGGGCCAGATCCATAAGCGTGTCGGCTGCCCGGCGCAAGCCGTCGGTTGCCAGTTCTCGGGCGTCTTTCACCGGATCGGCGTCCTCGATAACTTCGTCTTCGGCGGAGGCTTCCGGTTCTTCGGCAGCCATCGCATGGACCAGTTCGTCGAGCGCCACATCGAGGTTATACTGTACGATGTGGCCCACCTGCTCGGTACCGCCCCACACCCGCACGATCTGCTTGCGCAACGGTTGCGCCGGTTCGACGAGTCGTTCCGCGAAGGGGGCCAGAATGTCCTCGGCCACGAGTCGGAGATCCATGCGCCAGGGACGCTTTTCGGGCACCAGAACCTTTTCGTCACGGTGCAGGGCGTGGAGCAACAGGTGCTCCGGCACCTGTTGCAGGTGACTGTGCAGCGGGCCCCATTCGGCATGGCCCGGTTCGGCCAGCGCCTGGTCGGCGGAAACTAGGCCGGGCAAGTCGCTCAAGGCATCGCGCAGTTCCTGCATGCTGCGGGTCTGCAAGGCGCGTAGTGTATCCATCAGCGGGCTCACGTCATCGGACGCGGCCGCTGCATCGCACGCCTCGGCCGCTTCTTGCTCGGCCGCGCGCAGCCGGTCGACGACGGGCGTGAACGTTCGTACCACGGGCCGGAGCGTTGCTTTCGAGATGCGTTGCAGTAAGGAATCCTGCAGCCGGAGCAGTTCCTTGCGAAGCGCCAGGAGGTGTATGTTCAAATGGAGCCGGTCGACCGTCTGTTGATGCCAGGTGGCCCACTGCTGTGTGCGGGCCTGCATCTGCGCCGCCGGTTGCTGATCCGGGGGTGGAAGGAGGTGTGCTTTCTGGTCGAAGAGGAACGTTCCTGCCCGATGAAGATCCTCTACCAGTTCGCTGGATGCTTCGCGGAGCCGGTCCTCGGCCTCCAGCGTGGGAAAGGCAAGGGCTGCGGCTACGTCGTCCAGGATCTGCTGGAGTTGGCTGGCCGTCTCGACAAACGCTCCCACGACGTCGGGATCAACCTGGTCTTCTTTCGGTGCCCCGTCGTCGGCGGGCATCAAATCCTGAAGGATGGGCGGTTGATGAAAAGCGATCTGGTCGAGTTGCCGCTCGGCGTCGAGGACGGCGTGGGTCCAGTCGGTCAGTCCTGTTTCCAGGCGACCCACAATGCCCGCAATGTGCTGCTGGAGCGCTTCGTGCAGCGGCACCAGGGTACGAGGCACACGCATGCGTACGTGGAAAGAACAGAGGTCGCGTAGCGGAACCAGCCGTCCCTGCGCCGGCAGCGGCTTCAAGGGTTGGCGAACCAGGCGGCGCAACCTGTTCTTCAGACGAAGCCATAGATGCTGTAGACGCCGCTTTGCCCGCACGTAGCCCTTGCGTGCCCGACGCCACAGCCCGTCGCCTTCCTCCCGAGCATACAGGTCAAACGGTCGGTGGAGTGTGCAATTATACGGTGCTGCCTCGGCTTGCGGCTTCAACGCTTCGCCCATCTCCAGGCATTGGGTCCCGAGCGTGTCTCCTATCTTCTGATGGGCCAGGTGGGATCGAACGGAGGCCAGGACGTTTTCGGCGACGGCCTTCCGGTAGGCGATGGCCTTTCGCCACCGCTCAGAGGCCGGGTCGTCGTCCTCAAAGGCGGCGCGTTTGGCTAGTCTTCGGTGGGACGCCGCCGCTTTTTCGACGGTAGTACGGAGGGGGGTCAGCACGCCTGCCACCACGGCTTCGGCCCCCTGCCGCCACTGTAGCTGCGTCGCCTCGTCGAGCGTTTCGACCAACGCGCGCGCCTCCGCCTCGGCTTCTACCCAGGCCGGGGCCGGAGGGGCCTTGGGCACGAGCGCATCCGTCGGTTCGGGCGTAGCCGCCGTCGGTTCGGTAGCCGGTTCAGGAGGCGAGGCGATTTCGGTCATAATGCATCCGGTGGCGACGAAACGGCAGGGCTGCCGTTGGGCGGTTCGAGCGGGGCGTGCACGTCTTGCATGGGCTGAAGCAGGCCCTCTCGCAGAAATTCAGCTTTGGCGGTCTCGGTGATGTCGCTGGCAAAAGCAAATTCATAACGCGTGTCGAGGACGTAGGCTTTCACTTTCAGTTGCGTCAGGAAGGTCTCCTTAAAAACGTCTTTGACGTTCACGACGATGGGCTTTTCCAGGTATACATACTTCGAATTGGCGGCGGCGCTGTACGCGATGGCTTTTGCCCTCATCACGTCCACCCAGCCCGGCAGGTACAAATCCACGACCACCTGGCAGTCGAGGGCTCCGGTATTGGCATTAGCGACCTGCCCATCTACGACCTGCGCGTTGGGTACCGAAACCAGGTTGTCGTCCGGCGTCTCGATACGCGTGGAGCGCAGCCCGATGGATTTGACCTCTCCGTACGTACCTCCCACGCTGATCTTGTCGCCCACCTGGAAGGGTTGGTCGAAGATGATGAGCACCCCGCCGAAGATGTTTTTCAGGATGTCTTGGGCGGCAAAGCCGATGGCCACCCCGAGGGCGGCGGAGGCCGCCAGGAGGCTATCGCGGTCGAGTTGAAAGACGACGGCCAACACGAAGTAAATGGCCAGTCCCCAGATGGTAAGCCGGGCAATGGGGATCAACTTTTTGAAGAAGAGCCGCCGTTTTGCGCTGCGTTCGGCCAGCGTCTCCAGGATCCACACTGTGCCTCGCAGGATGAAATAGATGAGGATCACGACCATGAACGCCCAAAACAGCTTCGGGCCGAACTTCTTGACACCCTGCGTGGCCACCTGCCGCAGGCGCTCGCTGGTTGCCTGCGTGGTGTCCGTCGCGACGGTATCCTGGCGAGCCTGAAGGAGCAGGGCGTTGGTGCGCTCCAGGGAAGCAACCGCGCCATGCAGGCGCGCGACTTCCAGGCGCAGGGCATCCAGCGTGGTTGCCAGCGTATCGCCGGAAGAAACAAGCGCAGGTGCCAGCGAGTCGGCGGCGACGGCTCCGGAATCCACCGCTACCGTGTCCACAGCCAGCGAATCCGCGACGAGCAACGAGTCGGTTACTGCCGTCGTGTCGGGGGCCGTCGCCTCGCCGGGCGTCTCGGGAGTACCGCATGCCGCCAGAACGACGAGCAAGGCTCCATAGCAAAGCACGGTATATAGAAACGGACGTATCATGGCCGGAGACGCGAATAAAGCAGACGGTACTTCGCACAGGAATCCTTGTAATGGTTCAAGATAAGCGTTGGCGCGGAGTCCCTCTAGTTAGCCCGCATAATTCGTGTCCGGTTGCCGCAGGGTCTTGCCCGACCCTGCACGGTTGGATGAGAGGCTCCGTCTTTTCAGAACGGCACGGCGGCCCGGATGCGGTAGTACATCTCATAGTCCGTCTCGGTGCCGAAGTGTTGGGCCGGCTGGGCCAGCCCCAGAGCGTGCCCGAACGCAACAAGCCCCCCCACCGTCACCGTGTTTTTCACTTCGATTCCCAGGCCCAGTTGCTCCACGCGCCGGTCGAAGTGACCCGCGCGCCATACCATCCCGGCATCCGCGAAAAGCGCCAGCGCCGTGCCGCCGAACGAGACGAGGCCCAGGAGGCGTGTTTGCAGGTCGGGCAGTAATGGCACGCGATACTCCGCCGTGCCGAACAAGACGCGGTCGCCGATGGCAAACGTACGATAGCCGCGCACCCGATCCGTGCCGCTGAAAGCGAACGGTAGGAAGACGGGCAGTTCCGTTTGCAGGCCGTCGTAGCGCGAGAAGCCGATATAGTCCTGTGCCCGTGGGCGGCCGGTCTGCGCCTGCACGCGTCCGTAGAGGAAGAGGCGGTGGGGGCCCCACAGACGCACCACGTTATACGCTTTGAGGTCCGCACGTAGAAACTCGCTGTCGGTGCCTAGCAGGCGTGCAGCCCCTTTCACCCGAAGGCGTATGCCCTTGCCGTCAAGCGGATGGACGAGATTATAGCGATAGGGACGCTGCTTTCGCCAGGTATAGGAGAGGCGCAACTCGGCCTGCTGGCCTGATTCGGGCAACGAGAGATCCGCAAGCTCTTCGAAATCCTCCGCATTGAGCGGTTCTACATCGACTAGGCGCAGGCGTAGCCCGAACCGCTGAGACACATACGGCTGATCCGACCAGTCGAGCGGCCAGGAGAGCGATAGGTCGCCGCCTACGAAATCTTCTACGAGCACGTCGTTGCCGTAGAAGCGTGCCGAGCCGGGAAAACGATACAAGTTGAGGCCGACCGTGGGCGTCCACTGATTATTTAGGTAGGAGGCCAGCAGAAAGCTTTTATCCTGTACATCAGCGATGGAGATTCCACCGAAAAGCATCACGGCATGCTTGCCGAGGGGTTCGAGCCACACCGTGCCGCCTCCAAGGCCCCAGTCGCTGGAGCTGTTATAGTAGGGAAAAGCGAGCGAGCCCACATGCGTCAGGTTGCGCCCGGCGTTGTAGGTGGAACGATTCGTGATGAGGGTCGGGTCGGGGGCGAGATGAGGGGGCACTTCGCGGGGCGGACGATGACGGGTCCAGGAGGCGTAGGAGTCGGACACGACAGGCGTAGCTGTGGGGGCCGAGCGATGGGCGTCGATGCGATAGGCGCGGTCGCGGCGCTTCGAGACGGTACACACGAGGAGCAGGGTTCCGTCGGTGTGCGCCGAGTCGGGAGGGAGCCAGTCGTGCGCCGTAGCGCCGGTTGCCAGGTGCGTGATGCGGCGGTGGGTACCTGAATCGAGATCATAGACGAAGACGTTCGGCACGTCGTCGCGGAGCGAGGTGTAGGCCAGTTGACGACCGTCGGGACGCCAGACGGGGTGATAGTCGTCGAAGCGGCCGTTGGTGAGGGGCTGTAGGCTCTCGGTAGCGAGGTCGAACAACACCAGGTCGCGGGAGCCATCGGCGGCGACGCGTGCAAAGACGAGTTGGTCTTGAGTTGGATGCCACTGGAGGCTGGTGATCTGCACGTCGCCGGTGAACTGCGTAAGCGGCATCTCCTCGCCCGTTCCCAGATCCAGCATGAACAGATTAGCCGTCCCTCCCGTCGAGCCGACGAAAGCCAACCGCTGCCCGTCGGGCGCAAACACCGGTGAAGCGGCGCGGCGGCTTCGAGTCAACCGGCGTCGCTGTTTGCCCTCGGCATCCACCAAAAACAGGTCGTTCAGCAACGAGCCGTGGCGGCCCCGCGTTCTCCGGGCGAAGGCAAGGTGCCGCCCGTCCGGGCTCCAGGCAACGGATGTCCGGATGGCCCCTTCAGCTACAATCGTTGCCTTCTGTGTCTCGCGGTCCACCACGTAGAGCCGTCGCACGGGACGATCCAGGGACGAGAGAGACACCACGGCTGTCCGGGTCGTATCAGGGCTGAACTGCACGTCGTAGAGATACTGCCCCGGCACACGCAAGGCGTCGACACCGAGGGAAGCGACCGTTTCCAACTGGCCCGCTTTGGTGTTGTAATAGACGTTCACGTGCCGCCGCCATTCGTCGTAAAAATCGCGATAGGACTGGCCTGTGACGGCTTTGAAAGCGGCGTAGAAGTCGTGCACCTGGGCGAGGCCGAAGAGTGCTTTCTTGCGATGGGCCAGCAGCGCCGTCAGGGTCGAATCGCCGTATCGGTCGGCGAAGTAGCGTACCTGGGCATTGCCGACGGCGTAGAGCAGCCGCCCGTTCCAGATCGAGCGTCCGTCGTTGTAAGAGAGCTGGTCGTCGAGGACCGAGGTGCGTAGCCAGCGGTCGCCGCGCTGGGCGTCCCAGTGTTCCGTCTGGTACTGTGCCAGCCCTTCGGTCCAGAAGGAGGGGAGGGGATCGCCCAGGCTGTAGTTGATCAGAAACGGCGGTGACGCCACGGCGCGATAATGAAATATATGGGTCAGTTCGTGGGCGATGACTTTGCGTAACCATTTTTCGCGTCCAGTGAAGCTCGTGGCCCACTCGTTGGCGTGTACCCAGATGGTGGTAAACCCGGTGCCGACCCGCAACGCAAAACCGTTGGCAACCTCGTCCTCGTCCGACAGGTACATGCGAATTTTTTTATCAAAGCGAACACCCAGGTTGGCTGAGAGCGCGGCGTAGGTGGCTTCCGCAATGGGGGCTGCCTCGACCTCGATCCCCTCCAGGTGCTTGGGGTACATGATTTTGAAGTGCTCCGTCTCGGCGACCTGCCAGGCGAGTTCCGGATGGTTGCGCCCGCTGAACGCGTTGAACCCCTGGGCAAGCCCTTCCCCGGCACCTACCATGAACAAGGCGATGAGGCACAGGTAACGCATAAAGCACCGTTGATAACCGATGTATACGGGGCAGCCTGGTTCTCCGACACAGCCATGCGTATGTCTCTGAGGTCATTCTGAGCCACACGCGAAGGATCTTCCGTCTAGCGCATACCACCGACCAAAGATCCTTCACTTGGCTCAGGATGACAAGGGGAAACCTTGGGTTCATGGTCACATATCTTTGGGCAACATGCGCCATTTTTCCGAAAAAGAAAAGGCCGATCCCGGTTTATGAAGGATCGGCCTTTGAACTCGGACAGCCCGCGCGCGCTACACGTTCACATAAACAAGGATTGCAACCTGGCTTCCGACATTTTTTCTTCGCCTTCCTCGCCGATCTGCACGAATTGCCCCCGAAATGCGAAGGTGATCTGCTGGCCGAGCCGGGCGAATTCGGTGGCTTCCGGGTAGAGACGTAGAAACGTGAAATACGCTTCGGAGGCAAATTTCAACTGCACGGGCTTCGTTTTCTCCTGCGTATAGTCCAGCGTGATCCAGGCTCCCTCGGCGTTCCGGCGCAGGGTCTGGCCTTGCACGGCGGCGACGCCGGTGGCTTCCAGCATCGGAGCCGCTTCGGCCTCTTGCATGGCGCGGAGTTGTTTGCTCGCCCGCACGGCACCGGCACCGCTCACCTGGTCCATCGCCTCCTTCGGAGGGGCCTGCGTGACGACTATTTCGTTGAGTTGGACGTCATCGGGCACGAGTACGCCTCTATGCGCCGCCACCCGCTCTTCTTCCTGCACGAGGTAGGAGGTATACGGCGTCACCAGCCCAAACTCCTTCGCCAGCGCGATGATCTCTTCCTTCAACTCGTCGTTCTCCCCATTCAGACGAATCGCTTCGAGCAACTGGCCGACGCGGCGGGTGGCCCAGAGCCGGGCTACAAAGTCGCGCTCCCGCTCGGTTTCGGGAAAGCGGAACGTGTAGCGTTTCGTTTCGATTTGCCCGGCGATGCGTCCTTGCAGCGTCACCGTAGCCTCGCCCGCCCGGCGATACCGCCCGGCGAGGATCAGTTGGTTCCCCTTGTAAAGATTGGGCAGCGTGCCGGGCACGTATGCATAGGCCTCGACGCCGTCGAGGTCCAGTTTGAGATCCGTCATCACGGGATAGCGCACCTTGTCGAAGAAGGCCGATACGTGCTCGTCGATGCTCGCTTCGGGCGAGATGTAATCGGCAAACGCGCCGGACGCACCGGAGAGGCCGTCGAGCAGGTGCGTGTTTACGTCGTAGCCGACGCCGAAAGAAAACAGGCGCACCTTGTTGCCGGCTCCCTGAATGTTGGCGCGGATCTTGGCCTCGCTGGTTTCGCCCACCGAGGGCAGGCCGTCCGTCAAAAAGACGATCAGCCCGTTGTCGCTGTTTTTGAGCATCGCCGTGGCCGCCAGCAGCGCCTGGTTGATATTGGTGCCGCCGTTGGCTTCCAACTGATCCACAAAGTAGAGCGCATCGTCGCCTGCCGATGCCGGACGCAGTTCGTCCCGAAACGCATCGACGTCGGTGCTGAAGGCGATGAGGCCGAAGCGGTCGCGTGCGCCCAGATGAGTCAGGCAGTAGCGCAATGCGTCTTTAGCCTGCTTCATCTTATCGCCGCTCATGCTGCCGGAGGTATCGAGCACGAAGATGATATCCTGCGGCTGGATCCGGCTTTCATCCAATTCAACCGGAGGGTCGAGCAACAGCATGAAGTAGCCGGGGCGGTCGCTATATGGCCGGTGCGCCAGCATCGTCGCGCCGATCTCGTTCGAATCGACGCTGTAGTAGAGCACGAAGTCGCGCCCGTCAAGGGCGTTGGTGGCTTCGAAAACCGCTTCGGCGTGCCCTTCATGCTCTCGCCGCACGTCGATGGCGTGCGAGGGAGAATAGATATTCTTCACTCCGGTGTCCGTCCGGATCGTTACATGGATCAGGCTCTGCTGCGAGGCAACGCCGTCGTGATCGGGTCGCTTCTGGTCTTCTCCCCGGCGGTGGTGCACCGGACGCGGCAACCCCGCTGCCTGGTACGAGAGGGATCCCTGCAACGGATAGCGGAACGTGGCCGTCCGGCCGTCCATCGGCAGGGTAGCGTCATAGCGTAAGGTGATGGTGCGTTTGGCCCCCGGCGGGATAGGAAAGATGCGCGCTCGGAACGTCCGGTAGTCGGCCATTTCGAGCAGGGCGGGGTCGAGGCTGCGCCGGACGATGTCTTCGTATATGCGCCGCGCCTCGTCCGCCGAGAGGAGTTCGCCGTTCATCTCCCGCCCGTCTACTTCCATCGAAAAACGCGAGACCTGTGCCTCGGGCGGCAGCGGAAAGAGAAAGGTGCCCTCCACCGTCGCGTGGCCCGTATTGGAAAATTCGTGCGTTACGGTGACGACGGCCAGGCGCTCCTGGATGTCGGCATCCACCCGGTGTCGGCGTAGCTCAAGCATCACCGGGCGGGCGTCGTGCCCTACCACGATGCCCTGTGCCCCGGCGGGCCATGACGTTAACAACAATCCGATGCAAGCTAGAAAAAATCCTCTATTCCACGGTATGTGTTCCATCGTTCCACCTCTCAGATCGATTACATCTAACAGCAGGCATCGCTCCATACCTGGACCGACGACCACGCTACAGGTTGCCGGAAAAGGAGCCATCACCTGCACTATTCCAACGGAAAGGGGTTGCCCATTAGTATTTCTTGGCGACGAGCAGGCTGTCTACTGGACGGGAATCGGGATGGTATAACACGGGCCGGGGAAGCAGCAAACAAAAAATCCATAGTAAAAAGCGGGGTGACGCGATGCTGTCACACGGGCCGTTTATTTTGTCATTGAGATGTTGTATAACCAGCCTGGAGGGCTGATCCCATGCAGGAACTCAAGCTTTTTCATCATACATC
>JBHHWM010000062.1:0-21356 GCA_046756545.1 Rhodothermales bacterium | reverse complement strand
CTTGAATACGGCATTGTGCTGGGGTGCCCTCGTTCGGGTACCACCTTTCTGATGCGCGTCCTCAACACCGTGCCGGATGCGGCGTGCGTGAGCGGTATCATTTTCCCTGCAGGCATGTCGCAGATCGTCCGTCAGCCCTTGCCACCACCGATTCGTGAGGCGCTCGTCATCGAGTTCGAACAATCGCTGCTGCAGTATCTGCACTCCGGTCTTTTCAACGCACGCGCGCCGGCCCTGCAAAAATGTTACGCCGCACGAACGGGCCTGCGAGGGCTACGTCAGGCCCTGCGCGCCGAGCGGCACGTCAATCGGATCCTCTTCAAAGAACCCTTCCTCAGTTTCGCGCCCGCATTCGTCCGCGAGGCCCTCCCGGAAGCACGCATTATCCACATCTACCGGGACGGACGGGATTGCGCCGATTCCCTGGTACGCACCTACGACGTACTCACCGACGAAAAGCTGACGAACCTCCGCAGCACGGAGATGCGGCTGGGTCGGAAAATCGACCATCGCTATGTGCCGTGGTGGGTCGAGGAAGGACACGAAGAGGCGTTCCTGGAAGCCACCCCCTATGTGCGGGCCATCTGGATGTGGAAGGTGATGGTTCGGGGTTGTCATGATTTCTATGCGCGTCCCGAAGTTGCCTCCTCCGGGCAGGTCCTGTTCCTCCGATACGAGGATCTGATGCGCGATCCGCTCGCCTATGGACAGATCGTGGCCGACCATCTAGGGATAGCGATCAACAACACCTATCGTAAACAGTTGAAACGGGCTCATACCCGCTCCATCGGCATCCACAAAAACAGGACTGCCGAAGAGATTCAGGCGGCGGAGCACTGCGCGGGTGACGAACTCAGGCTTTATGGGTATCTTTAGACGTACTTGCATCCCTGTCGAAATAGTTTCTCCAGGTAGAGAACGTGTATGATTGTTGTATCCGCCAGCCTGAAGAAATCCGGTAGTGGTTGGTATTTCAATATGACCAATGACTTGCTGGTGCGAGCCGGGCATACCGACGTGCGAGAACTTCGCCGCGCGTATCGCCTGCAATCGGTCCTGCGAGACGATAATTGCCGGATCAACCCGAACCTCGCCAACATCTCTAGCCTGCTTTTTCCTCACTTTCGAGGCCATACGTTCGTGGTAAAAACACATGCCGAACCGACCCCAAGCTTACGCATGTTGCTATCGACGGGCCTGGCGAAAGCCACCTATATCTATCGTGATCCGAGAGATGTCGTGCTTTCTGCATTGGAGCATGGAGAACGGGTTCGCAAAGCCAACCAGTCAAATATACTTGCCGAATTGCACAGCGTAGAAGACGCCGTCCGGTACGTGAACCTGTTGCTCAACGATTGGGAAGCCTGGACCAAGACCGACAACACGCTGGTGGTGCGATATGAAGACCTCCTCGACGACACGCTGAGAGAGTTGAGTCGCCTGGCTCAGTTTCTGGCGCTGGATGTTTCTCTAGACGACTTGAAGGCCGTAGCCGCCTGCTATCAGATCGAAAAACAAGACCAGGTTACACAAGACAGGCTACATTTTAATAAGGGCGTCGCAGGACGGTTCAGACAGGCTATGAGTCCAAAGGAAATTGAGCTTTGCATGAAACAGTTCGGCCCATACCTGCAGCGCATGGGCTACGCGACATAGACAAGACGCATCCGTGCGTTGACGTTAATGAAGATACACCTTGTCTTTCCCAGGCTCCCTCCCACCCCCGACGGCATCGGGGATTACACGGCCCGGCTCGCTGTAACCCTGGCCGGTCGTTGCGATGTGAAAGCACTGACGGCACAAGAGGAGTCGGAGCCCATCCCGAATGTAACGATCCAACCGGCGTTTTCCATCGTGCAAAGACGGGGTGTCTGGGGCTTGCTCAATGCCGTCGCCGCCGATCCGCCGGACTGGCTCGTGCTGCAGTATAACCCGTTCAGCTACGGACGCTGGGGGTTCAACCTGCATCTCCCTCGCGTCCTGCACGCCCTCAAACGGAAGCATCCGAATGTGCGTTGCGCCTTGATGGTGCATGAGATCGCACCGCCTTTGCTCAACTGGCGGCTCGCCCTGATGACCACCTGGCAACTGGCGCAACTCTGGATGCTGGGCCGGGCAGCCGACGTCATCTTTACGGCCATCGATCCCTGGGTAAATTCTTTTCGCCGCTGGTTCAGGAACACACCGGTGGCGCATCTGCCGGTCGGCTCTAACATGTTGCACGTTCCTGTGATGAGAAAAGAAGCACGCCGCCGGCTCGGCCTCAAGGACCCTACGTTCGTCATCGGCGTTTTCGGCACAGCGCATCCAACGCGCTTGTTACATTTTGTTCGCATCGCCGCCGAGGCCATCCAACAAGAAACCAAAGACGTGCTCGTACTCTACGTAGGACCGGACGGGACCCAGGTACAACGACAGCTAGGAGATCTCCCGTTGAAAGACGCCGGGCGCGTGCCGCACGCCGACGCATCACGCTACTTCGGCGCGATGGACGTGTGCCTCGCGCCCTTCCGGCACGGGGTTTCCACGCGCCGGGGATCGTTCATGGCGGCGCTGCAACACGGCGTGGCCACCGTATCGACACATGGACGCCAGACCGACACGGTGTTGCATCAGGCGAACGGGCAGGCCTTCCTGCTGGCTCCCGATCACGACCCCGACGCCTATCTGCACCATGCCTGCCGGTTGTTCCGCGAGCCTCGGCGGCGTGCAGAGATGGCGCAAGCCGGACGGGTGCTCTACCGAAACACGTTCGAGTGGGAGGTCATAGCCACCCGGCTCTTGACCGTGCTGGAACACGCTGGACGGACTCCCCTCCCTGTCTAACTGACAGATCCTTTATGCTCGAAGGCCCTCATACCATAGCACCCCCTCGTCCCTATAACACAACACCGGTGCCTTCGCCCAACCCGCCGCTGCTCGGGCTGGGCACCCTGCTTCTCTGCGCGGGGCTCGCCGCCGTGCTATTCTGGAGCGGCACCGCCGTCATGTTTCGGTACGCCATCCCCCTCATGGCGCTTGTGCTGGGTGCCGTGTTCCTCCAAACGGCCCCGGTCTTGTACGTCGGTTTCACCTGGTGGCTCTGGTTCCTGACGCCGTTCGCGCGTCGTGTCATCGACTACCAGGCGGGCTGGCAGGATCCTAACCTGGTCATGCTGACGCCCTACCTGGTCAGCGGGCTGGCCGTGTTCACCCTTATACGCCACCGCTCCCGCTTACTCGACAAACACCTCTTTCCCTTCGCCCTTGCGATCGCCGGCATCCTCTACGGCTACGTGATAGGCATCCTGAAAGTAGGCCCCGCTACAGCGACGTACGATGTATTGCGATGGCTTGTCCCGGTATTCTTCGGCCTCCACGTAGCCCTTCTTTCGGAGACCTATCCTGCCTTCCGTTGCAGCATCCAACGAGCGCTCCTCGGGGGTATCGTCGTCATGGGTGTGTACGCCGTCGCGCAGTTCTACGTGCTGCCTCCGTGGGATGCCTTCTGGATGATCAAGTCCGAAATGGGGTCTATTGGACAACCCTACCCGTTTAAAGTGCGCATTTTTAGCACCATGAGTTCGCCCGGGCCGTTTGCCGCCGTGATGATGGCCGGTGTGCTCATGCTCTTCGGTATGCGAAAACGGATGTTTCTCGTAGCTGCCGTGCCCGGATACACGGGCTTCTTGCTCGCACTCGTTCGCTCGGCCTGGGGAGGCTGGGCCATGGCGCTCTTGCTGATGGCCGCCTGGACCCGAGACCGGATGCGAAGACGCCTCGTGGGGGTACTGCTGCTGGGGTCCCTGGTCGTCGTGCCGGCCCTGACCGTACCTGCCATTTCGAACCGGCTCGGCGACCGGTTCGAATCATTCAAAAACTTCTCAGAGGACCGGAGTTTAAACGCCCGAATGAAGTTGTACAAGAACGTATCGTTGCGGGCTCTGACGAACCCGGTCGGCACAGGCCTCGGCACCATCGGCACGGCGCAGAAGATGCGAACCGGAAAGACGAAGAATTTTGACAGCGGCGTGCTGACTATCACACAACAATTCGGATGGCCGGGGTTGCTGCTATACCTGGGTGGGTTGGTTCTCCTGGCGAAAATCCTCTGGCAGATTCCACGACGCACGGAAGATATGACTATTGCCGTCAGTTCGGCCATCGCCTTTTCGATCCTTGCGATGCTCCTTTTCAGGAGTGCGCTGACCGGCGCATCCGGTGCGGTCTTCTGGTGTTTCGCAGGGCTTGCTCTGGGCGGCTATCGCTACCATCAAGTGCAAGAAGTCATCGACGAAGATTCTACTGAACCAGGAAGATCCGTTTCGCGGTAAGCTACAAGGCATCGCTTCACACAAAGGATGGTTTTGATACAATCGGAGAGAGACGACCAGGAGAAATTATGACGCTGGACAAACCGAACTTCGTCATCATAGGTGCCCAGAAGGCAGGAACTACGTCGCTGTATCACTATCTCGATCAGCACCCCGACGTATTCATGAGTGCGATCAAGGAACCACGCTTTTTCTCTCATCTCGCAAAGCTTGAAGCCGGTATTGCTCACCCAGGATCAGAAGCGGTAACATCGTTAGAAGCATACCGGCACTTGTTCGATAACGCTACGGCTAAAGCCGTCGGCGAGGCATCTGTGGCCTATCTGGACATCCCCGGTACGGCCCACTGCATGAAGCAATACATCCCTCATGCAAAACTGATCGTCCTGCTCCGCAATCCCGCTGATCGAGCGTATTCCCAGTATCTTATGCACGTTCGGGAAGGCACAGAACATGATCGGTTTGAGGATGCCATTGTGAAAGGGAGGTATTTAAAAGGAGGATTCTACCACAAAAAGCTCGTACCCTTCTTCCATCATTACGGCTCCCAGGCTATCGGAGTATACTTCTATGACGACCTGTGCCATGACCCACAGGCTCTTGTGCAGCATATCTTTCGCTTTCTTGAAATCGACGACACCTTCGCACCCGATCTGACAGTGAGACACAACGTGGGCGGCAAGCCCAAAAATGAATGGATCGCCAGGCTCTTTTCGATGAGAAGGCTCAATGCTTTCATCAAGCGCATAGCACCCTTCTGGCTCGTTCGCATGGGTATCTCCTTCAAGCAGCTTAATTATTCGCGTGCGCCGATGCCTCCTCATGTCAGGAATAAATTACTCGAGATCTATAAAGAGGATATTCTGGCACTGGAACACCTTCTTAACACAGACATGAGCCGCTGGTTGGCCCTCGAAAAAGAAACGACTGCTTAATACCTCAACGCACCGCTCTCACGGAGCCCATCGACCGGCATGACCTCTTCGACCATGCACACCTTGCAACTTGGCACCGGCTGGTTTCCCGATCAGGCGGGGGGGCTCAACCGCGTCTATTACAACCTGGTCCGTTTTTTACCGCAGGCGGGCGTCGGCGTGCATGGACTGGTGCTGGGAACACCCGACCTTGAAACACGCACCGGGGGACTTGTGGAAGCCTTCGCCTCCGATGCAGCATCGTTGCCCCGCCGGTGCTGGCAGAGCCGCCGCCAGGCCCTACGAATCATGACCGAGCACCCTCCTTCGCTCATTGCCTCCCATTTCGCCCTCTACACAGCCCCGCTGGGACGGCACCTCCGGAAGCATCCACTCGTCGTACACTTTCACGGCCCCTGGGCACACGAAAGCACCGTGGAGGGACAACCCCGCCTCGCCACGTACGTCAAGTTTCTCGTTGAACGAAGCACCTACCGGCAAGCACGGCGTTTCATCGTCCTCTCTGAGGCGTTTCGGGACGTATTGCATCGCACCTACAGGGTGCCCCTGGAGCGTATCCGCATCGTGCCCGGTGGCGTAGACATGGAACGCTTTGCCCCCGGGTGTGAGCGCGTTGACGCCCGAGAACACCTGGCATGGCCGCGAGATCGCCTCATCGTCCTCGCCGTCCGACGTCTCCAGCGCCGTATGGGCCTGGGTAACCTCATCGCCGCCATGCAGGAAGTACGAAAAAAAATCCCGGAAGCCCTCTTGCTGATAGCGGGCCAGGGTCCTCTGGCCGGCGAACTCGCCGCACGTATCGAAGGGCTGGGACTGTCGCACAACGTACGGCTGCTGGGCTTCCTTCCCGATGCCGATTTGCCTCTTGCCTATCGTGCCGCCGACCTGACCATCGTGCCCACGGTGGCCCTGGAAGGATTCGGACTCATCACCATCGAGTCGTTGGCGGCAGGCACACCCGTCCTGGTAACCCCTGTAGGCGGGCTGCCGGAGGTGGTGCGCGGCCTGTCGGCGCACCTGGTCCTTGGCGGGAGCGAGGCGGCGTCCCTCGCCGAAGGCATCGTCCGGGCTCTCGACGGCAGCACTCCGCTGCCGGATGCCGCGGCCTGTCGGCACTACGTTCAAACCCACTATGCCTGGCTGGTGATCGCCCGCCGGGTCCGCGAGGTGTACGAGGAAGCCCTGGAATGAAACACCGCGTTTTATTTCTCGACCATACCGGCCTCCTTGGCGGCGCTGAACTCACCCTGCTCGACATCGCCCGGCATTTCGCCGCCGAGAGCAAGATGATTCTCTTCGAGGACGGCCCGTTTCGCGAACGGCTCGAAGCGGCAGGCGTGCCCGTAGAGATCCTGCCCGCACCGGCCCCGGTACGCGGCGTACGGAGAGAAGCCGGCCTGTGGCAGGACGTAAAAAGCCTGCCGGGCGTGCTGACGCTGGTCCGGCACGTGGCACGACGGTCGCGCGGCTATGACGTGCTCTATGCCAGCTCGCAGAAGGCGTTCGTGGTGGCTGCCCTGGCCGGACGACTCGCCCGGAAACCGGTCCTCTGGCACTTGCACGACCTGCTCACCCCGGAGCACTTCAGCCACACCCATCGACGCCTGGTCGTGGGCCTGGCAAATCGATGGACCGCCCGGGTCATCACCAACTCGGAAGCCTCCGCCCGCGCCTTCATCGCAAGCGGAGGGCAGGCCTCCAACATCCACGTCGTGTACCTGGGCCTGCGCCCGGAACGGTTTACCAACGTGAGCAGCACGGCGGTAGAGGCCCTGCGCCGGGCAATCGGTATCGACGGAGGACCCATCGTCAGCGTCTTCAGCCGGCTGGCTCCCTGGAAGGGGCAACACGTGCTTCTGGAAGCGCTCGCGGACGTGCCCCAGGTACATGCCCTCCTCATCGGGCAGGCGTTGTTTGGAGAGGAGGACTATGCGGCCTCGTTGCACCGCCTGGCAGAAGCGTTGGGCATAACCGGACGCGTGCATTTCCTGGGTTTTCGGGACGACATCCCGGAACTGCTGCACCTCTCGGATGTCGTCCTTCATACCTCTACAGCGCCGGAGCCTTTCGGGCGCGTGGTGGTCGAGGGCATGCTGGCGGGACGCCCCGTAGTGGCGACACACGCCGGCGGCGTACTCGAAATCATCGAAGATGGAAAAACCGGGATACTCGTAGAACCTGGAGACGCCCACGCGCTGGCTCGTGCACTCAACCACCTCCTTTCCTCTCCCGACGAGGCCCATGCCCTGGCGAAGGCCGGTCAGGCGGCAGCCCAAACCCGATTTTCCATGCAGCGGATGCTGAACGACATCGAGCAGCAGA
This sequence comes from Rhodothermales bacterium, assembly GCA_046756545.1. GTDB lineage: Bacteria > Bacteroidota > Rhodothermia > Rhodothermales > JBHHWM01 > JBHHWM01. The sequence goes on along the minus strand of JBHHWM010000062.1, from coordinate 13,786 downwards.
TAGAGGAGGTGACTTCGCTTCCTTGAAGCTCCGCACCGCGCTGTGACCGTTTAGCCCCGAGAGAAGGAACCGGCAACGTCGCTCTGCGTCCGTGCCCTAAGAACATTCGGTAACAACGAAGCGAACCTTTTCCAGGCCGGAAACGCATGATCACAGGAAAGGTGCTCATCGACACGGGATGGCCGAACGGCCCCCTCATCGGACAGGCGCTGCGCACCGCCGAGGCGATGGCAAAGGACGGTCTGGATGAAAAAGCCGTCCTCGCCGCACTCGACCGTGTGCGAACCGATCCGGAGACCATCGGAGAAGACGACCCCTGCTATCCGTTGGTGAAGGCGTGGCGAGCCCTGCATGCTCCCCCTCAGGTACGCGACGTGCCGCTCGACGCGCCGATCTGGGGTGCGGAAATCATCGATCCGCAGGCCATCCGGCAGTTGCATAACGCCATGCGCCTGCCCGTGACCGTCGGCGGGGCGCTGATGCCGGACGCCCACGTCGGCTACGGCATCCCGATTGGCGGCGTGGTGGCCCTCGAAAACGCCGTGGCCCCGTACATGGTCGGCGTCGACATCGCGTGCCGCATGATGATGAGCATCTTCCCGAAACCGTCGGACGTGATGCTCACGAATGCGTCGAAGAACGACAAGGTGCGCAAGGTGATGCGCGAGGAGACGCGCTTCGGGCTCGGTGCCAAGTTCGGAAAGTACGAGCGCCGCAGCCACGACGTGCTCGACGACCCGGACTGGAACGCAACGCCCCAGTTGCGACACCTGAAAGACAAGGCATGCGCCCAACTCGGCACAAGCGGCACCGGCAACCACTTCGTCGATGCCGGTCTTCTCCGCGTAGGCGAAGAGGGTCGGGAAACGCTCGGCATCGAGCCCGGCACCTACTTCGCCGTCATGACCCACTCGGGCAGCCGTGGCGTAGGCGCAACGCTTGCAAACTTCTACTCCAGGCTGGCGCAACAGCGCGCAAACCTGCCCCGGGAGCTTCGTCACCTGGCCTGGCTCTCGCTCGACTCGGAAGCCGGCCAGGAATACTGGATCAGCATGAACCTGGCCGGGCGGTTTGCGTCGGCCTGCCACCACACGATCCACCGCGCCATCGCCAAACGCCTTAGCCTGAAGCCGGTCGTCCAGGTAGAGAACCATCACAATTTTGCCTGGAAAGAGACCTGGCACGGAAAGGAGGTGTACGTTCACCGCAAGGGAGCTACCCCGGCGCACCGGGGCGTGCTGGGCATCATTCCCGGCTCGCAGGGGCACGACTCGTTCATCGTGCGCGGCCTGGGCAGCGAGGCCTCAATCAACAGCGCCAGCCACGGGGCCGGGCGGCAGATGAGCCGTAAGAAGGCCAAGCAGTCCATCCCGAAGAAGGCACGCGACGCCTGGCTCAAGGAACGCGGCGTCGAGTTGCTCGGCAGCGGCATGGACGAAGCCCCGCAAGCCTACAAAAACATCCGCGAAGTGCTGGCGCTGCAACGCGACCTCGTCGAACCCATCGCCACGTTTCAGCCCCGCCTCGTGTTGATGGCGAGCGACGGCAAGACGGAGGGGTAATCCGTTATTCTCCGTTCTCTTTCGCCTGATCCATCATCTTGTAACAAGCCGCCGCCCTACGGAAATTTTTTCCCTGTCGATGCACAGCCTTCGAGGGATGCCTGGGGCTTCATGGATCCTGCAAGCCTCCACGCAACAACTATTCGTATTTCAAGGCGATATACGCCCCCCTTCGATACGGGCATGGATGTTGCCCAGGCAGAAAGCCCAACGCCTTTCTCAACCCATCACGACTCCAGCAACCCATTCTACCATGAAAACAGAACAATGCGTGTGGACCGGTACGACTGGCTGGCAGAAAGTATCGGGGGACAACCTGCATGAAGAAGCCAATCTGGTCCTGGTTTTCGGCAGTCGCGAGGTCCTGAGCGACGACGCTCGCTTCCACGAGGTGCGGTCGCGCTACCCTAATGCCCGCCTTATGCTGGGTACGACCGCCGGCGAGATCCTGGGCACCGAAGTCCTGGACGATTCTTGCACGGTAACCGCGATCCACTTCGAGCACACCCCGCTGGAATTCGCCGAAGTGAACATCGACGACGTGGGGAGTAGTCTGGAAGCCGGCAAGCGCCTGGCCCTGGCGCTCCCGCACGAGGATCTCGTTCACGTATTCGTGCTCTCCGACGGCCAGAAAGTGAACGGAAGTGCTCTGGTCGAGGGCTTCTATGCCAACCTGCCCAAGACGGTCACTACCACGGGGGGGCTCGCCGGAGATGCGGCCCGATTCACTCGAACCCTGGTCGGGCTCGACCGGGCTCCCGCGGAAGGAAACATCGTGGCGGTTGGCCTCTACGGATCGCACATCCGCGTCGGGCACGGCTCGATGGGCGGGTGGGATCCCTTCGGCGCGCAACGCCTGATCACGCGGGCCGAGAAGAATGTGCTCTACGAACTCGACGGCCGGTCGGCGCTGGAGTTATACAAAATGTACCTGGGCGATCAGGCAGAGGGATTGCCGGGTACGGCGCTCTTGTTCCCGCTCAGCATCTCGATGAACGAGACCGACGGCGAACTGGTCCGAACGGTGCTTTCCGTGGACGAGGCAACGCAGAGCATGACGTTCGCCGGGGATATGCCGGTCGGGGCCTATGCGCGGCTCATGAAAGCAAACCTGGATCGCCTGGTCGATGCGGCGTCGACGGCGGCCACCGAAAGCTACCACTCGTTTGGAGACTTCAAACCGGAACTGGCCATTCTGATCAGTTGCGTGGGGCGCAAGCTGGTGCTGGATCAGCGCGTGGAAGAGGAAGTCGAAAACGTCCGCGACGTCCTGGGCGATCAGGCAACGCTGACCGGGTTCTATTCCTACGGAGAAATTTCCCCGTTCAACCCCGCCACGCGGTGCGAATTGCACAACCAGACGATGACGATCACCACCCTGGCGGAAAACGGCCATGTACAATAAGCTGCTGAAAAGACAGCTCAAACGGTATCTCGGAAACACAGACGAGCTACCGGAATCCTTGCATGCCCTGTTTCAGGCCATCAGCCAGTCCTACGACCATTACGAACAAGACCGGGTGCTGCTCGAGCGTGCGATGGATCTGAGTTCTAACGAACTGACCACCGCCAATGCCAAGTTACGAGAAGAGGCCCAGCGCCAGGCCGAAGTATTAGAGGAGTTGCGGGAGCAAGTGCAGCGGCGGAGAGCCGCCGACGAAGCCCTGCGCGAAAGCGAACGCCGGTTGATCCAGTTCATTGAAGCTATGCCCGTCGGCGTCTTTGTCCTCGATGCTGCCGGGCATCCCTATTACGCCAACGAAGCCGCCAAGCAACTGCTCGGACGCGACGTGGTGCCGGACGTATCCTCCGGCAAGCTATCCGACGTATACCCGGCCTACATCGCAGGTACCGACACGCCCTACCCGACCGAACAGTTGCCCGTGGTGCGAGCGCTGGCCGGGGAACGGACGATGATCGACGACATGGAGGTGCGCCAACCGGACCGCACCGTCCCCCTTCAGATATGGGCCGCCCCTATTTTCAATGGCAGCGGCGAGGTAGAGTTTGCCATTGCCGCCTTTGCCGACATTACGGAGCGGATGGAGGTGGAGACCGCCTTGAAGCGGGCCAAAGAGGCCGCCGACGAAGCCGCACGCGCCAAAAGCGAGTTCCTGGCCAACATGAGCCATGAAATCCGCACGCCCATGAACGGCGTCATCGGGATGACCAGCCTGCTGCTGGAAACCCCCCTACCTCCTCAACAGCGCGAATACGTCGAGGTCATCCGCACGAGCGGCAATACGCTGCTCGCGATTATCAATGATATTCTCGACTTCTCGAAAATTGAAGCACGTAAACTGGAGCTGGAAAAACAGTCGTTTGAACTGCATGCCTGCGTCGAAGAAGCCCTTGACCTCGTCACGGCAGAAGCGACGGAGAAAGGACTCGACCTCTTCTATTTCATCGAAGACGACGTTCCCTCGGCCATCATCAGCGACGTAACGCGCCTGCGCCAGATCCTCGTCAACCTGCTGGGGAATGCCATCAAGTTCACCCACGAAGGCGAAATTGTCGTTCGGGTATCCGCGAAGCAACGCCCCGATCATCACTACGAACTGGAGTTTGCCGTACGGGATACCGGCATCGGTATTCCCCAGGATCGCATGGATCGCCTGTACCAGTCGTTTAGCCAGGTGGACACCTCCACCAGCCGCAAGTATGGAGGAACGGGGCTGGGGCTGGCCATCAGCAAACAGCTAACCGAGATGCTGGGCGGCAGCTTGCGCGTGGAAAGCGAGGTGGGCGTAGGATCGACGTTCTACTGCACGATAGCGACCACGGCTCCTGCCGGGCAACCACCGTGTCCCTGGCGAGATTCCCCCCCCTTGTTTGCCGGCAAACGGATGCTGATCGTGGACCCTAGCGCCACCAGCAGGGAGTTGCTGAGGCGACAGGCGGAGTCGTGGGGCATGCACGCGACGGTCACGGCGTCGGGAAAAGAGGCCGTAGCCCGGCTCGAACAGGGCGAACCCGTGGACGTGGCCCTCGTAGATGGACACGTGCCCGGTATGGACGACCTGGCCGGGGCCATCGCCTCCCGGTCGATTCCGCTGTTCCTGTTGAGTGCCCTGGGCCGGCACCGCGAACACACGCCCTCCCCCATCGCGGTCTCGTTGACCAAGCCGATCAAACCGCACCAACTCTACAACGCGCTGGTACAAACACTGACGCGGGAGCCTCAACCGCCCGCTCCGCAGCCGACCCCCTCGATTGCTCCAACCCCAAGGCCCTCTCTTTCTTCGGTTCGCATCCTGCTGGCCGAAGACAACATGGTGAACCAGAAGGTAGCCGTCCGTATTCTTGAACGGTTGGGCTATCGCGCCGACGTGGCCGCCAACGGCGTGGAAGTCCTCGAAGCCCTGGAGCAACGGTGCTACGACGTGGTGCTGATGGACGTGCAGATGCCGGACATGGACGGCCTGGAAACAACCCGCCGCATTGTCTCCCGGTATTCGAAGGAAAAGCGTCCGTTCATCATCGCCATGACGGCCAACGCCCGGCCGGAAGACAGAGAAGCATGCCGGGCAGCCGGAATGGTCGATTACATCACCAAACCCGTCCGGCGAGACATAATAGAAACGGTGCTAAAACGCTGGACGTCGCTTTCCAATGGGGTAAACGGCAAACAGATGTGCCGCGAGGCATCAAAGAACGCGCTTTAAATCGCGGCGGGCACCCTCAGGCGCAAGGCGAGAAGCGGCCGTATTCTTCAGCTCACCGCGTCATACAACACTCTACAATGTCGACAATATCCATAGGCTCACGGGCGATATAATCCGGCATCACCTCCCATGAAGGATCCGATACGGTCGCACCGTACAAGGCACCAATACTGATGAATTCTATAGCCACATCCCCCTGCTTTACCACTTCTTTGGCCCTTGCCGCGCTCAACGTATCCGTCTCGTGGTCACCGATATAAAAAACGTATCCCGGTTTCAGGTGTGTCAATACCTGCAAACAGCGAAACAGGCCCTCCGGGGCCGGCTTCTGTTTGCCGAACTCCACCTCCTCATAGCCGACAATAGCGCCAAAGTAGTGCGCCAGATCCCCGGCTTCCAGGATCGCCTTGATGTTCGCTTTTCCATTTTGCGAGACGATACCATGCGGCCATTGATGGAGCCCATCCAGGACCTCTGCAATCCCATCAAAAACAGGGGTAGCCGTCGCATCTCGTAGTTGATACTCCGTCCAAAGCCGTCCGGCAGCATCGATGTCCGGTCCCGTCAATCCGAACGCATCCGCGTAGAGGTCGCGCCAGTTGGTAGCCCGTGCAATCGCCCCGGCATAGGTTGCGAGTGATGTCAGGGCCTCGATGGTATCGGATCGTCTTCCGGTAACGGCTTCAACGATGGCTCGGGTAACGTTCAGGTTTTTTCGCCGCGTATCGACGAGGGTCCCATCGAAATCCCAGAGTATCGCGTTTCCCTCTTCCTTGTGGGGCATGGGTCTCAACGTATGCTGTGTTCTTGACGAGGCCCTTGCAACTAAAGAATCCTACAGGTTTCCAACAACCCATGCCCGCCTACCATCTTCGCGCCGACCCTCACGTAGCGAGCAAGCGGCACGACTGAGAGGGCCGGATATTGACGAACAACGGGTGTTTATACGCCGCCCCGGCCAAGAGACACTGCCCCGGCCCCATCGCCGGAATCGTCGACCACAGGGTCTCATCCACGCCCGCCGTCGTTTGCTTGACGGGATCCAGGTTGAATGGAGATTTAATCTGGTGGATAAAGCGCGTGTTCGCTAACTCGAAGATCTCATTCGGCACATGGTTCGGCTGCTGAGACACGAGGGCCAACGACATCCACCGCTTTCGGCCCCGGCGGCTGATGGTCTGAAGGTTGTCCAGCAAGGCCCTCATCTTGGGCGCTGCCGTCCGCGACACAAACGTGTGCACCTCTTCGATGACGACCAGCAGGGGCGGCCTGGGTTTTCCAGAGGCCGTCAAGGCTCCTTTGGGCGTCTCGATGACGCGCTTGAACAACTCCTGGAGAAGATACGCAATCGCAATATTTCGGCTACGGTCGTCCGTCTCCGATACGTCGAGTACGGAGAGGCGTCCTCCGACGAGCAAGTCGTCTACGGGAAGCTCCGGAACCCCGGTGGTTTCCTTCCCATCGAGCATATTCGACCGGCCCAGATGGAGCAGCTTCGACCGAAGGACGCCGGCCGTGGAGATGTCTTGCGCATTGGCTAGCGGAAGCAGACGCACTGTGGCCTGTCCGCTCATGCTGGGGCCTTCGATCAACCCGTCGATCAGGTGTTGCAGGTTGTACGGTCGCGGCGTTTGACCCGGCGTGAGCGTATCGGAGGAATGGATACGGGCCGCCTGCGCCGTGACCATCCCATACACCCGTACCTCGGCTTCCGTAAACTCCAGGATATCGGCAACGACCTCCGGGTAGAGCGCAGAAATCGGCACTTTGAACGGAAGGGGCGACGCCGCTGCCGACCTGCCGGAACTGGGAACATACACACGGAAATCCTCGATCCCCTTGGGCTGGAGCTGATAATTATGATGGAGGACCTGGACAAGACCGGGGACATCGGTGGGCTCGTTCATACGCACATACTCCCCTTCCACATCGACGAGCACCACGGCCCACCCGGCGGCGATGGCTTCCTCGGTAAGCACCTGGGCGGTGTTTGATTTACCCGACCCAACAGTGCCAAAGATGCCCACGTTGCGCGGCAGGAAATTGGCGTTGGTACTCTGGGCGTGAACCCTGGCGCTGGCATGCCCCGACAAATGCCCCAGGTAGACATCGCCCTCAATCCCCAGAAAATGATGCAGGCGATGATCGGGGAAGATGTAGATTTCGGCATAGGGCCTCGGACGCGTAAGCGTGGGTACCACCCGCTCGCCTTTGACAAGCTGGCCGAGGATCTCAATCGTTCCATACAGGTGATAGCGCGGCTTCCGGTCGGCGTCCGGAGCCGGCGCATGCGGTACAGCCGCCCCTTGATGCCCCTCATCCGGTGCGTAAAAGGGCCCGGCGACAACGCGACCCAGGAATTCGATCTGTTGCTCCCTGTCGCGGATGCCCACATACACGTCGCGGCGGAAGTGATTCTTGTGTTCAGCCCCCACGATCACACTACAGGAAGCATTATCGCGCGCGTTGCCATCGAGGTTGACGTATCCAAGCTGCAACACCGACGTGTCTGTGACCCGAGCCGCTGTCGTGTTGTTGCGATCCGTATCGGCGGCAGACGATCCGGATACACGCTGATTCGTAGTCTCCTTATTCGATCCGTTGCTCTTGTGGGTATGCAAATAAACAGGTGTGTGTCTTGTCATTGTCGCGTATGCCCTCTAGCGAATACTTCTGGGATCAAGACCAAAAAGCCGGGTAGGTACCGACGTCGAAGCTCCATGTACCACGAAATTTCGTCCGTCGATCTTGTAGTATCGTCAGATACAAGCGCGTATTAACCACGAGAGATACGATTCGCCAGACATTCACTGCACGCCTTGTGCTCCGCACGGTCAGAGCCAATCACTCTGCCGCGCCCAGTCGATGATGTAATCCGAGGCGACCTCCCCCTGGTCGTCCTGCCAGAAGTGACTGGCTTCGAGGGGATGGTAGAGGTGATTGGGAAAGAGGGCTTTGAAACGCTCCAGTTCCGGCTCCTGGAAGGCGAAGTCATTGGTTCCCCATAGGAACAGTACCGGCTTCTCGGCCAACGCTTCCAGTCCCGCCTCAACCTCTGCCTCAAACTCGTAAGCCTTGACTAGCTGGCGCGGGAAGATGGCGGTCTGGATGCGATTTGCCCGGTCCCGAAACGGCGCTTCGTACATGGCCATTTCCCAGTCGCTGGGCCGGTTGACAAACCCTTCCTTCATGAACACCCGCCACACTCCGTTAAACGAGCGCGCCATCCACCGGCCTATCGGACCGCCCATCAGCCAACTGAAACCTTCGATCCTGAGTCTACCTTTCAGAGGCCATGCCCACGTGTTGCCGATGACCATACCACGCACCCGCTCCGGGAACCGCTCCGCCAGGGCCAGCCCGATAGGACCGCCCCAATCCTGCACGACCAGGATGAAGTCCGTGAGTCCAAGGTTCTCGATCAAGCGGGCCAGAACCTCAGTGTGTGTACCGGGCAGAAAGTCATACCCTTTCGGGGCGGTGGACAGGCCAAAGCCCGGATAATCCGGCGCGATGCAGCGGAAATGCTCTCTCATCCGCAGAATCATTTTTCGGTACAGGAAGGACCATGTAGGATTGCCGTGAAGCATTAGCACTACCACCCCCTGCCCTTCATCGACGTAGTGTATTTCCTCCCCGGAGTCGGTCTTCAGAAAATGGTTCTCAAACGGAAACAGGTCTCTGTCTACCTCAAATTTCATTCGCTTTCCCTTCTTCCTTGTAGCCTCCTATTCTCTGTATCCGGCAGCAGTACATCACGTACTCCTCCTCTACCTAAAGGCCTGCCAACGGACGCGTCACCCTATCGACAAGATAATCGTGAATCCGTGTCCCATTGGTGATGAGAAACACGTTATTCCTATCGCCTCCGCTATCCTCACCCAAAAAATTGGTAACCCGGGCTCCCGCTTCTACGGCTATGAGCTTTCCGGCAGCATAATCATATAATTCGATCCCGTCGTTAAGAATAGCTTCGAGCCTACCGCATGCCAGGGCACAGTAGCAAAACGCCGGCGACCAAAGATCCAAATAGCGTTTGATGCGCAGATTCAGCAAAGCGGTTTTGTATTCGACCACACGATGTCTGGGTGCCGTGTAATCACAGTAGTAAGAAACCGTGATGTTTTGCTCGCGATCCTCGGTGTTCACGGAGATGCGTTCTCCATTGAGAAAAGCCCCCTTCCCTTTTACTGCAAAATAGGTGTCTCCCGTCACGGGATGATGAATGATACCATACCGGACCTCCTCCTCTTTCATCAGGGCCACGCTAGAGGTGAAGGCAGGAATGCCGAGCACAAAATTATTGGTGCCGTCGAGGGGATCCATCACAAAGGTGTAGGCAGAATCTTTTCGTATCTCGCCATGTTCTTCGGCAAAGATATTGTAGTCAGGAAAATGCTTTTCTATGGCCGCGATGATGGCGCGCTCCGTTTCTACGTCGGCTTTGGTGCGGTAGTCTGCGTTTGTTGATTTATGAACAGGTTGTATTTGTTTCCCGAAGTAATGCCTGAGGATGGATCCTGCTGCTACGACAGCTTCATTTAGTTTTTCAATCCGAGGTTCCATCATACGTTGTTCGTCCCAGTTCTTGTTCATGCCTGAGACAGCGAGCGCCCTTACGCTATCCTCCGACCTTAAGCGTCCGCTTGAGCCCGGTATCGACCATACTGGAGTTACCCCAGAACCAACAGCTTGATGCCCAGGGCCACCCCGAGCCAACACCCCGACGCAGCAACGCCTATCCAGGCAAAGGTAGCCCAGCGAGGCGAGAGCCATCGCTTCTGTACGATCAGCCCTACAAAGATCACGTGGAGGGGCACCGGCAGGCTGAGACCCAGCGCATAAACACTCCAGATCAAGGCCCCATCGGATTGGGGAAAGAGCTGATCAGACAGCGTCCCGGTGAATCCGTGGTAGAGGGTTTTCACGAGCAAGAGAAGACCGACGACCACAACCATGCTTGCGAGTACTCTGAAGATCTGCTTGAGCATGTAAATGTTAGCCAGAAGATTACGGAGGGCTACCGGGTAAACATACGCGCCGTGGGGCACTTCGATGCTCAAAGATAGCATGAAGACACCAGCCTTGAAAGCGGGGAAAATCGGCGCACCCACAGCCAGCGTGCATTGACGGGCCGACGTGCGGTTTTTCCCACAATACCGAAACCGTTCAACGCCGTTTTCGCTGGGAAAACACCCATTCTACAAGGCTGTCTCTTTATAGGCCCGATCCCAGATTGCATGGCCCGAAAAACGATACTCACTATACTTGATGTCGCCGCCGACCGATCTGAACGCTTCCACCATTTCCCGCGACCGTTCCACTTTCACCTCGTGATCTCGGGCTCCATGAAAGACCCAAACCGCAATATCTCGCATCGACGAGACGCCTGTTGGATCTCCGCCCCCGCACACCGGGATGGCAGCAGCAAACAGGTCTGAGCGCTTGCCGATCAAATCCCAAACACCCCACCCGCCCCTGGATTGCCCCGTTAAGTAGACGCGATCCGGGTCTATCGGATAGATGGTCTGTAGATGCTCAATGAGTTCTACGGCAAGCTGCCCATAGGGTGAAAGCTCATCGGTCATCGGTTTATCCCACCTATGCCACCCCGAAAGCTGTGGCGCTACCACAAAGGCAGGATGTTCGGCCTGCATCTCATCCTGTATCCACACGTGCGAACCGCTCCAGTTGCTTCCCGAGATATGGCTGATGTTGTCGGTTCCAGCCCCCCGCCCGCCATGCAAAAACATGATCAACGGGTAGGACGTTCTCGAATCATATCCTCCTGGAATGAAAAGACGATACGGGAGCGTCTTGCCGGCAGGGCTTGTATACTCCCTTTCCAGGAATCGCTCATCTACCTCCGGAGCCGCGCAACCAGCAATGAGACCACCTGCGAGGCACGCGAGGAGCAAAACGGTCGAATGGTTGCATCTACGGGTTTTCACTTCACACATCCTGCAGGCTGCCAAACACCCGCTCAGCCCCCACAAGCGGCATTAGCTGTAACATGAGCTACGCAGCCCAAATTTGAATGAGAATGGACAGTATAAGAGCGACTACAAAGAGGACGATAATGACGGGAATCTTCCACCGGAGATCGCTCTGAAACGCGCGACCGCAATGACAGCAAACGGCCTCCGAGGAAGGAGTCATTTTGCCGCACTGCGCGCAGATGCGCCGCGTAGCCGCAGGGTCACGGCCACACGAGGGGCAGACCGTCTCGCGAACCTCCGCATCGCAGAAGGGACAGGTTGACGCCATGTGTTCCGTTGCTCAAGCGCAAGGGGATCAACGATCACCGGTCGGGGTGATGGCTTCACCGATAGCCATCGCATGGGGCCGGTTATTCTTCGAAAAGGCGCGGTGAAACTTGGCCACGAAAGGCTTGGCCGCATCATCGATGCGAATGTGCGTAAAAAGGCCGCCCGTCGATGTTTTTACCTTCATCCCGCGCACTTCGTCGAGGCCGTATTCCGTGATCTGTTTTACCGTTGCCTTACTCGTGCCTTTAATCTGAAGCACCAAAAAGCGCCGGTCTGTGAGGCCGATGAGATAATTCTTTGTAAGGAGAAAGACGGCGATAATACCCGGCAAAATAGCGAGCGCGATGAGGAGGATGAGCAGAAAGATATTAGGCTGCTTCACCCCGAAGGCCCAATACCGAAGTTCTTCTCCTTCCTGGAGATAGGGTTGAAACGCAGCTTGTATGCGCTCGTCATTAAGTTTAGCCATGGCAACACGCTCCGTTCTGATGAGTGGATCGGGGACGCCCGGACGGCCTCAGGAGCTTTCTCCAGTTTGTGCCGCACCCTGCCAATATACTACTTTTCGGGAAGCCCGTACGGTAGGACTGCCCGACGCATCCGTGCCCGCTCCCAGTGCTTCACCCAAAGCTTCATCAGGGATTTCATCGCGCCTGTTCAACGTCTATTGGCCGGAGGTGACCACGAAGGTAAGGAACGTGCTGTGAACGTCGGGCACGGGAACCGGCTCCCATGCCTCGCGTGCTACAAGCTCCCATTTCTCAAGAGCCTCCTGTGGTATGCGTACGAAGCTGACCGATCTACACACGCTGGGCCACCTCAAGGCGTCCAGCTATCAGGTACTCCCCGTCAAAGACGAACTGCGCAAGAACCTGATCTGCAAGCTGAAGCGCGGCGAGAACATCTTCCCCGGCATCATCGGCTATGAACGCACGGTCTTGCCCCAGATCCAGAATGCCCTCCTGGGACGACACGACATGATCCTGCTGGGCCTGCGAGGACAGGCCAAGAGCCGCATCATCCGCATGCTCCCCGCCCTGCTCGACGAATTCATCCCCATCGTCGCCGGAAGCGAAATCAACGACAACCCGTTCGCGCCGATCTCGAAACACGCCCGCGACCTGATCGACGAATGCGGCGACGAAACACCCATCGACTGGATCCACCGCGACGAACGCTACGGCGAAAAGCTCGCCACCCCCGACACCTCCATCGCCGACCTCATCGGCGACATCGACCCCATCAAGGCGGCCAGCCGGCGGCTGACCTACGCCGATGAAGAAGTCATCCACTTCGGCATTATCCCGCGAACCAACCGGGGCATCTTCGCCATTAACGAACTGCCGGATTTGCAGCCGCGCATCCAGGTCGGCCTGCTCAACATCATGGAGGAGCAAGACATCCAGATTCGCGGCTTCAACATCCGCTTTCCCCTCGATGTGATGATGGTCTTTTCGGCCAACCCCGAAGACTACACCAACCGGGGCAACATCATCACACCGCTCAAAGACCGCATCGACAGCCAGATCATCACGCACTACCCGAAGACCATCGAGGTCGGCATCGAGATCACCGATCAGGAGGCCTGGCAGCACCGCATGGACAGCATCGAGAGCCCGCGGGTGCAGGTCCCGTACTACTTCCGGGAAATCATAGAACAGATCGCCTTCGAAGCACGACAAAGCGAATACGTGGATCAGCGGTCGGGGGTGTCGGCGCGGATGACACGGGCCGCCTTCGAAGACCTGATCTCGGCGGCCGAGCGCCGGGCGCTCCTCAACGGCGAAGCCGAAACGACCGTGCGGATAACGGACCTGCACTTCGTCGAACCGGCCATCACGGGCAAGGTCGAACTCGTCTACGAAGGCGAGCAAGAGGGGCCGCAGAACGTCGCGCGCCTGCTCATCGGCCGGGCCGTCAAAACCATCTTTACCCGGCACTTCCCCGACCCTTCGGATAAACGGGAAGGCCGCGCACCGTACCAGAAAGTGCTCGCCTGGTTCGCGCAGAACAACACGATCACGCTCCAGCCCGATCTCCCCTTCACAGATTTCGCGCAGCGCCTCGACCAGGTAGACGGCCTCCACAGCCTGGTAAAAAAACATGCCAAGGCCACCACGCCGTCCGAGACGGCCTCGACGATGGAGTTCGTGCTGGAAGCTCTGCACCACCATTCGCTCGTAGGCAAGGACCTGCTGAGCAGCGAACAGGGAGCCACCTACAACGACATCATGGGCTCGATGCTCTCCTCACTCGGCCCCATCGACGATGATGACAACCTCGACGATGA
>JBHHWM010000061.1:0-21408 GCA_046756545.1 Rhodothermales bacterium | reverse complement strand
ACACGAACTTACGTCAGAACAGACCACCTCATTTTCCTTATTTGAATGGTATTGGCCCTATGGGTTTCTTCAATTTTTTTACAGGAGAGCAGCCTCGCCTGGTCGAGCAAGCCGTCGATAACATCAAGGCCATGCTTGATATCGGCCACGGGATGTTTGCCAACGCCGCTGCGCACTTGCTCGACAATGAGATTCTCGACGTTGACCTCATTGCTCAGGATGATAACATCGACGAGTGTGAACAGGCGGTCCGCCGCGCCGTGCTCGAACATCTCAGCGTCGATCCGAACCGGGAGTTGATTCTGAGTCTCAAGATTATCAGCATCGTGCACGAGGCCGAGCGCATCGGCGACCTGACCAAGACGCTGGTACGGACGGCGGATTTGGCGCACAAACCGCGCATGGGGGCCCTCGTCGAGCCCCTGCGGCATGCGCGGGATCGTATCTTGCAAATGTTTGATCTCACCCGGCAGGGCTTCGTCGAGGGGGATGCCTTGATGGCGCGGCAATTGATGCGGGAGCACGAGCAGACCAAGAACGGCCTCGCTACCTACCTCCAGCAGCTTGCTGATCTTCGGGAAATAACACCCAACGAAGGGGTGGTGTACGCCCTTGCTGCTCGCACCATGAGCCGGGTCAGCTCGCACCTGGCCAACATCGCCTCGACGGTCGTTTGTCCTTTCGACCAGATTCGAGGCTCCCTCATCCAGACGGAAACCTGAAACGAGTCGGGCTCGAAGATTAAAGCGGGGCCGTCTTCAATCGATGCAGGGCGGGTGGTATCTTGTGGATGCGCTTGGCGCGTGGTAGCTGACAGATTCCACCCATCATCTTGCTTGGACATGGCGCTAACGTATTCTCAGATGATCACTTTGGGCACCGAAGCTCCAGCCTTCGAGTTGCCGATAGCGAATCCGCAGGTGGACGGTATCGAACGCCCAACCCGCCGCCTGGACGATTATGCCGGCGCTGAAGCACTGGTCGTCGTCTTTATGTGCAACCATTGTCCGTACGTGATTCACGTGGAAGACGCCCTGATCGATGTGGCGCGCGCGTATCGGGAACGGGGCGTGGCCTTCGTCGGCATCAACGCCAACGATACGGTACAGTATCCCGATGACTCGTTCGACAACATGGCCCGGCGGGCACAGCAAAAAGCCTATCCGTTTCCGTACCTCTTCGACGAGTCGCAGGCCGTGGCCGGGGCCTATGGAGCGCTCTGTACGCCGGATTTTTTTGTCTATGATCAGCATCGGCGTCTGGTCTATCGCGGACGCTTCGATGAGACGCGCCCCGGACGAGGCACAGCCACGGGACGCGATCTGCGCCGGGCTCTCGACCAACTGCTCGGCACCGGAGTGGTGACCGGGGAACAGGTTCCGTCGATGGGGTGCAACGTCAAGTGGAAGCCGGGCAACGCGCCGGGGTAGATTTTGGAGGACGGATTTTAGATTCTGGATTCTTTTCGTTTTCTTGGGCCATCCAAAAACTGCGATCCCCAATCTGAAATCCGACATGGACTGGGTTGTTCTGTTGCCGCCCATCGTTGCCATCGTGCTGGCGTTGTGGACCCGGCAGGTGTATCTCTCGCTGTTTCTCGGCCTGTGGATCGGCACGACGATTCTCGCCGGGTGGAACCCGATCCTGGGCCTGCGTGGTTTGGCCGACCAGCTCGTCGCCGTCTTTCAGGACGCCGGCAACACGCGGATCATCCTCTTCAGCATTCTGGTCGGCGGGCTCATCGCGCTGGTGCAGGCTTCGGGCGGCGTGGCCGGGTTTATCGCGTGGGTGCAGCGGCGCGGCTGGGGCAATACGCGCCGGGGTGCCGAACTGATGGCCTGGGCCGTCGGCATGCTGATCTTCGTTGAGTCGAGCATTACGTCGCTGACGGTGGGCACGCTGAGTCGTCCTTTTTTCGACAGGCTGAACCTGCCGCGCGAGAAGCTGGCCTACTACTGCGACGCCACCAGCGCGCCCGTCTGCATGTCGATCCCGCTCAACGGCTGGGGCGCGTTTGTGCTGGGCCTGCTGGCGGCGCAGGGCATCACGGCAGGTGCCGTCGGGTTGCTGGCCGGGTCGTTGCTGTTCAACTTCTACAGCCTCCTCGCCATCGGTTTCTCGCTCGTGCTGGCCCTCACCGGGTGGCGCTTCGGGTCGATGAAACGGGCCGAGCAGCGCGCCGCCGAGACCGGCCAGGTATCCCGTCCCGGTGCGGTTCCGATGATTGCCGAGGAAGTGGCCGACATCAAGCCGATCATCGATTCAAACCATCGTGCGCGCGACCTGCTCATCCCGATCTTTGTGATGGTGGCGATGATCTTCGTGGGCCTGTACGTGACGGGGAAGAGCAGCCTCGAAGCAGCGAGCCAGGAGACGGCAGGCTTCTGGGACCTGATGGCCGGAGCCAGCGGCTCGACGTCGGTGCTGTGGGCCGTAGGGGCGGCCATCGGGGTGGCGATGCTGCTCTACCTGATTCCGCGCCCGCTGCGCGGCGGCAAGCCTGTTATGTCCCTCTTGCAATCGACCGAATGGGTGCTACGAGGAGCGGCGGGCCTGGTGGCGGTCGTTGCGCTGCTCGTCTTCGCCTTTGCGCTCGGGCAGATCTCGCGCGAACTGGGGATGGGGCCGTACGTCGTCGGGCTCATCGGCGAAGGGGTGCCCGCCTGGTGGCTTCCGGCCCTGGTGTTTCTGGTGACGTGCTTCGTGTCGTTCACGCTCGGATCGTCGTGGACGGCCTTCGCGATCCTGTTTCCGATGGCGCTGCCGCTGGCCGAGGGGCTGGGCATATCGATGCCGTTGATGCTGGGGGCGGTGCTCTCGGGCGGCGTCTACGGAGATCACGCCTCCCCGCTCTCCGACACGTCGATCATCTCGTCGATGTCTGCCGCCTGCGACCACGTCGATCACATCAACACGCAGCTTCCCTACACGCTGCTTCTGGCGGGGATCTCGTTTGTTGCCTTCCTCATCGCCGGGGTGGTGACGTAGGCGCAGGCCGGTACTTTTTCGTATACTGGATGCGTGTGTTCGAAGAGAGGGACTCGGTGCCGTCGCAGAAAAAAACTGGAGGTGCAGCATGAAAAACACGACCATTCCGGCCGCTCTTGTGGGATTGGCGATCTCCTTCTGTTGCTTTACGACCGTGGCGTCTGCTCAAGACAAGGACGGTAAGACCGTTTTTGCGGAGCAAGGGTGCGACCAGTGCCACGCGGTATCGACCGCCGGAATCGAAGCTAAAACGAAGTCGGAGCAGGAGAAAGGTCCGGACCTGGAAGGCATTGGCGACAGGTTGAAGGCGAAACCGATGATGAAGTACCTGAAAAAAGCAGGCGACAGAGAGGGTAAATCGCATACCAAGCCGTTCAAGGGGAGCGATGAGGAGTTGCAAGTCCTGGTCGATTGGCTCCTCGAACAGAAGGCGGAAGGGGATCGCTAGCTCTTCATCGTGAAGCATCGAGCCGACCCGGATTACATCCGACGATGCACATCAGAATAGCCACGGAAGCCGACCTTCCCGTTCTGGCCGACCTGTATGCCGGCTCGGTGAACGCCATCGGCCCGGAACAGTATTCCGAAGCTCAGGTTGCCTCGTGGGCCTCTTTTGCCCGGAAGGATACGTTTTGCCGGTTTATTCTTGAATCCATCACCTACGTTGCGGAGGATGAGTCCGGGGTGCTGGGTTTTTGCGGCCTCTCGGACAGCGGCCATATCGCCTCCCTCTACGTGCGAAGTGATTGTACGAGGCAGGGCATCGGGTCGAAGCTCCTGGCTACGGCGCTCGATCAGGCCGTGAAGCGGGGCATTCGTATTTTGCGGTCGGAAGCCAGCGAGTTCAGTTATCCTCTTTTTCTGAAGTTTGGATTCATCCTCTCCGGGATGGAAACGGTGGATCGCAACGGGGTTATCTTTAATCGATACCTCGTCGAAAAGCACCTGTAATGCCTTTTTTTAACGCCTCACACCCTTTGTCGGGGTAGCGGCGGGAGATGCTATGACTAACGGGTCGAGAACAATACGGTACCTCCTCTTCGACTGGGGCGACACGCTCATGCGCGATTTTCCTGAGTACACCGGCCCGATGGCTTCCTGGCCCACGGTCGAGACGATCCCGCACGCCCGAGAGGTACTGGCCGGGCTGTGTGGCCGGTGGAAGCTGGCCCTTGCCACCAACGCAGCCGATTCTGACGAGGAAGAAATCCGGGCGGCGCTGCATCGAGGAGGGTTAAACCGGTTCCTCGACAGGATCTATTGCTACCGGAAGATCGGTCACAGGAAGCCGTCGCAGAAGTTTTTCGCGTTCATCAAGGACGACCTGGGTCTGGGGCCGGAGTGCCTCATCATGGTAGGCGACCATTTTGAGACCGACGTCCTGGGAGCAAACCGGGCGGGCCTGCGGAGCATCTGGTTGAATGAACATTCCGACGAGGTGCGGGAGGGGGACATGCACCAGACCATTCACGATTTCAGGGCATTGCCACGCGCGCTCCAACGATGGGAATCTGTAGAGCTTTCGGTTGGAAAGGCCCCTGCTCGGTAAGGCAAAAGACGCGAAAGTCCACGATGCGTATGCCCTCAGTGGCCGTAGTAGTGTCCCTTCAATCGGGCGTGATTCGGCATATTGACCACGCGGCGGTCGCCGTCGAGGAAGTGTGTGATCTCGTCATATCCGGCGTGGAGCGCCTCGTAGTCGCCTTGCTCACACACAATGGTGAAGCTGTACCGGCGTTCTCTGCCCTCGTTGACCGTCACACGGTACATGCCCGTCACGTCTCGGTCCAGACGGAGTTCGAGGCCCCGGTAGCGGAATCCGTGGATGCGCTTACCCGGATCCAGGTCCCGGTCGGCTTCGGCGCGCCGGACGGCCTCGATCTCCGTCGAGATATCAACCGCCGGTGCCGCCGTGGCCTGGCCGTTCGGTCGATAGAAGTGCTTGTGGAAGCGATGAAGGATGTTTTTCAAGGCGGGAGAACGGGATGGTGTGTGAACGCGCCTTGTATCAACGTATCGGCGGATTAAAAAGATGCCGGTGAGAGCAATGGCCGTTACTGGCGCAACCAGTCGGCACGGATGCTGTCCTGCAACGGCGTGATCGTCTCCATCGGCGAGAGACGATAGATGTTCGGCTCGCGAGCGTCCAGGGTCACGGTGAAGGTGCGTTCGTGCCCCCGACGCCTGACGGTCACCTCGACGTCGTCGCCCGGCGCGTAGGATTGCAGGATGGTGCCGATGTTGCTTTCCTGCACCTCGGTCGTGTCGATCTTCAGCAGCACGTCGTCGATGTCGAGCCCGGCCCGGAAGGCTCCGGATTCGGGAAAGACGGTGGTGATCGTATTGTCGTCGGTGCCGATACCCAGCGTGACGGGTGATAACTGCGGATTCACGCTTCGTTCGAGCACAAGTCCGGCGTGGGCCAGGAAGGGTGCGTAGTCGATCTCCTCAGTGCCGTAGATATAGGCATCGAAGAAATCCTGGAAGCTGGAACCGGTGATCGATTCCAGGGCTTTCTGGAAACCATCCTCCGGCACCCCGCGATCTTGCGCCGGATAGGTTTCGTAGAGGTAGCGCATCACGTCGTCCAGGGAGGCGCTGTTCCGGGTGCGCCCCCGGACTTCCAGATCCAGCAGCAGGCCCATGATTTTGCCCGCTGTGTAGAAGGAGTAGAACGTATGAGGCGGTGCGTTGCCCTGCTTGGTCCAGCTATCATAGCTCGACATCGCGATGCTGGTTACTTTGCGCCCGGGGTTGGTCTGAAAGCTCCGGATGGTGCCGGCCATCCGGCCGAGAAAATTGTCCGGGGTGATGAGCCCGGCGCGCAGGAGCAACAGGTCCGAGAAATAGTCCGTGACGCCCTCGTAGATCCACATCTGGGTGGTGTAGTTCGCCACGGAGTAGTCCGGCGGGTACATCGACGCGGGCCGGATGCGCTCAACGTTCCACAGGTGGAAGAACTCGTGCGAGGCCACGCCCAGCAGAGCGGCATAAAAGCTGCGCCCGGCGGGATTGTTGGGCATGACGATGCGGTCTCCCGGTCCCAGCACGATGGAGGTCGAGTTTTTGTGCTCGACGCCGTGGCCCATCGGAAAGTGGGTGATGTGGTACATGAACAGGTATCGGTCGAACGGGATGTGTTGCATCATTGCAACCTGTGCGCGGACGATCCGGCGATGGTCTTCGATGAGTAGTGCTTCGTCGTACTCCCATTCGCCCTGAATGGCGATCTCGATGGTCGCCCCGCTCTCTTCGAAAGAAAGAAGCTCAAAGCTGGGGCTGATAAGGAAGGGGGAATCCACGAGTTCGTGGTAGTCTTTTGCCGGATAGCCGTTCAGCACGGCGTCGTAATCGAGCGGGGTGGCCACGCGCCAGTCGTCGGGCTTGTGGATCGTCAGTGCGACGGGTTCGCGGTCCCTGCCCGGCACATTCATGAGGCAGGTGATGGGGTTCAGATAGGCTTCGGCATCGTCCAGGTAGCTGGCTCCGGCATCTAGCTGGCGGGCGTAGCATTCATAAGAAACCGAGACGTTGTCAGCCTGGCCTTTCTCCACGCGCCAGGTGTCCTTATTTACTTTTCGGACGGGCAATGCATGTCCCTCGCCGTCCTCGGCCTGAAAGGCGATGATGTTCTGGGCATAATTCTGGAACACGTACCGCCCCGGTCGCCAGTCCGGAATCCGGAAGTCGATGGTTTCCCCGACGTGGTCCGAGACTTCCATCTTGATCTCGAAATAGTGGGCGTTTGGAGGCCCCCAGGCCAGGTGGTAGACCATAGCCGGTTGTTGGGCGGAGGCGGTGTTGCACGAGAGGAGCATCCAGCCGAAGAGGAGGAGCGAGGTGCCAAATCTGGGTGTCATCATGTCGCAGGTCGGTAGAAAAAGTAAGGGTACGTGGTGCTGAAAGCGGCTCGTCTACGGGCGGCCCGGCGCTTTGGTTGCCCGCCGGAAGCGTTTATTGATGGGACCAGGATCGCTCCTCGACCCGGTCGACGGGGCGCATCTCGCGGGCCGGTCTGAGGGCTTCGCGGGTCGCCAGGTTGAAGCGGTCGCCCGGCGCGAGGAAGTAGAACTTCCCGTTCTCGCCGATCATCTTCTGATGATCGTAGATGACGACGTAGGACGCGCCGATCACCTCGAAGCGGTCACCGCGTACCACGATGGCCGTGTTTTCGTCCAGGCCGATACCGAGCAGGTCCGGGTGCGCCTCGATCACCTCGATCAGGTCGAACTGCCGGTTGCGACGCAGCAGGTGCTGGTCGATGGCCGAGTTTTTGAGGAAGCCGAAGCCCTCTTCGTGGTCGCCCATCATGATCGTGTTCGTCTTGGTGTCGCCCCGAGCCAGGTACGAGCCCTGGATCGTCGCGCCGGCGGACGATCCTCCGATGACGCCGCCGCGCTCCAGGAGCTTCCACAGTTCTTCTTCGGTCTTCGTGCCGAGGTAGGCGTCGGCGAGCCTCCACTGACGCCCGCCGGAGAACCACACCCCGTTCGCCTCCCGGATGGCCTGCACGAAAGCTTCGGAATCGGCCACGTCGCGGTCCGACGTGTGGAGTACGGTCAGGTTCGTAGCACCCTGGTCCCGGAAGGATTTCAGTCCTCCGAAGAACTGGTCATAGTGCTCGCGACCCCCAGCCGTGGGAATGACGACGATAGGGGCCTGCGGACCGCCGGCCAGGTCCAGGAAACGCTGCACGATGGCCGGATCTTGCATGCCACCCCCTACGATGACGAGCGACCCGTTGGCCGGGCCCACGTCCTGGGCGTGGAGATGGGCGGGAAAGCCCACGAAAAAGAGGACCAGGAGGAAGAGGAAGGGGGAAGATTTCATGGCTCTCTGAGTCTGTGAGGGAGGAAGCAGGCGAACGCCAATCGGTGCCGGTGTGGAACGGTCTACTGGAAGACGACGGCAACCCCCGTAGCGGTTTTGTCCACGTCCACCCGCCGTCGGGTGCGCACCACGTGCCGGCGGTTCCAGCGGCCCACCACGGTGTGATGGCGATCATAGTAGACCTGGCGGTCCACGTCGTATTCTACCAGCATCACCCCGTCGGCTCCTATTTCCCGGGCTTTCTTGATGAGCAGCGCATTGAGGTCGGCCCGGCTTGCCCGGCGGCCCAACTCGGCTTCGAGGACGCCGATCACCCGGTGTTGGCGTCGGATGGCATCGCGACGGAACACGATATTCGTGCCTTCCGGCTTGGGGGCAACGACGTATGTTTCGTCGGTCTGGATAAAGCGTGCATTCGATGCGCACCCGGACAGCACGGCGGCGAGCAGCAAGAGGGGGATGACCTGCTTCAAGATGCGTTCCTCGTCAGGCTTTTCTTCAACGATCCGTGGTTTCAGACAGGAGGTTCGTTGAAGCTACGGCGCTGGAAAGGCTGAGGCAAGCAGGTTCTATGCCTGGTCGATAACGCCGACTACTTGTTCGAGGAAGCGCAACAGGAGGGTTTCCGTTTCGGGCGTATCGGTGCATTCCGTCACGAACGTGTCGAGCGGCACACCGGCAATCTTTTCGACGTATTCCGGGTAGGTTCTCAGCCGTTCGATCATGGAGGCAGCATCCAACTCGGGATGGAACTGGGTGCAGTAGATCGGTTTTCTGGCGAACCGAAAGGCCTGGTTTTCGACGCGGTCGGTGGAGGCCAGGAGCAGGGCGTCGTCGGGCAGGCGGGTGACGATGTCCTGGTGGCCCATCTGGGCGTAGAACGTCGGTCCGAGAGGGGCGAAGACGGGGTCGCGCCGCCCGGCGGCTGTAAGATGTATCGCGAGGGTGCCCAGTTCGGCGCGCGCCATGTCGGTGACGACCTCGCCGCCCATGGCTCTTGCCATCGCCTGGAAGCCCCAGCATGAGGCAAACGTCGGCTTGGAGCGGGCGTGCAGTTCGCGCATGGCGTCGAGCGCCGGTTCCAGCCAGGGTCCGCCCTGCGCCACGGAGTAGTCGCCGCTACCGCCCAGCAGCACCACGTCTACCGCGCCCAATTGCTGCCGGGTGGGGCGGCCGCTGAGCAGGTCGAAGGCGCGAATGTGCCGAGGGGCTGTGTGCAAGGTGCGCGCAAAGCAGCCGACTTCCTGCATCCGCATCGGATCGTTCAGGTTCCGAACCTGGAGGAGGAGGTAGCGGAGTTTTTGTAACATGGATGCGTTCGTGTTTCCAGGTACAGGAATGAGTTATTCATGCCCTTCCAGGCGATAGCCGGTTCCGGGACCGGAACGATAGGGCAAAATGCCGTGCGGCCTGCCGGGACCGGAACGCTGCTGCTGCTCGCGGTTTAGTAGAGGGTCGTTGCACGCTGTTCGCCCGAAGGGGATCCCCGGGCTCGGGCAGTCGATGCGGTGAACGTTGCCCTTTTTGTCATGCTCACCCGGACGTTTCTATGTTCGACGATCAGGCGTTTTATTCCTGGCCTCTCATCCTCGTGGGTGCCTTGCTTTTTGCAGGGCTCTTTAGCGGGCTGGCCTTGATGACGGAGTTCCTGTTCGAGGGCATGTTCCGGCTAACGCCGGGCGTTGTGGGGTTTGGCACGGCGGCGTTTTTGGGGTACGTCGGTGCTGCCGTGCTTCTGCGGCACCGGAGCCCGCCGTTCGATGAGTAAAGGGCACAATGGTTTATGTCTCACCAATCTTCGGAATACGGCAACCTGCGAGTGGGTATGCGCGTTTTGGGAGAGGTTCAGGTTCTTGCCCCCAGGCAATCATGAGGATTCACTATGAGCAAAAATGATGTAGCCGGCTTTAAGGAGGCTGAGGTTGAAAGCGAAGCGCTCTCGGCGTACGAAAAAGCAGCCGCCGAGGGAATCGACCCCCGTTGCATCCCCCAACATCTCGAAGGCCCTCCACCCATCGGTGATGAAATCGTTTACCCCGACTATTCGGAGCAGGATCAGGAAAACTGGCGCTTCCTTTTCAACCGGCAGATGAACCTCTTACCGGGCCGGGCCGGGGAGGCCATCCTGCAAGGCGTCGACGTCCTCGGCATGACGCCGGATCGCATTCCCGCCCTCCGCGACCTCAGCCGCAACATGGAAGCCGCGACCTGCTGGCGGATCGCGCGTATCCCCGGCCTGTTGCACGAACGAGATTTCTTCGGCCTGCTGGCCAACCGCATTTTTCCCTCGACGGACTACATTCGGGGCACCCATGAACTGGACTATACCCCCGCCCCGGATTGCTTCCACGATATGTTCGGCCACATGCCGATGCTCACCAACCCGGCTTTTGCCGATTTCTATCATCTCTTCGGCCAGGCGGCCCTGAACGCCCAGGGCGCGGATCGGCTACGGCTGGAAAGCCTCCACTGGTTCACCGTCGAGTTCGGCCTGATTCGTCAGGCGGAGGGGACGCGCATCTTCGGGGCCGGTATTCTTTCTTCGAAGGAAGAAGTAGGCCATGCGCTGTCCGATGAAGTCACGGTCTATCCGTTCGATCCGGACCGTATTGTGGAACAGGACTACGACGTGTGGCACCTGCAACCCATCCTCTTCGAACTCGAATCGTTCGAACAACTCGTCGACGGCTTCCGCTCTTGGACCCGGAAGCGCGGGTTGCTCAACTGAGACGCACACAAGGAAGCCATGGGCCTCGCTTTCCATTGAAGCGGGGCCTTTTTCGTGACACGGTGTTTAACGGATCAAATGAGTTCGATTATTTTCGAGCAAAACGCGCGAGCCCATGATGTCCCCCGTATCCACCCATCAGCGGCTCTCGGCCCGTGTCTTCGGGCGGGTGCAGGGGGTCGGGTTTCGATATTTCACGCGGCGGCAGGCCCGCCTGATCGGCCTGACCGGCTGGGTGCGCAACGAGTATGACGGTTCGGTGAGTCTGGAAGCCGAGGGGACGCAAGGCGACCTGGAAGAACTGCTCGCCGCCGTTCGGCTTGGTCCCCCGTCCGCCTACGTGCGCGACGTATCGTTCCACTGGGGCGAGGCTACCGGTGAGTTTTCGGGGTTTTTGGTTCGGTTTTAAGACGCGCGGCACCTTCCGGCTCTGTAGCCGAGCCGGGGACCGATCATTCAGCGCCCTGGTTGGAAAAGTCCCGGTAGCCCAGGTAGTGGAGGACGTACGGCATCTTGGCGGCTTTCTGCGCGCCGAAACCGGGGAGGGTGCGGATGCGCTTTTCGAGGATGGCGCGGTTGGCGTCGTTGTTCCACACATTGGCCGCGTTGCCGTCGTAAGTGTCGGTCAGGATGCGGGCGACGGCGTGGGTGGCGTCGGCCATTTTGTTGGTGAAGCGGTGGACGGCGGGCTTTCGGGCAAACAGGGTGCGCAGATGCTCCGGGTCCATCGCCGCGAGGCGCTTCATGTCGAGATGGCCGAGACGGTCGCGCAGGCGATGCGGGCCGGTGAAGGCGTATTCGGCTCGCACGCGCTGGTCGTAGAGCAGGCCGAGCAGGGCGGCGTTCGGTTCCCGGCGCAGGTATTCGTCGGCCTCCACGTCGCCGGTAAAGGTACCTTCCATCCTCAGCCGATCCAGCATGCGGACGAGGCCGCCCTCGAAATGACTGTAATCGAAAGGGGGAATGTCTATCAACACGGGGGTAGAAGAGGGGTTGTACTTCTGGGGAGAGTCCAGAACGGATCGCCTTTCATCGGATCCGTATCATACGCTGTACGTGCGAGACATGGCTCGTCGTCAGGCGATACAGATACACGCCGCTCGGCACGTCGGCGGCCTCCCAGACGATGCGATGCCGTCCTGCCGGTAGCATCCCATCGACGAGCGCAGCCACTTTCCGGCCCAGCAGGTCGAACACGTCCAAATGAACCTGGCCGCTTTCCGGCAAGGCAAACGTGATGGTCGTTGCGTGAAGAAACGGATTCGGAAAATTTTGCAACAGGGCCACGTCCCGGGGAATACCGGGAGCTTCTGCTACGGAGGTAGCGACTCCAGGGGTGCGGAGGCTGAAGGATTCCGTCGCCGGAATGACGGCGAATCCGTCCGCGACGTGGGTCGTCCAGGTGTATACTGCCCCTTCGTCCAGGCGGGAAGCGAGGTCGAGCCTCAACGAAGTCTGATCGCCGACGGTCAGGGTGGTATCGAGGCCGGGGCCTGAGAGACGGAAGGTATAGCGAAGAAGGTCGCCGTCGGCGTCGGCGGATGGTTCCCAGGCGAAGCGGATCGGTGCAGGCGGCGCGTTGCGGTCGAGGAGGGTGTCACGAGGGGGGGAAAGTAGAGCGAATGCGGTGGGCGGCGTGTTTTCTTCCAGCGTTCGCATGCCGTATCGAAAAGCGGGCTCAGCGATGTAATCAAGGGCATTCCCGTTTCGGTCGGTAGCCAGGACCCGGAGGGCGTAGAATCCGTCGAGCAGATCGGGGAGCGTGGTGGCGGTGAAGGTATCCCCGGAGCGCGAGATCGAGAGCGGCTCCCAGATGGACAGGTCGCCCAGGCGATGGTAAAACAGCGCCGCCGAAGCTACCGGCACGAGACGGTTCTCCGCATCAACGTCTTTGAGGGTGAACGTAATCCGATGGTCGGTTGCAGGAAGAAAATGGTTGGTGAACGCTCCGTCGGACGTGAGCTGGAAGGTCTCGAAGGTGGGGGGATTGGCGTCATAGGCAGCCGTTTCGGGCAGGCGGAACCGGAGCCGGGCGGCAGCACGTCCTTTCACACCCTGTATCTCGTAGCCGTCGAAGGCAAACCGGGTTTCGTAGGACGTTTGCGTCGATTGATTTCGGAGCGTCAGGGCTACCGGAGACGGTTCATTGGGCAGGGCACCGTCGGTGACGAGACGCCCTCCGGCAAAAACCTGCACCGCTACCGGGCCTGGAGGCAGGTCGCCGCCCGGGTTGGCAAAGAGGGGAGCCAGGGGCGCGCGCTCCAGGTGGATCGCCGCTCCCGAGCGGTTGATCGGTCCCGTCTCGGCGTTGCTAAACCGGGCCATCCAGTAGGGAGGAGGGACCCCCATCACTTCTTCGACGGTTTTGTTGGCGCTGAAGAGGATCGATTCGGGATCGAGCGAGCGGCGTCCGATCACCTTGTCCGGCGTGATTTCGAGGAGGACGGATTCGTACAACTGATTCGACGCGATGCCTGTCGTCACTGGTGCGTCTTCCGTCGTCGTGTCGAAGACCTGGTAGCTCTGGAAGCGATACGCCGAGCCGGGTGCCCTGATCGGCCGGTAATAGACCGTGCGTTGAAACGGCGGCGCGAGGCGATGGTGCTCGATAAGTGACGGGCTGAAAAAGAAACTCCGGATGGGAAAGTCGGTCAGCACGGTGTAGTAGTTGCCCTGCACGATCATCAATTCCCGAATGCCCGGCCCGACGGTGAACCGGGAATCGGATCGCTTGAACGTCGAGGGGTCGTTGCGTACGTTTTCGGAGGACGTGATACCGGGGCCGAGCGAGAACGGGATGATATAGTCCGCTCCGGACGGGTGCGAGAAGGTGTGAAAGGCCATGTTCAGCCGGTAGCGCTCGCTGACGTTTTCAATGCGGAGGTGATCGTACTTGAGCGTGCCGCCTACGCCCAGCGTAAAGGCTTCTCCTTCGAACACCAGCCGGGCAAAGGTGTAATCGGGGTCCATCGTATTTCCATCGACGTCGATCAGCCGGTAGAGGATGGTGTTCTCGCCCTGCTTCCACGTCAGGTTGGCTTTCGTCGTATGAGACACCGGGACCTGCTCCCGCACGTCGAAGGTGACGGGGAAACGGGGAGGGTCGGGATTCAGGGGAATAAACACGCCGATGACTTCGTACCGTCCTTCGTGGAGGGGCAGGATGACGGGATCGGCTCCCCACAGCATATCCATCAGGAGCAGCCGGCCGTACCGTTGCCCGTCGTGGATCAGCAAATACAACGGGGGGCCGTCTTCGAAGGTAAGTGAGAGGTGCGGGGTCTTCAGGAAGGTAAACGGAACGACCACCGACTGCACCGGGGATTGGACCAGGACGCGCCCCACGAACGGCGGCGGTGCGATGGGTGCGAAGGGCACCTGGGCCGTGTTGATGACGGCGGAGAAGAGGGCCGTACCTTGCTCCCCCGGTGCCAGGGTGACGCGGTTCGGCGTGAGCGTGGCTACGACGCCGGGCGGCAAGGTCCCCTCGATAGAAAGGTCGAAGCTCTGGACCTGATCGGACAGGTTGTGGAGGGTGAGCGTTTCGGTGTGGGTGTGCGTGGGATGGGTCAGGTCGAGCACGCCCAGGCTCATTGTACTCGGTGTGACGACCAGGGGAAGCTGTGCAGCGGCAGGCGTGTCTACGCGGCCCCCTCCCTGCGTCCAGATGTCTTGCCCGATGTCGGCGGCGCTTTGCACGAGGGCAGCCTTGACCAGGGCCGGTTTCCAATCGGGGTGCTGTTCGAGGAGCAGGGCCGCCGCCCCGGCTACGTGAGGGGCCGCCATCGAGGTGCCCGTCAGGGTGCGATACGCGTTACCGGGAAACGTCGATAGGATATCCACGCCCGGAGCCACTACGTCCGGTTTGTTGGTAAAAGCCAGGTCAGTGGGGCCGCGGGAACTGAAGGGCGCGAGGCTGTCGTCGAGATCGGAAGCGCCGACGGTGATGGCACCGCTTGCCGTCCCGGGGGATTGGATGGCCTGATAGCTGCCTTTATTACCTGCTGCGGCGACACAGACCACGCCGCTTTCGACGGCGGCGTTGATCGCCTGAGAAAGCGGGTCAGTGGGCGAGCCGGGGCCGCCCAGGCTCACGTTGATAACATCGGCGTGGTCGTCGGTGGCCGGGTCGCCGTCCGGATCGACGGCGAATTCGATGCCGGCGAGTGCCGCGGAAGACCGCCCCTGTCCACGCTCGTCCAACACGCGGACGGCCAGGAGGCGGGCGTTGGGCGCTACGCCTCTCACGGTGGTGCCGTCGGCGGCGGCGATTCCGGCTACATGCGTCCCGTGGCCGTGTTCGTCCATGGGATCGGCGTCGTCATCGATGAAATCGTAGCCCCCCGCCACCTTGAATCCCGGGCCGAAGCCTCCGCCCAGATCGGGGTGGCTGTAGTCGATCCCTGTGTCGAGGATGGCGATGGTCACCCCCGCTCCGCTAGCCTGAAGACGGGAACGTACGCGGTCGAGAGCGAGGGCCGGGTGGCTTTCCCGGTTGAGCGCATGCAACGGTCCATCGACATACACCTGGCGCACGGACGGAAAAGCACCGATGGCCTGCGTCGCCCAGCGCCGGGTGGTCAGCGCCATGCCGTTGAACGTCGTCGTGTAATCGAACCGCAGGCGGGTGGCGGCGGGCTTCAACGGATCGCCCTGTTTGGCGGCCCCATCAAGCGCGGCCAGGTCGGCCCGAAATTGCCGGCGTTCGCGCTGCATGTCCGCCGCTGCCGCCGCGAGGCGAAATGCCTTTCCAGGGCCGGTATGTTGTGCCTTGATGAGGCTGTACGGGGGGCTTTCGAACTGGATGATGAGATGGACGATTTCGTTCGGATCAAAAGCGGCTTGGATCGCCAGGCTGTCGCCCATCGTGACGGACAGGACCAGGGAGGGGTCCGGGGCGATGGTCTGCACGGTGCGGCCCGTCGCGTCGGTAGACGTAACGAGGAGTTGTCCCGATGCCGGAAACACCAGCATCAGGGCGAGTACCGGGAACAGGCAGGCAGGCTTCGTAGCCGTGCCGCCACGAGCGACCGAAAGCATAGCGTCGATGGGATAGGAGGCTATCAGGTGAACACATCCCACGTTCTATTGTTTTCGGCCTTCGGGCCGCGAACTTGAAAGACGCTCGGCTCAAACCTGCATTTTCTTGCGCCAGGTGGTTCCTTCCGCCGAGTCCATCACCTCGATGCCAATCGCGTCGAGTTCGTCGCGGATGGCGTCGGCGCGGGCAAAGTCCTTTGCCTGCCGGGCTGCGGCGCGTTCGGCCAAAAGTGCTTCGACCTGCTCGGCGAGGGGATCGTGCTCGTCGGGTGCGGGAGCGGTGCTTCCAGTGTCGTGATAGATGATGCCGAGGAGCGCGTTGATTTGGTCGAGCCACGCCCTGGCACGTTGTGCCGAGGCCCCGTTGAGGTTGTCGCCGATGCCGTTGAGGAGCCGGATGCCGTCGAGGACGGCGGCGAGGGCTTCGGGGGTGTTCAGGTCGTCGAGCATGGCGTCGAGCGCGCGCGTGTAGAGCGCATCGAGGCGATCACCGACGCGGTCGGGGCCGGGCGCATCAGCAGCCACCAACCGGTCCACCCGCTCGGCGACTTCTCGAAAGCGCTGCACGTGCCGGGCGCTGGCCCGAAGCGTGTCGAAGGTGAAGTTGTAGGGCTTGCGATACTGGCCTGAGATCAGGGCCAGGCGCAGCGCCAGCGGATCGATGCTGCGACCGCTTTCGCTTTCGGGGGCCACGAGGTCGCGCACGGTGTAGAAGTTACCGGCGCTTTTCGCCATCTTCTCCCCCTCGACCTGGAGGAAGCGCGTATGCACCCAGTGCCGGACCCACGGCTTGCCGGTCAGGCTCTCGGATTGTGCAATCTCGCATTCGTGGTGGGGGAAGGCGTTATCCTCGCCGCCGCTGTGCAGGTCGAACTGTTCGCCGAGGTAGGTCATCGACATGACGGAGCACTCGATGTGCCAGCCGGGGAAGCCCCATCCCCACGGGCTGAACCACTGCATCAAGTGGGTGGGGTCTTTCTTCCAGAGCGCGAAGTCGCGCGGGTTGCGTTTTTCGGCATCCACCACCACGTCGCGGACGCCCTGTTCGAGTTGATCCGACGCGACGTTACCCGAGAGCTTGCCGTAGTCCGGGAAGCTCTCGACCGAGAAATAAATCCCCTGATGCGTCTCGTAGGCATGGCCTTTTTCGAGCAGCTTCTCGACGGCCTGGATCTGTTGGGTGACGTGTTCGGTAGCGCGCGGGCGCACGTCCGGTTCGAGCAGGTTGAGGGTGCCCCAGTCTTCGAGCAGGACGTTGGTATAATAGCGGGCCAGGTCCCAGATGTTGGCAAAGCGTTCGCCTTCCTTGGAGTGAAGCGCCTTCACCATGCGATCTTCGCCGGAGGGATCCATGAAGTCGTCCTCGGTGAGGTGGCCCACGTCGGTGATGTTGGAGACGTACGTGGTCGTCCAGCCCAGGGCCTTCGCGGTGCGGAGGATCAGGTCGGCGGTAACAAAGGACCGAAAGTTGCCGATATGCGCGTAGGAATAGACCGTCGGCCCGCAGGCGTAGAAACGAAGGTGTCCGGGTTCGAGCAGGTCCAGCGGTTCTACCCGCCGGGTGAGGGTGTTGAAGAGTTGGAAAACGCGGGGGGAAGACATACCGGATGTTGAGATCGTGGGCGGGCGAGGGTTCTACATGGTTGCCGTTATACCCGCTCCGTTCGGCATGGTGCCAGGGATGTGTGGAAAGAGGAGGGGGGTGAGGGTCGGTGCGTACGAGATGGCGTGATGTGATGACAATTATTGCTTCTGTCTTTCGTATGTATATTTTTTCAGGAAGTGTATGATCGTGGACTGCATTTTTGTCTCAGCCTTTGCATATGGAAAAGTGGTTTCAAGAAGGCATATGGGGGACATCTGACAGACAAAGGTATCTATTCACAAAACATACCCGAGAAGATGGATTTAGCAGACCAGATTACAGCCTTGGCCTCTCGTGCTCAAAAGCAAATAGAGCACATTACTACAGAAGAAGCCACTAAGACCGCACTCGTCTTACCTTTCATCAATGCACTGGGCTATAACGTCTTTGATCCAACCGAGGTGGTTCCCGAGTTCACTGCAGACATTGGCATCAGAAAGGGAGAGAAGGTCGACTACGCCATTATGCTCGATGGCAAGCCCATTATGCTAATCGAGTGTAAACAAGCAGGTGCAGATTTAAACGTCAAGCATGCCTCTCAACTCTTTCGCTACTTTACGGTCACTGATGCACGCATTGGTGTGCTGACCAACGGGATACAGTATAGGTTCTTTTCTGATCTGGAAGAAAAGAACAAGATGGATGAGCGGCCATTTCTTGAATTCGATTTGCTGGATCTCAAAGAACTGCTCGTCCATGAGTTGAAAAAGCTATCCAAATCGGCCTTTGATTTGGATCAGCTTCTGTCGGCTGCACACGAGCTAAAGTATACGAAGGCCCTTAAGGTGTATCTTGCCGAACAGTGGGGAGCACCTTCTGATGATTTTGTAAAATTCTTGACGAAACGAGTCTACGATGGTCTTTATACACAGTCTGTGCGGGAGCAGTTTAAGGACATCGTGCGTCGAGCACTTCATCAATTTGTAAATGATCGGATCAGTGATCGTCTCAACGCTGCGCTTCGGGAGGAGGAAGGAGGAACTGAAGAAGAAGTACTTGATCTTGAAAGCAGTACCGCAGCAAATGATGGCATCGTGACAACAGATGAGGAAATGGAAGGGTTCTACATCGTGCGTGCGATCCTTCGGGAAACCGTAGACATTGCTCGTGTAAGGCATCGAGACGTGAAATCGTATTTTGGCATTCTGCTGGATGATAACAATCGCAAGCCTATCTGCCGCTTGCACTTTAACGCTACACAGAAATACCTGGGCCTGTTCGACGAATACAAAAAAGAGGAAAGGGTTCCTATTGATTCGCTTGACGATATCTATCAATACGCCGACCGCATAAGAGCCACGATCAGGGTCTACGAGTAGAAAAGCGTGAAGCCGGGAAGATAGGCCGAGATGGAGGATCGTGGGGGAAGCGCGGTTATCCCTCGTTGACAGGGGGTTTAGACGACCCTTTAGAGACGGCGAAGTTTCTAGACGCGGGGTGTACTTGCGCACGCTCTCCTCGTTTAGACGGCCCTTTAGAAACGGCGAAGTGGTGTTCGCCCACGTTCTTCAGCATGCCCCGGTACATAGTCAGCGAGCGGAGCACTTCCAGGCTCTCATCCAGTGCTTCTTCGCATGCGCCTTCCTGCGCGAGATCGAGTTGGCGCAGGTGACGGATCTTATTGATGATCCGGGCGAGGTAGGCGTCGAGTCGTCTTTCAATGGGGGACTGCATGATATTCTCCTGAAAAAACATCATGATGCTCGATTATGGGTATCGGCGCGCGAAGCATCTTCTAAAAAAAGTAGCGGTCGGCGGTCGAAGTACACTTCCTGGCATTCTCTTCACCACTTCCCCACCTCACCAGGTACTTACTACCAACCGTCGACCGCTCTCAAGCAATGGTCGCATTACGGTGCGATCAAACTTCTCTCCTAATATATCGGAAGCAGGGTGGGTTTGGGAATGGGATAATTCCCCAATGTGAGGTCGGGATTTTTCTGAGACACATACCACCGAGGATGTCCCCTGTAGCATTCCGTCCTGCCGAGTGGAGATTTTTCGTGGAATGACAGGGTGCAGGCGTGTATTATAGCGGGGGTCAGTGACCCTGGAGACGGCGTCTTTGACCAACGCTAAAGCGCAAGAAGCCCCGCACCCTCTATTCTTTTACCATGCCTGATCGCCTTACAGCCCGTCGGCGGAAAGAGATTGCCTCGCTGGCTCGAAAAAAGCACCGCGAACGGTTGGGCCAGATGCTGATCGAAGGCGTGCGTTCGGTGGAGGCCGCCGTGGCGGCAGGAGCGCCGCTCGTAGACCTGGTGGTCACGGAAGCCGCATGGGAAGACGCGCGAGTGCAAGCCCTCGTGAACGCCGTCGAGGTCCCCGTCTACGTGGTGCCGGGGCAGGATGTCGCCCGGCTCTCGGACGTACAGGCGAACCAGGGTTTGCTGGCGGTGGCGCGGCCTCGGCGCCTCGCAGAAGCCCAACTGGCGACCCTCCACACCATCCTCGCGCTCGACGGTGTGCAAGACCCCGGCAACGTGGGTACCCTCATCCGTACGGCGGCATGGTTCGGGACCGACGCGGTGCTGGCCGGGCCGGGGACCGCCGATGTGTTCAATCCCAAGGTGGTTCGGGCAGCGATGGGAGGGTTGTGGGATGTACACATGGCGCAGACCGGCGACCTGGGCGCGTGCCTCGCCGGCTTGCAGCAACACGGCTTTGCCTGCTACGGGGCCGACCTGCAGGGCACGCCGGTAGCGGCCTGGGCGCCGCGTCGTCCGTCGGTGCTGGTGCTGGGCAGCGAAGCCCACGGCCTGTCCCCCGATGTGCGCGCCCACCTCGATGAGCGTGTCGCCGTCACCGGAGCCTCGCGTCGGGTGGGGACGGAGTCGCTCAACGTGGCCGTGGCGGCGGGTATCCTCGTTTACCAATGGCTGGGCGAGGCATCTTCGTGAAACCCCGGGTGCGAAGGCATCCCGCCTTTTTAATGATTTTCGCTAAATTCCCCCTCCAATCGTATATTTCAAGATTCAATCAGGATTGTTGTCTCTTTTTTTCGACGATTGGTTATGGAGATACCTGCGCTCCAGGGGCTGAAGATCGAGCAGGGCCTGATGACGTTGGAGCACCCGTTACCCCTGCGCGAACAGCATAAGACCCTTCGCATCGGGGTTCCTCGCGAGGTGTCGAACGAGGAGCGGCGTGTGGCCCTGGCGCCGGGGGGCGTCACGGCGCTGGTGGCCAACGGGCACGAGGTGTATGTAGAGACGCAGGCGGGGACACAGGCCCATTTTACGGACCATGAATACGCCGAAGCCGGTGCCGAAATCGCGGCGTCTCCCGAAGACCTGTATAGCAAGTGCCAGTTGATCGTCAAGGTGGGGCCTCCCAGTGGCGACGAACTGGACCTGTTGCAAGAAAAACAGGTGGTCATTTCGGCCTTGCACCTCGGCGTCACCACCCCTGCCTTTCTGCATCGCTTGATGGAACTGGGCATTACGGGCATCGGCTTCGAGTTCATGCGCGACTCGGACGGCACCTTTCCCATCGTGCGGATGATGCACGAAATCATGGGGTCGCTGGCAGTGCAGATTGCCGCGCGCTATCTGGAGAGCGACGAAGGGGGCAAGGGGGTCATGCTCGGCGGGATCTCGGGCGTGCCGCCGTCCACGGTGGTCATCCTCGGCGCGGGCGTCGTGGGCGAATGGGCGGCACGGACGGCGCTGGGCTTCGGCGCGCACGTCATCGTGCTCGACACCGACCTGGGCGCGTTGCGCGCGCTCGAACACTACCTCGACCGCCGCATCACCACGGCGATGGCGTCCAACCAGTACATCCGGGGGGCGGTGGCTTCGGCGGATGTGGTCATCGGGGCCATGATGGCGGACGGCCAGCGCTCGCCCATCCTGATCACCGAAGACATGGTGACCGAGATGCGCGCCGGTTCGGTCATCGTCGATGCCGTCATCGACCAGGGCGGCTGTGTGGAGACGAGCCGGGCCACGGCGCACTCCAACCCGACGTTTCGCCTGCACGACGTGATCCACTATTGCGTGCCCAATATGCCCTCGAACGCGGCGCGCACCGCCACGTATGCGCTGAACAACGTACTCGTGCCCTACCTCATCCAGATCGGCGAGGTCGGTTCGATCAACGAGGCGTTGTGGCGTAATGTAGGGCTACGCAACGGGGCGTACGTCTACCGACGGCACCTCACCAAGAAGAGCCTCGC
>JBHHWM010000060.1:0-21447 GCA_046756545.1 Rhodothermales bacterium | reverse complement strand
ACCCGATACGAGTGGTTTTTCAACCCTATCTCTGAAAGTGATAGGTAGCTAGACACGGAGATAGGCGATGGGCGGCCGTCATTGCAAGCCGTGCTGCCGAGGTCGTTCGGCAAGTGCCGCCTGCAGGGGTTCATCCCGCCGCTTTCGGAAGGGCCGTCGCTTATCATCCGCAAGCCGCCGGGCCGCATCATCCCTCTCGATGAATACGTGGAACAGGGCGTGTTGACGAAGAAGGGTCGTAATCTCGTCTGCCAAGCCGTGGCCGAGCACAAGAACATCATGGTGGCAGGCCCCACGGCAAGCGGCAAGACGACGCTCTGCAATGCAATCATAGCCGAGATCGCCCGGCAGTTTCCAACGGAGCGGCTACTGATCCTGGAGGACACGCCGGAGCTGCGTTGCGCCTCTAACGATCACCTGCGGCTCCGGACGACGGACCAGGTGACGATGCGCCACTTGGTCAAGTACAGCCTGCGCTGCACGCCTAACCGCATCATCATCGGGGAGGTGCGCGACGGGGCTGCAAAGGACCTGCTCGATGCCTGGATCACAGGGCACCCGGGCGGATGCGGCACAGTTCACGGCGAGGACCCCGAGCGTGCCCTGCAACGGCTATTGGAACTGGCACGGGAGGGGGCAGGCGGCGTAGCGCAGCACCGGATGGTGGCCCAGGCTGTGCACTATCTGATCCTCATCACGGGGCACGGAGCGCGCCGGAAAGTGACGGATGTTGTTCAGGTCGTGGGATCTGACGGCAGCACCTTTGAGCTTAAGAGAGCCAGAATGTAGGATTGCTGGCCCTGCGTAGCAGGTGGTGCATTATCGTCAAGATGGCGCGAAGCTTTCTAGCCACTGACTCATGATCACGTAGCCCACCTGGGCGGCTCTGGCAAGTGCCTAAGCATCAACTATGATTTTCAGTAATCTTTGAGATCCTGTGCCAGGGAATGAATTTCTCTTCCAGCCAGTCGATGGGTGTAAATGCCAGGCAAGCCAGATGCGTGCGTTTTTTGGATAGCAGGCCGGGCAAAGCCATGACTTCACACCCCGCATCGGCTCGTATCACGTCGATCAAAAGGGAGAGGCCGACGAAGGCCAACGCCCCCGTTGCGCCCTCGCCTTGTCCAAAAAGGTATCCTCCTCCTTGTCCCAGGATGAAAACCAGGGCCACGGGCATAACGGCAACCAAGGCACCCAGCCATCGATTGATATCAGGAAGGTATTTTGAAATCAGAACATGGACGAGCATATAAAACAGAAAGAGCCCAACGACGACGCCTGCACTCGAGAGGATATATTCGAGGCTCGCTCGACGCACGACCTGCCCCGCACTGAAGAGCAGAAGCACACCCGTGAGTAGTCTCAGCACACGGCCAATGGGTCTTGTTCGCTGAATGCTATCTGACATGGCAGCCTCCTCTTTGTTGAAGCTATGGGTTATCGACAACGAGCCGGTGGTCCAGGTTGAGCACCCGCCACCCGGTAGCAACGATGAGTTGGCTGATGCGCGCGAGCTTCTCGAAATCGATCTTCTCAACGTCGTCCGTCGGCTTGTGGTACTCTGGGGGTCCACCTGTGTGATACCAGATCACGGGGATGCCATGTCGGTCGAAGTTATAGTGGTCGGACCGGAGGAACATCAGCCCTCGCGGCCCCTGGTACGTGTAGTCGAGCTGCAATTGGACCGTCTCCGCGTTGGCTTGCTCACTGAGGTGGTACAGCTCCCTGGAACGCCGGTCTGCGCCGAGCAGATAGACGGTGTTTTGATCGGTTAGATCAGTATTCAGACTCCCGGAGCCGCCTTCCTCCCGGCTCCGCCCCACCATGTCTGCATCGAGAAAGGCCACCAAGTTGCCGAGGGGCACTACGGGCTCATAGTCGATGAAATACTTGGAACCGTACAGGCCGATTTCCTCAGCGGTGAAGAAAACGATGAGGGTGGATCGCCCGGGCCGAGGCCCGGCTGCCAGGGCCTGAGCTACTTCCAATATCGCGGCTGTTCCCGAGGCGTTGTCATCTGCCCCATTGAACACCGGGCCGTTGGTGCTGGCCGGCAAATGGTCGTAGTGGGCACCGAACGCCACGTATTCGTCTTTGAGAGAGGGATCTGCCCCTTCGAGGATGCCCAGGACGTTGTAGGTCGGCGGCATCGCCTCGGCCTCAAAGCGTGTTGTGATCTCGACGGTGGCCGGGATCGCCCTCGGTGCAAGCGGCTTGCCCTCCGGGGCTACAAGGAAATCTTCCTCTAGGCCAAGCGCGTCGGCGATGGCTTTCACGAGTGCCGGGCCGGCCTGGACGACCTGAAGCGCCTCCGTGGTAGCAGGACGTGAAAACCCGTAGAAGGCGCGCTCGGCGTAGCTGGCACTGTAGACGGCATAGTTGGACAGGAGCCCCTGGGAAATGACGATGTGCCCCCTGGCGCCATGTGCCGCCGCCGCCGCATTCCCGCGCTCGTCCCATGCGAGCACCACTTCGTTGAGTGATTCGGGCGTACCTTTTACGGTGATCACGAACTTGCCTTTCACGTCGAGCCCGGTATAGTCGTCGTAGTGATGCCTCGGCGACGAGATCCCATAGCCCGCAAAGACCAACTCGCTCTGCACGTACGCCGGTATCTCACCTGGCGTCTCAAGCATGTAGTCTGATTCGTAGGTGAACGGCTGAGCCACGCCACGGACGGTCAGGACTAGGCGACTTTGGGAAGGATCGACGGTGCCGTGGGAGAGCGGGACGTTCTGGAAGAATGAGCTATCGGGACCCGCTCCTCGATACCCGTAGGACGCCAGTTGCGTGGCGAGATACCGTGCGGTGATAGGACCCGACGGAGCGAACGAATAGCGACCACCGAGTTCGTCTGAAGCAAGAAACGACAGGTGGCGTTTCAGATCGGTTGTTGTGATACTCTGCAACGACTCAGACGACGGCTGTGCCTTGACGGCACTTCCCGGCAGGACGGATAGAAGCACCAGGCAGAGGCTTACAACCGCCGGCGGCAGGGCTGCGGGGAGCGTGGGCCTCCTCTTGTCAGCAGGAGCTCCGTGCGACCGATTTGATTTATCAAAAATCATAAGCGACGAGACAGGCTGTCAGGGTTCGTGATGGATGGTCGTCTCAGTGGTCGTCACAGCTACAGCGAAAGCGCCTGCTGCCGGGGGCGCTTCCTCCCGCGGCCGTGCCGGCGAATGAGCCTGTCGCCTCGCTGGTAGCTTCCCGGTCCAAGCCGACCTCCTCGAAGACCAAGAAACTGTCGGGGACTACGATGTCCATCTCATCGAGCAGCACGTCCCGGGGAATGACCACAGGAGTCAGCGGTGCCGGCGGGGGCTTCTGCTCACGCACCTGCACCGTCTGCAAGACCTCGTCCAGCGTGATTCTCGGCCCTTCATGGGCTGCATAGAGCGTGTAGAAGGAGCCACCCTCCGACGCGGGCCACCACTGGACAAGCAGGTTCAGTAGCAGCAGGGTGGCTGCTAACGCCCCCATCATGCGCAGGCGGTACGCATGCCGGTCGTGCCCGTCTGAGGCAGGTAGGTGAAATCTAGCCATCGTGTTGCCTCTCTAGCTCAGAGGTTATCAGGGCTCCTCTATCTTGAACGACACTTTGACCGTGTCCCAGTGCAGCGACAGTGACGCCGAGAACGCATCCGGATCGATGTCCTCGAAATAGAAAGCGAGCCGTTCACGCTTTTGGGCTTCCTGCGCCGTGCAGGTGATCCGAAGCACGTCGTCACTCGCTAGATAATCCTGGGAGCCCCAAAGATTGTTTTTCTTGTTCAGGATAACGATCCACTCCTCCCGACCGGGTATGGTGAAGAGGCTATAGG
Organism: Rhodothermales bacterium; assembly: GCA_046756545.1. Taxonomy (GTDB): domain Bacteria; phylum Bacteroidota; class Rhodothermia; order Rhodothermales; family JBHHWM01; genus JBHHWM01. The sequence continues at coordinate 17,623 of JBHHWM010000060.1, read as the reverse complement.
TGCCCGCCGACACTTCGTGACCTTCAATCAGGACGTCGCCTGTGAAGGTGATCGTGGTCGCCTCGTTGGCTCCCGTGCGCCAGACGTTGCCGTAGGACACCAGACTACCGAAGATGGTCCGCTCTTTCACGCCGGGGCTGCCGTAGGCGACCATCACCCGTGTCGAGCCGATCTGCAGGCCCACAAACGCGTTGGGGCTCGGTCGCGGCGCTTCAGGGTCTCGATTGTCTGTCCACTCGAAGACAGGATCATCATAAATGAGCGGGCTCTGCTGCTGCGCCCGTGCTGGTTCGACGACGAGCCAGGCGGCAAGGAGAACGAGAATTCCTGTACGAAGAAGTAGGCGTCGCATCATGAACAAGGGGTAGTTGTCTTCGTCAATTGCCCGAATTATCCAGGGTCGTGTTTGGGGAAGGAAGGTAGGCCCACGAGCGTGCGTTGCCCGTCTCCACGTCGAACTCTCCGATCCAGACCGCGACGACCTCGGTGAGCCACGCGTAGGGGGCGTCGGGCTCTTCAAAACGCACGGTAGCTGTGTAGAGCCACCGGTTCGGCTGCTCCGGATTGGGGACGACGGCGTAGCCGAGCGCCTTGTACATGACCTCGGCACCGTCGTCCATCTCCAGGAAGCCGACCAGGTGCGCGCTCGTGTGGGTGTGGTCGGCAAACTTGCGGTTGAGCTTCGACCAGGTGATCGTGCCGCGCATCTTCGGCCCGGCGAAGGTGCCCTCGCCCTGGGCGATCAGATCCCGCCGCATGCTGAAGCCGCGATAGAACGAGCCACTGCTTTCGACGTAGGGTTTGGCCTCGCCATATGATGTCAACTCCGCCTCAAACAGCAATTCCAGGTCTGCGCCGTTGGGCGGCACCGCCGGCGACTGGGCCGCCGCCGCGTGGCCGACGGCCAGGCCGAGCACGAGCAGGACGAAGCGCCACCGCTTGCCCGTCAGTAGGGCACGATTAATAGATGCCGAAGAGCACATCGAGGTTAGGGTGGACGTAGGTGAAGTAGAGTAGGACAAGCATCAGCCCCGTCGCCGCCCACAGGAGGACGCGCTGGAGGCGACGCGTGGCCGGGATCGCACAGACCTTCCCGTTCTCGCAGGGCTCCTTGCGATACGCGGCGTAGAAACCGATGCCGAGAAAAAGCACCGTCAGGCCGAGGATGTAGGGGCGGTAGGGGCCGAAGAGATTCTCGACGGCGAGCATGGTGCTGCTACTCAAGCCCACGATAGAGAACACGACGGCCAGCGGCCCGATACAGCAGGCCGAACTGACGGCTACCAGCAGCGTCGCGATGATCGAAGAGCCTGTGGCCGATACGGTAGGCTTCATGTCAAATCTCTCCTCTTAAGCGGCTTGACCACACTTAGCCTGCCTGTGCAAGCATCTCCTCGATTTTCGCCTTGAGCTTTTCGTAGTCGAGCCAGTTCTCCTGCCCACCGGCACCCTGATGCTGCCAGTATGCTGGTTGGCTCGGCCCGTCTTCGCCCCATTCGGTAGCCGCGCTGTAGAGGAAATACACATCCCAGGCGATCCCGGGAAGATCCATCGAGGCTTGCCAGGTCTTGCCGGTGACGCGCTCGTTGTCCCACGCCTGATAGACCATCCGAGGATCCTTGGCCTTGCGGCTCATCCGCTCAGCAAGCTGTTTGGAATCGCCCGAGAGCATCGGCTCCCAGACCACATACATCTTGAGGCGTTCGTCGGGGACCTCGTCGAGGATCTTGCGCATGTAACGGTAGCCCTTGATGCAGTAGCCACAGGAAGGCGAGAGCAGGGCCACCAGGCGCACGTGGCCGGCATCCTGGTTGAAGACCGCCTGTAGCGAGGCAAAGTCCGTCAGTTCGGGGATGTCATTCTCTGGGGACGGCTTATCGCCGCGCTCTTCATTATCCCATGCGGGTCCTGGCTGCGCTGCGGCCAGGACAAAAGGCAGCAGGAAAAACAGGCTGCCGATGATGCGTTTGGTATCCATAGGGGCTACCTCGGGGTGTTCGAATTGTGATTTCGCCTCACCTGGTTAGACGTGAGGTCCCGACCCAATCTTCCCCTGTAACATGAAAAAACACGTGCGTACAATGACAATGTGCGGTTCTCCGAATTAAGCCGTCTGTCCTTACCTCAGCACAACATGATGCGCCGTTCTCTTCTCAGAACCCATCCTTCAACGGTGCGCACGGTTGCGCTCATAGGACTTCTGATCGCCGCAACCGCTTGTAATCATCCAGCCCCTCCTGACCGTGTTGCCCCAGCCGAGTGGGCTGATGTGGTGGGCTGGTACGAACTGCCAGGGGGCACGTTTGCCCTCCTGACGTGGGCGGCAGATGGCGGGCTGCGGTTCATCTCGTTCGCTCCAGACCCCTTCTCGGATCGCGTCGCTATCACCGGGCCAGACCGCTTGCACTGGTTCCGGGGTGACGCGACGAACCCGCTGGTTCTGCGTGTTGAGCGCGACGAAGACGCCATCGTGGCCGGACTTGCCTGGGTAGAGGACACGGAGAATAAGCAACGCGCCCCTCGGCGAAGGGACTACGGATATGACGTGCGCGAACTCACCTTCGACAATGGAGAGATCACGCTCTCGGCGAGCCTCTTCCTGCCCGACACGCTTCGACAGCACCCCGCTGCAGTCATGATTCACGGGTCTGGCGAGAGTGATCGGGATAATCTCTGGTATATGCGGATCGCGCACGAACTCGTCACCCACGGTATCGCGGTGCTCCTTCCGGACAAACGCGGCTCCGGCAAGTCGGGGGGTGATTGGACCACGGCCGCTTTCAGCGATTTCGCCGGAGACGCGTTAGCGGGCGTGGCGGCCGTGCAAGGCGAGAAGGGCATCGACGGCAGTCGCGTCGGTCTGCTTGGTATCAGCCAGGGAGGGTGGATCGCTCCGCTTGCGGCCAGCATGACGCAGGATCTGACGTTTGTGATCAACGTTTCCGGCGCGACGGTGACACCGAACGAGCAGCTCGCGCACGAACTCGGAGGCAGCGCTGTCAGGGTCTTCTTTGCCAAAGCACGGAAACGCATCTGGTGGAACCTCAACGGCGACTTCGACCCCGTGCCCTACTGGCGACGACTCACCGTGCCTGGATTGATCGTCTTCGGCGATCAGGACGAACACGAAAACGTGCCGGTAACCCGGAGCGTCGCGCGCCTCGACAGCATCCTGGTACAGAGCGAGGGGCCACCGTTGACCGTCCGCGTGCTCGAAGGCACCGGGCACGGCATGTTTGAAGCGGGAACGAGGCGCATTCGAGCCGACTTCCTGGACCTTCTCGTTACCTGGATCAGGGAGAAGACGGGCATCAGCCCGGTACGATACCCTGAGGTGTGAAAGAATCCTGCACCCTACCCTGTGAGACCAAAGGCGCTCATCAAGTCGATAGAGATTAGTGCGACGCGGTAGGTTTCCTCGACGGTGCAGATAACCGCACTGGGATGATCGGCCTGCCAGGACTCAGCCACTTGGCCGAACTAGACCCGTACTCTATTCTCTTCCTCGTGAGGGCACCGATTTATCGCTTCAGAAACTTCAAGGGCCGTTCATGATATCATCGTATGGTGATATATTGATATGTGGAACCATGCTGAGTACAGATACACAGCCTACTACGCTCACGGCCAAGCTTTTTCGGGGCTTTGCTGACCCGTCCAGACTCTCCATCGTTGAGGCCTTGCGAGCCAGCCCTCTCTCCGTCGGCGAGATTGTAGAAAAGACAGGCCTCAGCCAGTCGAACGCGAGTAACCATCTGCGCTGCCTGTCCGATTGCGGCCTCGTCGTGAGCGAGCGCGACGGACGCTACGTGCGCTACCAGCTTAGCGACCCGCGTGTGGCCGAACTGATCCGTCTTGCCGAAGAACTGCTTGCCGACGTGGCGCGCGGCGTCTATGCCTGCACCCGCTACAAGGAGCCGGAGGGCACATGAGTGGGAAGCATACAATGAAGCTCGAACTGCCGGTGTGCGGGATGGACTGCGCTGGATGTGCGCGGACCGTCCGGCAGGCCGTCGAGAAGCTTCCGGGCGTGCGCTCGGCCGAGGTGTTGCTTTCTGCCGAGAAGGCTGTAATCGAACTTGACCCTGCAGAGCCGGCAACCCTGGACGCCGTGCGGCAAGCTATAGAAGCGACAGGGCACACCGTACCGTTGCAGGAGGCTGGCCCTGCGGCTGACGAGCGGGCGCAGGACATCGCACGACGCGTCTTCTGGCTCTTCGGCCTGATCTTCGGCGTGGTGCTGCTCGTTGTCGTAGCGGGCGAGTGGCTCGGGCTTTTCGAATCCATCACGGACCGCGTGCCCTGGCCCGCCGGGGTTTTCCTGGTCTTGCTGCTGGGCTATCCGGTCTTTAAGCAGGTCGCCCGGGCCGCGCTGAAAAGACGGGTCATCGCGCACACGCTCATGACCATGGGGGCCTTGGCCGCACTCGTCGCCGGTGAATGGGCAACGGCAGCGGTCGTGGTCTTTTTCATGCGCGTGGGCGACTATGCCGAGCACTTTACCACGGAGCGTGCCCGCGAGTCGGTGCGCTCACTCACACGGATGGCCCCGAAGACTGCTCGCGTTGAACGGAACGGCGAAGAGCAGGAAGTGCTTGCAGAGGAGGTTCAGCCCGACGACGTGGTGATCGTGCGGCCCGGCGAGCAGATCCCGGTCGATGGCGACGTGCTGGCAGGACAGGCTACGATCAACCAGGCTACCATCACGGGCGAGAGTATGCCCATTGAGGCCGCGCCCGGCGCCAGGGTGTATGCGGCAACCATTGCCGAATTGGGAGCACTTCGCATCCGGGCTACCGCCGTCGGACGCGATACGACCTTCGGGCGCGTGATCCGGATGGTGGAAGAGGCCGAGGCGCATCGAGGCGATGTCCAGCGCATGGCGGACCGGTTCTCGGCCTACTACCTGCCTGTTGTGGCGCTCGTCGCTACGATGACCTTTGTGCTTCGCCAGGATGTAATGGCGACGGTGGCCGTGCTCGTGGTGGCCTGTTCATGCGCCTTCGCGCTGGCTACGCCGGTCGCCATTCTTGCTTCGGTCGGAGCGGCGGCTCGTCGCGGACTGCTCATCAAGGGGGGCAAGTACCTCGAATTGCTGGCCCGCGCCGACATCGTGCTGCTCGACAAGACCGGGACGCTCACGCTGGGCCAGCCGAGGATCACCAACATTGTGAGCCTCAATGGTCTATCGGAAGATGAACTGCTTACGCTGGCAGCATCCGCCGAGCGGTATTCCGAGCATCCCCTGGCCGGGGCGGTCCGGCAGGCCGCCCGGGATCGGGGGCTACCGTCGGTAGAGCCCGACGCTTTCGAAGCGGTGCCGGGCCAGGGAATCCGCGCCTACATCGACGGCCGGCAGGTCGCGGTCGGGAGCGCCCGGCTGGCCGTGCAGGCTGCCCAAAAGGGTTCTGCTCGACGCCTTGAGAACGAAGGCAAGACGCTGCTCTTCGTGGATGTGGATGGTGAAGCTGCCGGCGTGCTGGCAGCAGCCGACACCGAGCGCGCGGAGGTTCCAGAGGCGTTGACGGCCCTGCGCCGCCACGGCATCGGTCACATCGAACTGCTGACCGGCGACAACGAGCAGACAGCCGCAGCGCTGGCGAACCGGCTGAGGCTCCGGTATCGCGCGGATCTATTGCCCGAGGACAAAATCGAGATCGTGCGGCAGTACCAGGCCGAGGGCCACACGGTCGTCATGATCGGCGACGGCGTCAACGACGCGCCGGCCCTGGCGCAGGCCGATGTCGGGATTGCGATGGGCGCGGCGGGCACGGACGTAGCTATCGAGGCGGCGCACGTGGCGCTCATGCGCGACGACTGGCGGCTCGTGCCGGATCTCTTCGACATCACCCGGTGCACGATGCAGGTCGTCAAGCTCAACATCGGATTCACGGCGCTCTACAATCTAGCGGGCCTGACGTTGGCCGCCCTGGGATTTCTGCCTCCGATCCTGGCTGCCGCCGCACAGTCGCTACCGGATCTGGGCATTCTGGCTAACTCTGCGCGTCTCATACGGCAGAAGTAGCGCCTCGTAGTGCATCCACGCAACGAAGGCAAAGATGACAGTGCCTATCGCCCTAACACAGGGAAGATTCAGAGGATCTATATCGTCTAAATCCTTTGGTCGGGCTGCTCCTTTCGCAGAGCATGGGCTTGCCCGAGACCATGGTTCCAGTCTGAAATGCGAAACATAATCTCCCGAAAGAGTACAAACGGTTTGAATCCAAGCTGGATCTCGGATGCTCCATGCCCTTCGCACATATCGCGTACTGCACGTGCTCGTGACGGCCGCGCTGCTTTTCAGCGTGAGCCTGCCGCTCGTGCAGTATACGTGTGAGATATCCGGGGAGGCCATGCCGGCCCTGGCCACCTCGGCATCCGGGATGACGAACCATGCTTCACACGGGATGGCCTGCTGCCACGGCGTACCCTCCCACGTCACCGATGTGCTCTGTGCCCACATGGCTTGCTGCCGCTCAGAGGCGGCGCACGAGGCTCCAATGCCCCATTCCGGCGAAACGCCCGGTGTCTCACAGGAATCATGTGCTTCCTGCTCGGGATGCTTCTCGGAGGCGATGCTGACGCAGGAAGCCTTTCTTCCTGGCACTAAAGTTTTCACCACCTATTCGTTGCTACCGGCGGTTGCCGTCTTGACGAGCACCCCAGAAGAAGCTCCGCGTTTCATTTCTCTTTCGCAGAGGCATCGCGCCGACTGGCCACCCGGCCCACCGCAGCCTCTACGCGTGCTTTTCTCCTCGTATCTGCTCTGATCTGCTGCAGGCAGCACACTCTGCCTGCAAGCCCTGCTTGTAGGTTTAGGCCCCATCCCATCCACTCTGCCGGCATAGGTATGTTTTGCCCGGACGGTGAACGCTGAGCCGTATGCACTTCTCGGCGGCGTGCTGCCTTTATGATTACTCATTCCCGGAGGAGCGGTAGCGGGATGCTTCCGCGATCCCAGAGCAGCCGTCAGACACCTTAAAGCACGCATGGCTACCCGACTTATACCCTTCGTTGCGGCGATGACCGCGATCCTTACCTGTGTGGCGAGCCAGCCCACCTATGCGCAGGATCCTGCCGCGTACGACACCACCACTGCGCTACGTCTCGAAGATCTCCTTCGAGAAGCGCTCCGCAACAACCCGGTGCTTCGCGCCGACCTGCTCAGCGCCGAGGCACTCCGCACGAGGAGGCGTCAGGTAACCGCGCTTCCTGATCCCTTCGCCTCGATCAGCTATCAACCTTTTCCCGTATTTACGGCGCGGGGGTTCCAGCGCAGCCAGTGGCGCATCGAGCAAGACGTGCCGTTCCCCGGCAAACGCGGGCTCCGGGGAGAGATCGCCGACTATGCCGCCGCCGCGGCCGGGTATGGTGCGGACGCGTTTGCCCGGGACCTGGTGCTCGAAGTCAGCCAGGCGTACTATGAACTCTACCGCACGCAGGAGCAGCAGCGCCTGATTGAGGCGTTCCGTGAGCAACTATCTGACTTTGTAGCGTCGGCAACCGCGCGATATGAAGTCGGAGAAGGCACGCAGCAGGATATCCTCAAGGCACAACTCGAAAGAAACACGCTCGACCGCCTGGGGCTGGATCTGGCCCAGCGGAAGCGTTCGGCGGCGGAGACCCTGGCGCATTTGCTAAACCGGCCTGATGCAGCCGCGCTCCTGGACAAAACCGTGCACGTGGAACGACCCGAGGCGCTGCTTCCCGAGGCGGAAGCCAAGAGCCAGGCGCTCGCGCAACGTCCCGAGGTGCATGTTCTGGAAACGGCGGCAAAGCAGGCTCAGTCGCAGATTGCGCTCGCCAGGAAGGCGTTTTTGCCGGACTTCACTTTCGGCCTGACCTACTTCGACATCGGGGCGAGCGACCTGACGCCCACCATGACCGGCCGCGATGCGCTGGCCGTGCAGGTCATGGTCAAGATTCCTCTGTGGCAAGGAAAGCTCCGGTCCAACCTTGAAGAAGCACGGCTTCGCCAGCGCGAGACCGAGGCCCGTCTCCAGGACCTTCAGACCGAGATCCGGGCGCAAACGAGCGATCTCGTCAGCCAACTCGACATCGAGCAGCGAACGCTCATCCTGTACGAGGAAACGCTCATCCCGCAGGCGGAAACGACACTGGAGGCCTCGCTGAGTGCCTACACCACTGGCGAGACGGACTTCCTCAACCTGCTCGACGCCGAACGCATGCTCTTCAACCTCCGCATGGGGTATCAGGATAGCCTGGCGCGCTACCTGAAGATGACGGCTGCCCTGGAACGCACCATCGGCACCGCACCGCCGGACCCGCAGAACGGCGAGGAGTAACCCCCTAAACCCTGTAAGCTTACGAGAATCATGAAGAAGATCACTTTCACGAAGAAGAGGCTGCTCTACGTCGCCTTGCTGGTGGTTTTGATCGTCGGAGGGGGCGCTCTCGTCCTCACCTTCATGGGGGACCAGCCCGAGCCGCTACCGCCTCCGCCGCAAGCCGCCCAGAGTACGCCGGCTCCGGTAGCCCCGGCTGCCGATACCCTCCCACCGGTTGAGACCGACGCCGCGTTCACCCCGATTCCTCAGACCGCCTTCGAGAACAACGTTCTGGAACTCGATCCGGTCACGTTGCAGAAGATCAACGTGCGCACCGCGCCAGTGGCCATCGAGCCACTCAGCCGGGCCATACGCACTACGGGACGGTTCGAGATGGACGAGCAAGGTATCCACACGGTGTCCCTGAAAATCGACGGGTGGGTCGAACGGCTCTACGCCGACTTTGATGGGGCGATTGTGCAGAAGGGGCAGCCGCTCTTGGAATTGTACAGCCCGAAGCTGGTCACGACGCAGGAAGAGTACCTCCTGGCGCTCAAGAACGTGCGCCGCCTCAGCGGAGGGGCCGCCGAATCGGATGCCCGGCATCTCCTGGATGCCGCGCGCCGCCGCCTGGCGTATTGGGATCTGAGCGAAGACCAGATCCGACGACTCGAAGAGACGGGCGTGCCCGAACGCACCCTCACGTTCTACGCCCCGGCCCCCGGTGAGGTCATGCGCAGAAACGTCGCCGAAGGGCAGCATATCACGGCCGGGCAGGCCCTCATGGACATCGTGGACATCTCCAGGATCTGGCTGATCGTCGACGTCTACGAGCAGGATTTGCCCTGGGTCAAGGTCGGCACGAGGGCGCGCGTCGAACTCCCGGCGCAGCCGGACCAGGTCTTCACCGGGCGGGTCGACTACATCTACCACATGATGAACAGCGAACTGCGCACCGCCCGGGTGCGGATCGTGCTACCCGGCAGGCACGGCGGGCCGCTCAAGCCGGGCATGTACGCCACGGCCTACCTGGAGGGCCGGGCGCGAGGGCCGGCACCGGTCGTGCCCGAGAGCGCCGTGATCCGGACCGGCCAGCGCGAGCTCGTCCTCGTCGCGCTCGGCGGCGGGCGCTTCCGCCCGCAGCTCGTCAAGGCAGGCTATGCCTCTGGCGGCAAGGTACAGGTCCTCAGCGGGCTCGAAGAAGGCGAGCAGGTCGTCACCAGCGCACAGTTCCTCCTCGACTCGGAAGCCCAGCTCCGGGGCGTGATCGCCTCCATGGCGGCGGACAGCGTCGGGGCCTCCGCACAGGCCGGGCCAAACCAGTAGGATCATCGCTGTCAGGGCCGAACAACCACAAGAAAATCGATCCCAACGATCATGTTAGCACAGATCATTGCATGGAGCGCCCATAATCGGCTGCTGGTGGTGCTCGTCACGCTTGTCATCTCCGTCGTCGGCCTCTGGGCGATGCTCAACACGCCCGTCGATGCCATCCCCGACCTCTCCGACGTCCAGGTCATCATCCGGACCGAGTATCCGGGCCAGGGACCCGAGATCGTGGAGCAGCAGGTGACCTACCCGCTCACCTCGGCGATGCTGGCGGTGCCGTTTGCCCGCACGGTCCGGGGCTTTTCCATGTTCGGCACGTCGTTCGTCTACGTCATCTTCGAGGACGGCACCGACATGTACTGGGCGCGTTCGCGGGTACTGGAATACCTCAGTTACGTGACGGACCAGCTCCCTGAAGGCGTCAAGCCGGCGCTGGGGCCGGATGCCACCGGCGTCGGCTGGGTCTATGAATATTCGCTCGTCGACACGACCGGGCAGTACGATCTCGCTGAGCTTCGCGCGCTCCAGGATTTCTTCTTGCGCTACGAGTTGCAGGGCGTAGACGGGGTGGCCGAGGTGGCCGCCGTGGGCGGGTTCGTCAAACAATACCAGGTCGTCGTCGATCCGCAGAAGCTCTCAGGCTACGGCATCCCCATATCGCAGGTACGGCAGGCCTTGCAGCGCTCGAACCGGGATGTCGGCGGGCGCCTGGTGGAGATCGCCGAGAGTGAGTTCATCGTGCGGGGCAAAGGCTACCTGGAGGGCTTAGAGGACATCCGGGACGTGCCCCTCAAGACGAGTGGTGGCGCTACGGTGACTGTCGGCGAGGTGGCCGACGTACAACTCGGCCCGGACATCCGGCGGGGCATTGCCGAGAAGAACGGCGTCGGCGAGGTCGTCGGTGGCATCATCGTGATGCGCTACGGCGAAAACGCGCAGAAAGTCATCGACCGGGTCAAAGCGCGCATCGAGGAACTCAAGGCCGGGCTGCCGCCCGGCGTCCAGATCGTCGAAGAATACGACCGGTCCCGGCTCATCGGCCGGGCCATCGACAACCTGATGGAAAAGATCGGGGAGGAACTGCTGGTCGTCACGTTAATCGTCCTGGTCTTTCTGCTGCACGTCCGTAGCGCGTTCGTGGCGCTCGTCAGCGTCCCGGTGGGCATCCTGATCTCGCTGCTGATCATGTATCGCCTGGGCATCAACGCCAACATCATGAGCCTGGGCGGCATCGCCATCGCCATCGGCGTGATGGTCGACGCCTCGCTCGTGATGGTCGAGAACGCCCACAAACACATCGAGCGAGCGCGCAGCAAGCTGGGGCATGACCTACGCGGGGACGAGCGCGTGAAGGCGGTGCTCGATGCCGCGATAGAGGTTGGCCCGAGCCTCTTTTTCTCGCTGTTGATCGTCACGATCAGCTTCCTACCCGTCTTCACGCTGGAGCAGGTCGAAGGGCGCTTGTTTCTGCCGCTGGCGCTGACGAAGACGTTTTCGATGGCGGCGGCCTCCATCCTGGCCGTGACGCTGGTGCCCGCGCTGATGGTCATCTTCATCCAGGGCAAGATCCGCAGTGAGGACCGCAACCCCATCGCCCGGTTCTTCATTCGTGCCTATCGTCCTGTCATCAAAGGAACGCTTCGACATCCGGTGCCGGTGCTGGCCCTCGGCGGCCTGCTCCTCTTGGCTACGCTGCTGCCCATCCAGCGTATGCTCTTTGGCCGTGCCTACGTCCCCTTTCCCCAGATCGGCTCCGAGTTCATGCCTCCCTTGAACGAGGGCGACCTCTTGTACATGCCCACGACGCTGCCCGGCGTGTCTCCACAGAAGGCGAAAGAACTCCTCCAAGAGACCGATCGCATCATCGCATCTTTTCCAGAGGTGGAAAGCGTTTTCGGTAAGATCGGCCGCGCTGAGACGGCCACGGATCCTGCGCCGCTCTCGATGATCGAGACGACGGTCATTCTTAAACCGGAATCGATGTGGCGCCCGGGCCTGACGATGCAGAAGTTGATCCGAGAGATGGACCAGGCGACGCAGATCCCCGGCCTGACGAACCTGTGGACGATGCCCATCAAGACGCGCATCGACATGCTGGCAACAGGCATCAAGACGCCGGTGGGCGTCAAGATCGCCGGCGCGGACCTGCGGGTGCTGGAGCAGATCGGCGAAGAGGTCGAAGAGGCACTTCGACCGGTACGCGGCACGCGGTCGGTCTACGCCGAGCGCGTCATGGGGGGCAACTTCCTCGACATCGACATCGACCGCAGGGAGGCGGCGCGCTACGGCCTGACGAGTGACGACGTGCAGGATGTGATCACGTCGGCCATCGGCGGGATGCAGGTGACGACGACCGTCGAAGGGCTGGAGCGCTACGGCGTCAACATACGCTATCCGCGCGAGCTGCGGCACAACCTGGAGGCGCTGCGGCAGGTACTCGTCCCGACCGCTTCGGGGGCGCAAATCCCGCTCGGCCAACTCGCCGACTTCGAGCTGGTCGAAGGGCCGCCGATGATCAAGAGCGAGAACGCTCGCCCGAACGCCTGGGTGTACGTCGATCTCGACACCGGCGCGGACCTGGGTAGCTACGTGCAGCGCGCCCGGCAGGCCGTGGCCGAGCAGGTGGCGCTGCCGCCGGGCTATTCGATCAAGTGGAGCGGGCAGTTCGAGTACCTCGAGCGCGCCAACCGGCGGCTCCAAATCCTCGTGCCGATCACGCTGGCGATCATCTTCCTCTTGCTCTACCTCCACTTCCGCAATGTGACCGAGACGCTGATCCTGATGGTGACGCTGCCATTTGCCGTCATCGGAGCGATCTGGCTGATGGTCCTGCTCAACTTCAACATGAGCATCGCCGTGGGCGTGGGGCTCATCGCCGTGGCGGGCCTGGCCGCCGAGACAGGCGTCGTGATGCAGGTATACCTGGATGAAGCGATCCAACGCTACCGGCGGGAAGGCCGCCTGACCACACGCCAGCAACTCAATCAGGCGCTGGAGGAAGGCGCGGTGGACCGCGTTCGCCCGAAGCTGATGACCGTTTTCACGACGATCATCGGCCTGTTGCCGATCATGTACGGCAGCGGCACAGGCTCTGAGGTGATGCGGCGCATCGCCACGCCGATGGTCGGCGGCCTGGTCACCTCGACGATCTTGACACTGGTGATGATCCCAGCCATGTACGCCCTAGTGCAGGGCTTTCGCCTCAATCGCACAACGCCGCCGACAGATGCCGGCGATGAGGAGGACGACTCGATGCTCGCTACGGGAGAGGCGCTTGATGCGGCCCTCTCCTCTGAAAAGACACCCTAACCGTATGTACCACCACCAACCACACACTGCCATGAAAACACGAAATCAGTTCCTCATCCTGCCCGTCGTCTTCGGGCTACTGCTTACCGGTTGCGGCCAAGAAGAGATGGCGGCTTTCCAAACGGTCTCGTCCGGGTCGTATCAGATCACACTTCTGGCACCGGGCGGCGTGCTCAAGAGCGGCGACAACACTATCGCCATGCAGGTATCACAGAACGGTCAGCCGGTGGATGTCCAGCAGGCCGAACTCATGTTCTTCATGCCCCAGATGGGAGCCATGCCCTATATGGAGATGCACGCCCAGTTCGCCCAGCCGGCAGATGCCGCAAACGTGGATGGGACGATCAAATTCAGCATGGGTGGGAGTTGGAACGCCAGGTTACAGGTGACCACGCCTGGCGGCCCCGCTAGTGGCACGTTTCAGATCCATGTGGAGGAACGGGAGTGAGCGCTGGCGGTCGAGTCAGGCGTTGCCCCAAGGCGGCGTCTGGCCCGCGCCTTTCATTTGTTTGATGCTCATTGGAAAACCTTCGATTGTTAAGTTTTTATGAACCCGAGAACTCTGTAGTATGCTACAGACCGTTGATACCTTCGTGACAGTAACCAGGGAGGTATCGTGATGAGCCAAAAACGCATCGTAGACATCTACACAGCCGGCTGCCCCATCTGCATGGAGACAGTCCAGATGGTCGAGGCCCTGGCCTGCCCTTCGTGCCAGGTGAACGTTCTGGATCTGAACGATCCGGAGGTGGCACGCCGCGCGGCAGCCTTGTCGATCCGGTCTGTGCCGACTGTGGTCGTTGACGGCGAACTCGCCGCCTGCTGTACGGGTCGAGGGGTGTCAGAGGAGGTGTTGCGGGCGGCAGGTGTCGGGCAACCGCGCTAATCACCCCTCTTCACATCAACCATCCTAAAGGTAGTACTATCTTGTTCAAACGAATCGTTTTCGTATTGTCAATACCCCCATTGGCCTTGATAGGCCTGTTTGCTGCAGAAACAGCGTGGGCTCAGGGTGGGCACGGCCCCGTCTTCGGCCTGGCCACCCCGACGCTGCCCCAGGGTGCCTGGAACGTGGACCTCACGACGATGTCTGTCGCCAGGGGCGGACGGGCTGCGATGGTCCGGGGCACCCTCCGCTATGGCCTGACGCCCGACGTGCAGTTGAACCTTTCTCTCCCTGCTATGCTTGAGACCATTTCCACCCCTCCGAACACACGCATCGGCACGATGATGGGGGGGATGGGCGACCTCGAAGCGTTGGTGCTGTGGCGCTTCCACAAGCAATATCCCGGCGTAGGCCGGCGCTTCGAGTCGACCTTGCTTGTCAGCGGGTTGTATTCGGTTCAGGACGAACGTAGAGGCGTAAAGGTTGGGCCGGGCTTTCATGCAGCCGCCGTCACGGGCTACGCCTCGCGGACGGTTTACGCTTGGGGCGGCGGGGGCTACCAGCGCTACTTCGAGAAAGAGGGCGACCGTCTGGGAGATCTGGTCTTTGTCAGTGCTGTCGTGGCGTGGCGTCCACCCGTCTTCCAGGGCGACTATCCCAAGCCGGACTGGCGTATCTTCGCCGAGTCGCTCGCCGAGTTTGTGGGGCGCGACCAGGTCCGAGGCCAATCGGTGACAAGCAGCGGCGGGGAGAAGATCTTCGTCGGTCCCACGTTCCTCGGTCTCTACCGCGCCTGGGGCCTTGGTGCCGGGGTGCTCTTCCCCGTTTATCAGAACCTGAACGGTATGCAAGAAAAAGAAGAGGCGCGGCTCGCCATCAATCTATCCTACTGGTTTTAAGCCTGGTACCCTCTCACCTAGAACAAGAACGTCATGCAGACCACAACCCTTAGCAAACTCCTTTTTAGCCTGGTTTCGCTGGTTGCGTTGCTGTTGCCCTCATCGGCACAGGCGCAGTTGCAAGAGGTGCAGCAGACCGTCTTTGGGATGGACTGCGCCCCCTGTGCCTACGGCCTGGAGAAGCGGATCAAGCGCATCGAGGGGGTGCAGTCGGCCACGGTGAGCCTGGACAAGGGCCTGGCGCATATCCAGTTCCAGGCAGACAACCAGGTGACGCTCGAAACCCTTCGGACGGCCGTAGAGGAGAGCGGCTTCTCCGCGGAAGAGGCTACCGTTCGCATCACCGGCACCCTCACTCAGGAAGAGAGCCAGTGGGTCCTGACGTCAGCGAATGGGGAACGCTACCTGCTCCGGCAAGGCTCCGAAGTCGTTTTTGAGAACGCCGGTAGGCGTGTGACGATCACAGGAACGGTTCCAAAAGAGAAGTCGCCTGCGCAGAACGCCTGGAGGCTCCAGGTCACAGAACTGTCCGCTCAATCCTGAACGAGGAGGCCAGGGAAAATCATGTCGTTTGCTGCACAAGAAGGGTCCACCCATCCTGATCGTTCCAAACAAAAGCTCGCCAGCTTTCTGGCGCTGTTTACCTCGACGGGCACGCTGCTGTGCTGTGCACTGCCCTCAGCCCTCGCTGCCGTGGCAGGCGGGGCGGCTGTGGCCTCGTTCGTCTCCACGTTTCCCTGGCTGGTGTCGCTCTCCCAGTACAAGGAATGGCTCTTCCTCAGCGCCGGACTGATGATCGCCTTGAGCGGGCTCTTGGTGTATCGTCCGAAGGGCAAAGTCGCATGCCGCCTCACGGGAAGCGAAGGCTGTGAGGTTGCTGGACGGTTCACCAGGGTGATGTTCTGGAGTTCGGCTGTGATTTTCACGGTTGGCGCGTTTTTCGCCTACGCGCTCGTGCCCCTCTTGCGCCTGATCGAAGGATAATCGTATCGTCTGACTATAACCAAGCAAGGATCAACCCATGAAACAGCTACCCCTCTCGACATCGATACTCGTAGCCCTGGTGGTGGCGATGACGCTCGCTCCACAGGCCCGAGCCCAGGCCGAGCAAGCCGCCGAGGTTGAAAACCCGGATGTCGTCTTGCAGGTGAAGGGTATGGCCTGCGAGATGTGCGCCTACAGCATGGAGAAGCAGTTGAAGAAAAACGAAGCCGTGCACGAGGTGCAGGTGTTGCTTGACGAGCAGCAAGTGCGGCTGACGCTTCATGACGGAAAAACCGTTTCGGAGGAAGCCCTTCGCGAAGCAGTGCTGGATGCGGGGTTTGAAGTGCTGAAGGTGGCCTTCGTCGAGAAGACAGATCGTGGAGAGGGCCATGGGAGGCCTCGTTCCTCCTGACCCCGATCATTTCATTGGATAGCTACCAGGTTATGAAACGAGGAGAAGTAGCCCGGCGGAGCGGTGTGAACAGCGAGACGGTGCGCTATTACGAGCAGCGGGGGCTGATCCCCAACCCGCCGCGCACGGCAGGCGGCTACCGGACGTACGGTGAGGAATACGTTGAGCGCATCCGGTTCATCAAGCGGGCGCAGGAGCTTGGTTTCACACTCGAAGAGATCAAGGAGTTGCTTGCCCTGCGTGTTGATCCGAATACGGACCGCAGCGAGGTGAAGCACCGTGCCGAGGCCAAACTCGTCGATATTGTGGTGAAGATCCGCGACCTGGCGCGGATGAAGCATGCCCTGATGAGCCTGGTGGCAACGTGCAACGGATGTGGACCGACAAGTGAATGCCCGATCCTGGAAGCGATGGAGAGTGACGAATCCTTCCAGGATGTCGATCACTGAGAGCAGCGGGCTAACGGAACTGATCTTCAGTGAGGCTCATAGTATCTCGTCCCCAACGAACGCTTTATCGACTCAATAGGCAAGCAGACGCAGCGCGTTGAAGACAACCACAAGCGTAGAGCCTTCGTGCAGCGCTACGGCCGGACCGATATCCAACCCGAGAAGAGTCGCCGGAATGAGGAAGGCCACCATACCCAGACTAAGCCAAAGGTTTTGCTTGATGACGCGGCCTGTCTGCCGGCTCAAATCTACCGCGAACGGCAAGTGATTCAGATCGTCGGCCATAAGGGCTACGTCGGCTGTTTCCAGTGCCACGTCCGATCCAGCCGCGCCCATGGCGATGCCGACCGTCGCATTGGCCATCGCCGGTGCATCGTTGACTCCGTCGCCTACCATCGCCACTTTCTCTTCCCGGTTGAGCCTTTTTATGGTTTCCACCTTGTCGTCGGGCATGAGGTCGCCGCGCGCTTCGTCGAGGCCGATCTGCCGGGCCACGGCTTCGGCCACGCGCTGGTTGTCGCCCGAGATCATGACCATGCGGCGAATGCCGATCTGGCGCAACTGTTCGAGGACGCCGGCAGCGGCCTCGCGGGGGGTGTCCATCAGGCCCAGCACGCCGAGATATTGGTCACCACGCCGGACGATCATCGTCGTACGACCTTCATCCTCCAGACGGTCAACAGTCTCTCGCACAGCCTCCGGCAGTGCGGGGCCGTCTACTTCAGCAAATAGGTCATCCTTGCCGATGTAAACCGTCTCACCACCAAGCACGGCCTTTATGCCTCGACCGGTGATACTCTCCAGGTCGTGGGCTTTCTCCGCCGGCAGTCCATCGAGCCGTTCCTGTCCGTAGCGTACCACAGCGGCAGCAAGCGGATGATCACTGAGCTTTTCAACAGCCACGGCGGTCCGCAGCAGGCCGTCTTCCGCCACGCCATCATGGGGCACGACGTCCGTCACGCGGGGTTTGCCTTCGGTGAGCGTGCCCGTCTTGTCGAAAGCAATCGCTCCCAGCACGCCCAGGTTTTCGAGCGGGCCGCCGCCTTTGACGAGCACGCCGCCGCGCC
>JBHHWM010000059.1:0-21519 GCA_046756545.1 Rhodothermales bacterium | reverse complement strand
CCACGGCTGGGTCTGTAGGGGGATTCCCCACAAAACATTGAGGTATTCTTCCGGCTTCACAGAAGCATCACAAAACGTACCTTTAATAGACCTGTTGGGCGATAAAGATCATTGTGATCAAAGTCCTGCAAAAAAGATCTGTAAAAAAAGGGCACTATCCCTGGTTTTTAAAGGACTTGGACAACCAAGCCGTTTACCGAACGATAGATCTATTCTCGCTAGCGGTCTGCTCCGGACGCCCTGAGAAGGAAGGTCTTATGAAGAAGATCCCCGAATTACAGCTCCGACTCCTCCTGCTCTGCGTCCTGCTTGCCCTTCTGATCTTTGCCGCAGACCTCTTCGTTCCCCTCGGGGTCGCCGGGGGCGTGCCCTACGTCGCCGTTGTGTTGTTAGCCGTACGGCTGCGGGAATCAAAGTATACTGTATTTTTCGCCATCGCCTGCACCGGCCTTACGCTGCTAGGGTTTTTCCTGTCTCCACCAGGGGGCGAACTGTGGCAGGTGCTCGCAAACAGAGCCCTCGCAGGGTTTGCCATATGGGTGACGGCGATCCTCTCACTTCGACAAAAAAAGACCCGCCAAGCCTTACAAGAGAGCGAGGCCCGCGCTCGAACAATCCTGGACACCTCTATCGACGCCATCTTCACCTTCGACAAACAAGGCCACATCGCATCGTTTAACCCTGCCGCCGAAAAAATCTTCGGCTATCGCGAAAAAGAAGTGCGAAGTCGCCATGTGAAGAATCTTGTAGCGCCTTCCTATCGTGAACGACTCGACTCGCTGCTCTTTCGTGATCAGGCTGGTAACGGAGCAGGCCTGGAACTCATTGGACAACGCAAAGACAACGCAACGTTCCCGATGGAAGTCTCGGTAAGCAGCGTGCAACTGAACGGTCAGGGCCTGCTTACCGCCATCGTCCGAGACATCACCGAACGGCGACGATTGGAGCAGAAGGTCCTTCGGATGAGCGACCAGGAACGGCGGCACATCGGCCAGAACCTTCAGGAAGAACTCGGCCAAATGCTCACCGGGATCGGCCTGATCAACCAGACCCTCTCGCGTAAGCTGCAAGCCGAACACCTGCCCTATGCCGGGGAGGTCATGCAGATTACCGAGTTGATCAGAGAGGCAGATCGCTATGTAAAAGGGCTCGCGCGCGGCCTGAGCCCCGTAGCCCTGGATGCAACCGGGTTATCTCTGGCGCTCCGGCACTTTGCCGACGACACCGCTCGCCTCTTCAAGATCGACTGTAGCTTCGAAGAAGAAGGGGCCGTACTCATTCACGACAACATGGCCGCGACCCATCTCTACAAAATTGCGCAAGAAGCGGTCTCTTACGCCGTGAAGCGGGGCATGGCGTCTAAGGTAAAAATTATGCTATCGTCGGGAGCACACATGGCCCAGCTACGCATAGAAGACGACGGCAGGGTGCCTTATGACACGTTGGATGAGGACCAAGACGATCTGGGGATACAGATTATGGCCTATCGGGCCCACCTCATCGGTGCCACCCTTGACGTGAGCGATGGGCTGACGGGGGGATTCATTCTTACCTGTACTCTTCCTCAGCCGGCATCTGAGGCCGTTCTTTCCTGAACATTTTGTGGGGATAGCCTCACCTCAAGAATCTTTTCCGAAACAAATCTGCAAGGTAGTCCATGATGTTTTCGGACAAAATAAGCTGAAATCTTAATACGTTCTTTACCCTTTTATTTCTTCTTCTTTTCTACTGTATAGGAGACACCCTTACACGGGGCTCTAACAGTGACATTGATCACGGTTTTCTAGTATGCCTGGATATAAAACCTGGACTACAATGAAAAGCATCTTACGGTCAGCGATTCTGCTAGGTGGGCTCTTGTGTTGCTCCACGGTCTTTGCGCAGGACCAGGGAGAGACCTTGTTCAAGCAAACCTGTTCGGCCTGCCACACGATTAACGGCGGGAAACTCCTCGGTCCTGATTTGGCCGGCATTCACACCAGGCGAGACGAAGCATGGCTTATCCGCTTCGTGCAGTCATCTCAAAGCCTGATAGCCAGTGGGGATGCCGATGCGGTGGCCCTCTTCGAGGAATACAACAAACTCCCCATGCCCGACCATACGCATTCCGATGACGATGTACGAGCGATCCTACGGTACATCGCCAGCCAAAGTCCGGCTGACGGAACCCCGGTCGATGAAGCCACTCCCGACATCGAATCGCCTGCGGAAGTAACCGAGGAAGCCGTGCAAAGAGGCCGCGACCTTTTCGTCGGCAGGATTCCGTTTCAGAACGGCGGTGCGCCCTGCAACGCATGCCACCACGCGACGACGGATGCCGTCATGACCGGAGGCTCCCTGGCCAAAGATTTGACAACGGCTTTTTCCAGGTTGTCAGGCGCAGGCGTTCAGGCTATGATGAGCAACCCGCCGTTTCCGGTGATGCGCGTCGCTTTTGAGGATAAGGCGCTGACGGAGGACGAGATAGCCGACCTGGTGGCCTTCTTGCAGGTTACGGATTCGCAACACCAAACCCAGGTGACCGGGAACTACGGAAGGACGTTGCTTCTCGCTGGCCTTATCGGCTTTGCCGTCCTGCTCGGGTTCTTTGCCTTTCTGGGCATGAGCAGGACGAAAAGAACCGTCAATCACGAGATCTACGCACGACAGATCAAATCCGCCTGATAGCAGGGTATTCACGCAAACCACGCCGATACCATGAGTTGGATTGAAGATATCATATCTCCCCAGACCCGCCAATGGGAAGAATTCTACCGGAACCGCTTTCAGCACGACCGGATCGTCCGAAGCACGCATGGTGTGAACTGCACGGGCGGCTGTTCGTGGCAGATCCATGTGAAAGACGGGATCGTCGTCTGGGAAACCCAGCAGTTGGACTACCCGATGCTCGAGAGCACGCTGCCGCCCTACGAGCCTCGAGGGTGCCAGCGCGGCATTTCGTTTTCCTGGTACCTCTACAGCCCGCTACGCATCAAGTATCCGCTGATCCGGGGGGCCTTGCTCGACTTGTACAAGACCGAGAAAAAGCGGACGCACGACCCCCTCAAAGCCTGGGAAAACATTCAGAATGATCCCGAGAAACGGCGGCTCTACCAGAAGGCGCGGGGGAAAGGCGGCTTCCGGCGCGTCCACTGGGACGAAGCGCTCGAAATCATGGCCGCGTCGAATATCTACACGGCCAAGAAATATGGCCCGGACCGGGTCATCGGGTTCTCACCCATCCCGGCCATGTCGATGTTGAGTTATGCGGCCGGCAGCCGGTTCCTGCAATTGTTCGGGGGGATCAACCTGAGCTTTTACGATTGGTATTGTGACCTGCCCAATGCCTCGCCCGAAATCTGGGGCGAGCAAACCGACGTATGCGAAAGCGCGGACTGGTATAATTCCAAGTTCATTGCGGTCATGGGGGCCAACCTCAACATGACTCGCACGCCGGACTGCCACTTCTTTGCCGAGGCGCGGCACAACGGCACCAAAGCCGTCGTGTTCTCTCCCGACTTCAGCCAGGTGTCCAAGTATGCGGACCAGTGGGTGCCGCTGCACGCCGGCAGCGACGGGGCGTTCTGGATGGCCGTCTCCCACGTCATCCTGAAAGAATTCCACCACGAAAAGCCAACGCCCTATTTCACGGAGTATCTAAAGCGGTATTCCGACTGTCCCTACCTGATCGAGTTGGAAAAAGACGGCGATCATTTTAAGCCGGGCAAACTGGTCCGGGCCAATCGCATCGCCCGGTACAAAGACGTTGACAACGGCGACTGGAAATTCCTGAACCTGGACGCGCAGAGCGGTGCCCTGGTCATGCCCAAGGGCAGCGTCGGGCACCGGTGGGATACGGAGCAGGGCAAGTGGAATATGAAGCTGGAAGACGCCGTAACGGACGAGCCGTACGACCCGGTCCTCACCCTCTTGAATACAGGAGACAGCGTACACCAGGTCGCCTTTACGGAATTCGGGTTGGACGTTCAGCGGTTGCGGGGCGTCCCCGTTAAATACATCGAAACCGAAGAGGACCGCATCCCGGTCACGACGGTGTACGATCTGCTCATGGCCCAGTATGGAGTGGACCGGGGCCTGTCGGGAGATTATCCGAAGGACTACGCCGACAAAGACGCCGCCTACACCCCTGCGTGGCAGGAAATCTTCACCGGGGTCGATGCTAAAACCGTCGTGCAGTTTGCCCGAGAATGGGCCCACACGGCCCGCGTCACCGAAGGTAAGTGCATGATCATCATCGGGGCAGGCATCAACCACTGGTATCATAACAACCTGATCTATCGAGCCGGCATTAATGCGTTGATGCTCTGCGGGTGCGTCGGCAGAAACGGCGGCGGCCTCAACCATTACGTAGGCCAGGAAAAGCTGGCTCCGATGGATTCGTGGGGCACCGTCGCTTTTGCCAAAGACTGGCAGGCTCCCCCCCGGCTTCAGCAAGCGCCGATCTGGCATTATATCA
Source organism: Rhodothermales bacterium (assembly GCA_046756545.1). Classification (GTDB taxonomy): domain Bacteria; phylum Bacteroidota; class Rhodothermia; order Rhodothermales; family JBHHWM01; genus JBHHWM01. The sequence continues at coordinate 17,063 of JBHHWM010000059.1, read as the reverse complement.
ATACCTGCCAGTATCGCTACGACGGCCACTTCGCCCGCTACAACACCACCCCCGATAACGAGTGGACGCGCGGGCATCACGCCGACCTGATCTACAAGGCCGTGCGCATGGGCTGGATGCCGTTTTTTCCACAGTTCGACAAGAACACGCTGGACCTGTGCAAAGAAGCCATCGAGCACGGCGCAAAGAATGATGCCGACATCTCGGCCTACGTGCTGAAGAAGCTGAAAAACAAAGAAGTCGGGTATGCCGTAGGCGACCCCGATGCCGAGGAGAATTTCCCCCGGACGTGGTACATCTGGCGGGGCAATGCCATCATGGGCAGCATGAAGGGGCATGAATACCTGCTCAAGCACTATCTGGGAACCCACTCCAACGCCATCGGCAAAGACATCACCGACGAGAAAACCGAGGAGGTCAAGTGGCACGACATCGCGCCCGTCGGGAAAATGGACCTCGTGGTGGATCTCAACTTCCGCATGGACTCCTCCGCCCTCTACTCCGACATCGTGCTGCCCGCGGCGTCGTGGTATGAAAAAGCCGACCTCAACAGCACGGACCTGCACTCCTTCATCCACCCGCTTTCGGCGGCCATTGCGCCGGTGTGGGAGTCGAAGACGGACTGGGACATCTTCAAGGAGATTGCTCACGCCACGAGCGAACTGGCCAAGAAGCACCTGGCCGAGCCTCAGAAGGACATCGTGGCCGCCCCCCTGTCGCACGACTCCGCCGACGAGATCACGCAGCCGACGGTCAAAGACTGGTACAAGGGCGAATGCGAGGCCATCCCCGGCAAAACCATGCACAAGCTGGTGGTCGTAGACCGGGACTACACAAAGATCTATGACAAGTTCATCTCCCTCGGCACCAACATTAAAACCAAGGGACTGGGCGCGCACGGCAATCACTATCAGTGCGGGGATGTCTACGATGATATGGTCGAGTCGGCGCACTTCCCGGTCGAGAAGCTGAACGGCAACGTCTATCCGTCGCTGAAAGAGGATGTGTGGGCAGCCAACGCCGTGCTCTATTTGTCGTCTTTGACCAATGGAGAATTAACGGTCCGCGCCTATCAGCACGCCGAAAAGAAGACCGGCCTGGTCCTGGCCGACCTGGGCGAAGGCAGCAAAGACGTCCGCATCAACTATGCGGAATTGCAGGCACAGCCGAGGCGCTATAACACGTCTCCACTCTGGTCGGGCTTGATGAACAACGGCCGGGCCTACGCGCCCTTCACCTACAACGTCGAGCGCCTGGTGCCCTGGCGAACGCTTACCGGACGGCAGCACTTCTACCAGGATCACGAGATGTACCTCGCCTTCGGCGAGAACCTGCCCACCTACAAACCCTCTCCCAAACCGGAGGTCTATGGGGATCTGCGAGAGACCCTGAAGGAAGGTAAGGCCAGGGTCTTCAACTGCCTGACCCCGCACGGCAAGTGGCACATCCACTCCACGTACATGGAGAACCTGCGCATGCTGACCCTTTCGAGAGGGTGCGAGCCGTGCTGGATCAATGAGGAAGACGCCCAGGAACTGGGCATCAACGATAACGACTGGGTCGAGGTCTACAACGACCACGGCGTGTACTGCACGCGCGCGGTGGTGAGTTCGAGGATACCTCGCGGCGTCTGCATCGTGTACCACGTGCCCGAACGCACCGTGGGTATTCCCAAATCGCAGGTACGGGGCAACAAGCGAGCCGGCGGGCACAACAGCTTCACGCGGGTCCACTTAAAACCGAACCTGCTGGCCGGGGGCTACGGTCATTTCTCCTACCATTTCAATTACTGGGGCCCCACCGCCGTAAACCGGGATACCCACGTCGTCATCAAGAAAATGGACAACGTCGTCTTTTAGCGACGACCCGAAATAAAGAGGAAACGCCATGGACGTTCGAGCCCAAGTATCGATGTTGTTCCACCTGGATAAGTGCATCGGGTGCCACACCTGCTCCATTGCCTGTAAAAACATCTGGACGGATCGCAAGGGAGCCGAGTACATGTGGTGGAACAACGTCGAGACCAAACCAGGCACGGGATATCCCACGAAGTGGGAAGACCAGGACATCTACAAAGGAGGCTGGGAAAAAGAAGGAAAAGACATCTCGCTGAAAGGAGCCGGCAAGCTCAGAGGGCTGCTGAACATCTTTCATAACCCGAACCTCCCGGTCATCGATGATTACTACGAGCCCTTTACCTACAAGTACCTCGACCTGATCGAGTCGCCGGGGCAAGACGACCAGCCCACGGCCCGGCCCGTCTCTATGATTACGGGCAAGCCCATCGACATTAAGATGGGGCCGAACTGGGACGACGACTTGAGCGGGACGCCGGATTATGCACGGCAGGATCCAAATCTGGAAGGCCTTTCGGCGGCGGAACAGGAAGCCATGTTCCAACTGGAAAAGATGGCCTTCTTCTACCTGCCGAGGATTTGCAATCACTGCCTCAACCCCGCCTGTGTGGCCAGTTGTCCTTCGGGAGCCATTTACAAGCGCGGAGAAGACGGGGTCGTGCTGATCAACCAGAAGGTGTGCCGAGCCTGGCGGATGTGCGTTACGGCTTGCCCTTACAAGAAATCGTACTATAACTGGAGCACGGGCAAATCGGAGAAATGCATCCTCTGCTACCCCCGCATCGAAGCCGGATATGCGCCGGCCTGTATGCACTCGTGCGTGGGGAGGATTCGGTATCTGGGGGTCCTGCTCTACGACGCCGACCGGATCCAGGAAGTGGCCTCCGCCGACGAAAAAGACCTGGTCGATCTGCACCGCGAGATGCTGCTGGACCCGTTCGATCCCGAGGTCGTCAAGGAAGCAAAAGCCAACGGCGTCGCCGACTCGACCCTCAAGGCGGCGCAATATTCTCCGGTGTACAAGTTTGTAAAAACATGGGGGCTGGCCCTGCCGCTCCACCCCGAGTTCAGAACCCTGCCCATGTTGTTCTACGTGCCGCCGCTGCTGCCGGTGATGGCCTCGATCAGCGACGTCGACAACGGGGAACAGGCCGAGAAGCTGAACCCCATTTCCAAAAATTGGGGAGACCGCTGGCTCTACGACACCAGCACGGAGGAACTGTGGGGTACCGTGGAGCAGGCTCGCTTCCCCTTAAAGTACATGGCCAACCTGCTGAGCGCGGGAGACGAAGGCAAAATTGTCGACGTGCTCAAAAAGCTCATGGCGGTGCGGATTCACCGGCGCGGCAAAACCGTCGGCGACATCGCCGAGGCGAAGGTGCAGGCCACCCTGAACGACGTCGACCTCGATCCCGACATGGCCGACGACATCTATTACCTGACCTCGCTGGCCAAGTTCGACGACCGGTTCGTGATACCGCCGGCGCACCGCGAGCAAGCCATCGAGATGCTCGAGTTTACCGGCGACACGAAAGGATCCGTCGGTTTCGGATTTAGAGAAAGACCCGAAAGAGGGCTGTAGACGCTGTCAACGCAGGAGAAAACCATGCACGACACCTTGGATCAATACATCCACCTGGCCGACCTTTTTCAGTATCCGGATGCGCAGTTCGCAAGCCGTGTAAAGGAAATACAGGCGTACCTGGATCAGCACTACCCGGAAGCGGGAGCCGAGCTGGAGGCGTTTACCGAATTTACGTCTCAGGCCTCCTTGATCGAGCTGGAAGAGTTGTTTACACGCTCGTTCGATGTGCAGGCCCTCACCACGCTCGACCTGGGCTACGTGCTTTTCGGGGATGATTACAAGCGAGGAGCCATCCTGGTGAACTTGAACCGGGAGCACCGGGAAGCAGGGAACGAATGCTTCAACGAACTGGCCGACCACCTCCCCAATGTCTTGCGCTTGCTCCCCAAGATGCACGACGGTGAACTACGCGAAGAACTGGTCGAGAAAATAGTAGCCCCTGCGCTCAGGAAAATCATCAGTGAGTTTGCCCCCGAAAAGGCAGCGAAGAAAAAGAAGGTCTACCTCAAACACCACAAGACCTGGATCGAACGATCAGCAGCGTACGGGACGATCTACCAGAAGCCCCTGACAGCGCTCTACCTGATCTTGCAAACAGACTTCCATGTCACAGAAAAAGAGCCACCCCGAAAGTCGGTTGACTTTCTGAGCAGCATTGGAACCGAGATCGAAATCGCATCGCGATAACGTCAATACAAGAGGGTATCATTATGAGTGCTCTGGACAATTTCCTCTTCATCGGATTGCCCTACATAGCGCTGGTCGTTTTCCTGGTGGGGACGATCTACCGGTATCGAGCCACGAGTTTCAAGTATTCGTCCCTGTCTTCAGGCTTTCTGGAGAAAAGGACCTTGTTCTGGGGGTCGATGCCGTTTCACTGGGGCATCTTGTTCTTATTCGTAGGGCACCTGATTGCCTTCGTCATTCCTTCCGGGGTGCTGGCATGGAACAGTCAGCCCGTCCGGTTGCTCATCCTCGAAGTGGCGGCCTTCATTTTCGGGTTGAGCGTGCTCTGGGGCCTGATCATGCTTACCATCAGGCGGTTTTCCAGTCCACGGATCCGTTCGGTTACCAACTACATGGATATTGCCATTGTGGGGCTCATCATTGCCCAAACGGTATTAGGTCTGTGGATCGCCCTGGAGTTCCGGTGGGGCTCTACGTGGTTTGCGGCCACGCTCACCCCCTACCTCCGTTCCATCTTTACCCTGCAGCCCGAGATTGCCGCGGTAAGCGCTATGCCCTGGATCATCAAACTGCACATCGTCGGGGCGTATCTGATCGTTCTATTGATCCCCTTTTCCCGGTTGGTGCATCTCCTGGTGGCGCCATTCCATTATTTGTGGCGTCCCTACCAGCGGGTGATCTGGAACTGGGGAAAAAGAGACGTGCGTGACCCCAAAACGGGCTGGAGCACAACCAAGCCGAGGAATAACTAGGCACCCCGTAAACGCCACAGGCTCTTGCACATCCTGAATCAGCGTCTTTTACCCTACACGAGATGTCGAGGGAAGAACTGTTCTCTTCTTAACTACAGCGTACTGCATCCCAAACCATCGGTGCCATGCAAGAAGAAGTAACCGCCAAATCCCACAAGATCTTATTCTTCAACACCTTCGCCTTCACGATCTGCTTTGCCGCGTGGATGCTCAATGGCGTGCTGGTCACCTTTCTGGTAGACAACCAGGTCTTCGACTGGGGTCCGGTCGAAATTGGATGGCTGATGGGGATCCCCGTGCTCACCGGCGCTCTTTTCCGGCTCCCGGCAGGGATCCTGACCGATAAATTTGGGGGCAAACCCGTCTACGGCATCTTGCTGATCCTGTGCGCCCTTCCCATGTACCTGCTCTCCTACGCCGACAGCTTCTTCGCCTTTGCGCTGGCCAGTTTCGGGTTCGGGTTAACCGGCGTGAGCTTTGCCATCGGTATTGCCTTCACCTCGGTATGGTACCCCAAACACAGGCAGGGAACCGCGCTGGGCATCTTCGGTGCCGGCAATGCAGGCGCGGCCCTGACGACGTTGTTCGCGCCCACCCTGCTCAACTGGCTGACCGACAACGGAACCAACATCGAGGGATGGCGAAACCTGCCGGTGATTTATGCCGTGGCGCTGCTCGCTATGGGCATCATCTTCTTGCTCTTCACGGAAAACAAAAAGCCGGCTACCAGCGACAAAACGCTGAAAGGGATGCTGACTCCCTTAAAGGATATTCGCGTCTGGAGATTCGGGTTGTATTACTTCCTGGTGTTCGGATGTTTTGTCGCGTTTTCCCAGTGGCTGGTTCCCTACTTCGTGAACGTCTATTACCTGCCCCTGGTCACCGCCGGTATCTTTGCGGCCCTGTTCAGTTTCCCCTCCGGGGTTATTCGGGCTGCAGGCGGCTGGATGTCGGATAAATGGGGGGCCAGGAAAGTGATGTACTGGGTGCTGGGCTCGTCCGTACTGATTTGCTTCATGCTCGTCGTTCCCCAGATGGAGATCAACTCACCCGGTAGAGGGGTGATGGCAAAAAGAAGCGGAACGGTAACGGCGGTGTCCGAAACGTCGGTCACGGTAGACGGCCAGGAATATCCGCTGATTATAAGATCTCACGCGTTGGACGACGTCGACGACCGAATGCTCATCCTGCCTACGAAAGAAGCCTGGCAGGAGCCGGTCGTTCAGGTCGGCGATACGGTCGAAAAAAAGCAACTCATAGCCAAAGGCATTACACGGATCTACTTTCAGGCCAACGTGTGGATCTACGCCGTGCTGGTCATCTTGATCGGGAGTATCTGGGGTATCGGTAAGGCAGGCGTATACAAACATATTCCAGACTATTTCCCCGAAGAAGTGGGCGTCGTAGGCGGCATGGTGGGGGTGCTGGGCGGTCTCGGTGGCTTCTTCTGCCCCATCATCTTCGGGTATCTACTCGAAGGCACCGGGCTATGGACGAGTTGCTGGATGTTTATGTTCGTCTTGTCCCTGGTCTGTCTGCTTTGGATGCACCGCGTCGTGACGAAGATGATGAAGACGCAGGTCCCCGATTTAATGAGAGAGATGGAAGGTACCAGTGGAGCCGTATCCGCCACATAAGGGTGACACAACCAGGTAAACGGCAATGATAAACATCAAAGAGTGGAACGTAGAGGACACCCCGTTCTGGAACTCCATCGGCAAAAAAATTGCCACGAGGAACCTCTGGATTTCCATACCCTGCCTGCTGCTGGCGTTTGCCGTGTGGCTGATGTGGAGTATCATCATCGTCCAAATGCAGAATCTGGGGTTCTCCTTCGACCCCGATCCGGCAACAAACACGGCGCTGCTCTATACGTTGCCGGCCATAGCCGGGCTGGCGGGCGCTACGTTGCGCATTCCTAATTCGTTTCTCATTGCCATCGGCGGCGGGAGGAACGTGATCTTTACCACGACGGCTTTGTTGCTTATCCCAACCGTCGGCACCGGCATCGCCCTGCAAGACCTCAACACGCCCTACATGATATTTGCCGTGCTGGCTGCTCTATCCGGCTTCGGCGGGGGAAACTTTGCATCGTCGATGTCCAACATCAGTTTCTTTTTCCCTAAAAGGGTGCAAGGGTCTTCGTTGGGCCTGAATGCCGGGCTGGGCAACCTGGGTGTGAGTGTGATGCAGGTGTTGTTACCCTTCACGATGGGGTTTGCCCTCTTCGGCGCGTGGGGAGGCGCGGGCTTTCCCTTGCCCGAAGCCGTAGGTGACAAAGCGGCGGGGACGCTGATATTCATTCAGAACTGCGGCCTCACCTGGGTTCCCATCCTCCTTGTTCTTGTGGTCGCCGCATGGTTCGGCATGAACAACTTGCGGACGGCCTCGCCCGCGCTGCGTTCAAACGCGGCGGCGATTGGGAAAATCCTCTTCCTCATACTGCTCGGGCTCATCGCGGCGGGCATCGGGCTCTACTTGTTGTTGGGACTGTCGCTGAACATGTGGATCGTCTTACCCATAACCATCGCCCTGACGGTCGTCTTGATGAAGTATGTGTCTCCTGGAGAATTGAAGGAGAACCTCAATAAGCAGTTTGCCATCTTCAATAATAAGCACAACTGGATCATGACGATCATCTACACGATGACCTTCGGATCCTTCATCGGATACTCGGCGGCGTTCCCCAAATTAATTCAGGACGTGTTCGGTGTCTTGCCCGACGGATCGATAAATCCCAACGCGCCCAACCCGTTCGCCTATGCATGGTTAGGGCCGCTGGTAGGTTCCCTGATCCGGCCGGTGGGCGGTTGGTTGTCGGACAAGGTCCATAGTGGTTCCAAAGTGACGCACTGGACCACGGTTGCCATGATCCTGGCCGCGCTTGGGGTGGCGTTCTTTGTCATCAAAGCGGGAAAGAGTGATACCCCGGAAACGTTTTTCCTGCCGTTCTTAATCCTGTTCCTCATTCTTTTCATCACGACGGGCATCGGCAACGGCTCTACCTTCAGAAGCATCCCCTACATCTTTCAACCCCATCAGGCGGGGCCCGTCCTGGGATGGACCTCTGCGGTGGCGGCCTATGGAGCCTTCATCATTCCGCGTGTCTTCGGTCAACAAATCGGCGCGGGACACCCGGAGTATGCGCTCTTCGGCTTCGCCATCTATTACTTCATCTGCCTGATGTTGAACTGGTGGTACTACGCCCGGAAAAACTCGGAAGTCAAGTGCTGAACAACGGCTTGATCCATCCCTCGGCAAACGAACACACAACAACGAAGCAACGAGACACACCCCATGCAAACGAAACCGGATTACATGGATCTTGCACATAAAACCGTCGGCGCGCTGGTAGCCGACGATTATCGGAAAGCCGAAATCTTCAAACGGTTCGATATCGACTTCTGCTGCGGCGGAGGCAAAACCGTCAAAGAGGTCTGCGAAGAAAAAGGGCTCAACTACAACGACCTGGAACGCGCACTGCTCCAGGTGCAGCACGAGGCGAACGGCGCTGAACAACCGGATGTTAACGAGTGGACACCCGGCACCCTGATCGATCACATCATCGGAACGCATCATGCCTATGTGCGGGCCAACCTGCCCCTCCTGAAGGAATTCACGGCGAAGGTCGCCAGGGTCCACGGACACGCGAATCCCGAAGTGGTCCAGATCGCTTCGCTATTCGATGAGGTGGCCGCAGAACTCGGGCAACATATGATGAAAGAAGAGCACATCCTCTTTCCGTTCATCAAACACATGGCGATTGCGCAGGACCGCGACGAACCCGCCGAACGCCCTCCCTTCGGCACGGTGCAAAACCCCATCCGCATGATGGAGGCCGAACATGATCGCGCCGGAAACATTATGAAAGAGATCCGAACGCTCAGTCGCGACTTCGCGCCGCCGGAGCATGCCTGTACCACGTACCGGGTCGCCTATTTCAAACTGGAGGAGTTTGAAACGGATTTGCACCGGCACATCCATCTGGAAAACAACGTCCTTTTTCCAATGGCTATCGCCTTAGAGCAACGCCTCTCCTCATCCTGACTGCCCCCACGACATGCTGCACCTGAAACAACTCCGGGATACCGACCCGCTGGTACGGGAAGCAGAAAAACAATCCGAGCAGGAAGAGTTTTCGCCCATGGACCCTCCCGACGCCTATGCCCCGCCGGGGATGGAAGCAGTAGCCTATGAGGCCCTGCCCCCCTTCCTGCAAAAGCTCATGGACGATCACAGGGAGTACATCCCGGTCCTGGATGCGTTTGAAGAAAACCTACAACGCATCCAGGAGGAGGGCTTAAGCCGGGAAGCGCATCAGGGGTTAACCGACTTTTTTCGCCGCCTGGACGAGCACATCATTCGGCATCACGCGCAAGAGGAGAAGATCCTGTTCCCGCTACTCCAGAAACGGCTCCTTGAAAAAGGCGAACACAGCCGGGCGGCCCACCCGAAAACGGCGGTGGACATGCTCGAAGACGATCATAGCAACGTGCTGCAACTCGCTGCCGTGACGTTCAACTTTTTCGGGTTATCGGTGCGGCTGCCCGATCCGGCCTCGCGCGCGCTCGTCCTGGATGCAGCCCTGGAACAGGGAAAAACGCTCGTGGAATTGGTGCGACTGCACCTCTTTCGGGAGGACAACATCGTGTTCCCCCTCGCCTTCAAGCACCTCTCCTCTGCGGAATTCGATGACATGGAGCGGCAAGGCGCGACGTTCGACCGGCAATAATAAAGAGTGTGCTTGTACGCGCACGCGTTGCTTCGCTTACGTCATCACTACCCGTTGTCAAAGACAAGGTGAGGCATGGAGCGTACGGCGTTGTGCATGGGCTGTCACCGGGAGATGACCAACGAAGAATGTGGACCAAGGTCAGCACGTCGGGGAGCCTGAGCGCAGCAGAACACATCGAACTGATGAACAAGATGCTCCAGGAATACGTCAAGAGTACATGACGGCGCGCAGGGCTCCCATGGAATTTCAGGGAGCCCTGCGCAGTGAAGGCATCATCTCGTACCGCCTTGGGGAATACGAAAAAGCCTTCCACGATTTTTCCCCTGCACAACAGATGAAGAAGAGAATAGCGCGTCGTATTTTACCGGGCAGTCCTCCGGCCCCGGATTCCCGCCACGCTCCAACCACGGGATGCAGCGTTCCCTGACGGCACGCTCCGGCGCAGCGTCGTTCGTACGTGCCGTGCATCGCTCATGAAAAACGTCCTCAACGTCCTCCTGTTTTTGGCGGTTGCCTCGCTCCTCGCCTGCAAGGACCGGGCGGAGACTCCCCCCACCGGGGCCGCTCCCGCCTATCTGAACCTCGGCACCGACGCTTCGTACGTGGGCATCGAGGCCTGTAAAACGTGCCATGCCGCCCAATACGAGACGTACATCCGGTCCGAGATGGGACGCTCGTTCAGGCGCGCCACGCTCAGCAACAGCGACGCCGAGTTCGACGCCGTCGATCCGGTGTACGACCCCCATAACGACCTGTACTACCTTCCCTTCCACCGGGGCGAGAACCTCTTTATCATGGAGTATCGGGTAGCCGGGCGCGACACGGTGCATAAGCGCGTCGAGCAGATCGATTACATCGTGGGGTCCGGCCAGCATACCAACTCGCACATCATGGACGAGAACGGGTATCTCTACCAGATGCCGCTCACCTGGTATGCCCAGGATGCAAAATGGAGCCTCCCGCCAAAATTCGAAGGGGGAAATAACTACCGGTTCGACCGCCCCATCCCCCTGCGCTGCATGACCTGCCACAACGCCCTGCCGACCTTCATCGAGGGATCGGAAAACCGGTACGCCGCCGTTCCCCACGGCATCGACTGCGAACGGTGCCACGGGCCGGGATCGATCCACGTTCGAGAGAAGCAGGCAGGCCACATTGTGGACATAACCAGGGAGATCGATTACACCATCGTCAATCCCGGCAAGCTCCCTATCAGCCAGCAGTTCGACGTATGCCGCCGGTGCCACATGCAGGGGGCCGACGTACTCACCGAAGGCACGTCGGCGTTCGATTTCCGTCCGGGCATGGACCTGGCCGACTTCGAAAATGTGTACTGGCCCCGGTATGCCGACAGCCTCCGGCAGTTCATCATGGCGTCCCACCCGGATCGGCTACAGATGAGCCGGTGTTTTTTGCAATCGCATGAGGAAGCCGCCGACGTCCAACCCATGACGTGCATCACCTGCCACAATCCGCACGTCGGGATCAACACGCTGGACCAGGATCATTACAAGCAGGTCTGCCAGTCGTGCCACACGCCCGCGAAAAATAACCTGTGCACCGAGGAGGACGCCGTACGAGCCGAAAACGGCGACAACTGCATCACCTGCCACATGCCGGTCTCGGGATCGAGCGACATTCCGCACGTCCGCATCACCGATCATCTCATCCGAACTCCGCAGCCGTCCGACGCGCCCCGCCTGTCGCCCAAAGAGGCCGACGCCCAGAAGAGGTTTTTCGGGCTGGCCAGCCTGATCGACGACGACCCCACCCTGAAAGAGTGGGCCGAGGGATACCTGACCTACTACGAAGAAGTCACCAACCATCCCGATTTTTTAGACTCCGCCGCTGTGCTCCTGGAGCGGGCGCAACGAGAGACCCCCCCGCAGGAACTGGCCGTACCGCTGATCCGCCTCTGGTTTTTCCAGCAGGACTACGCCGCCATCACGCGCCTGGCCCGCACGCTCGACGCCGAGACGATCCGGGATGCCTGGACCCTCTATCGCATGGGAGAAGCGTTCGCCGCACAAGACCAGCCCGGAGAAGCCGTTCGCTATCTTAACCTGGCCGTTACCCTGGCCCCCGAGCACCTGCGCTTCATGGACAAGCTGGCTTCGGCCTACACGGCGGACGGCCAACTCGACACAGCCCTCTCCCTCTACAACGCCGTCCTGGAGGCCAACCCAAAGTTTGATGAGGCCTACAATAACCGGGGGTTCACGCGGATCTTACTGGGCGACCTCGACGGAGCCGAAGACGACCTCCGCCGGGCCCTCTCCCTCGACCCGGACGCCGTCTATGCCCTGGAAAACCTGGCGTCCCTGTATTATAACACGAATCGTCAGGCTGAAGCGCGGCCCTACGTTAAACGACTGCTTGAGATGGACCCCGGAAATCCAGGGTACCGCCAGTTGTGGAACCTGCTGCAATAAGGGCAGGGGGCGGAAACCCGGCATCCTTCCGGGAAAGCATGGATCACAACCGCGAATGCACTGGTGAAAACGAGTTGTAACGGGGACGCGTGGATGCTACATTGCCCATGGGGGATGGTGGGGGCTCGCCATGCGCTGAATCTTGAATTCAACCCGACCTTGTTATGACTGCTCCAGAGGTTAGCCACTCCGCTCCGGCACCATCGCAGGCTCCGCCACCCCCGGCCGGCGACGAGACCGACGCCCCCTTTCTGACGGGACAAACCAGCCGGGCCACCATCGTTTTCTACCTGGCGGTGATGGTCGTGTCGTTCGTCGCCACGATCGCGTTTATCGTCTACCTCGTCAACACAGCGTCCACCCCCTGAGCCTTCCCGCCGGGGTGTAAGAGGCGGTGCTTCGGGCCGGCAGCGACGTCACGCCGATCCGCCTTTCACGACGGTCTTGGCTTTGCCGATGATCGGCATCACTTATTGATGAGTAGAATCACATTATTTGATCATCACCATCCGGCCCGTCTCAACCAGCACCCGCGACTTTGTCTGCGCCAGCACCCGAAAGAAATAGACACCAGAGGCCAGCGCTGAGACATCCAACTCCAGCGCGCGTCCGAAGCCGGCCTGCACCGTCTGCGCGGGAAGTGATAGCACCCGGCGGCCCAGCACATCGATCACCTCGATCCGGACATCGGCGGTCTCGGGCAAATCGAAGGGAATCGTCGTCACCGGGTTGAATGGGTTCGGATAATTGCCCTTGAGCACGAACCGGGTGGGGAGATCGGTCCCTTCCTCTACGGCCACCTTATGAGGTGACTCCTTCACTTTGGACAGCAAGTTGCCGTTGGCATCGTAGGTGTAGGTGATGCTCATGTCGCTGCCGTAGGTAGCCTCGGTGAGGCGGCCTCGGGCATCGTAGGTGTAAATGACCGTATCGCTGACGGCTACCGTTGCCTGGTTGGCCTTCTTCTTGACAGCAAGGTCGGTGGCGTAGAGGCTGGTCGGCAGGAAGGCGAAGACAAGCAGAAGAAGCAGCGTGGTACGGTATGGCGTGATCATCTCTTCTCCATTCCGAATAGCGTGGCGAATCGTATCAGGTGCGGTCTCCTCTCTAAAAAGGGGACCATCGACCCTAAAATCAACTCTGTTGACTGAAAAGTGGGGGGCAGTGGAGCAGAAAGGAATAGATCGTAGGGAAACTTGACTCACTATACAAAAGTGGGGTCGACCTTGGTAACGAAGGAGAAGCGCCGGCCCGCTTGGACCGGCGCTTCGAGGGAACGCCTGGGAAGGTAGCGTCCCGGCGAGATTCACGCAGAAAGCACCCCTAGCTGTCGGGGTCCCACCCGATACAGGCACCCACGTAGTCGCCGTGCGCGATGTGCTTGCCGAGGGTCTTTTTACTGATAGACGTGGAGGTGCCTCCGTTCATCTTCGGCTTGTGGCAGACGGATACCTCGACGCCCATCGTACCGCTCGTACCGCTCGGATCGTCGCCTTCGTGATCATCGGCAACCAGGCTCTGTGTAAAGACAGGCGTCTCGCCCTTACCGCGCCCCTTCACGGCGCTGCGGGTCACACGCACGCTGGTGTTGTTCCGGATGGTATTGAGGTGCAGCCCTAGTTTGGCGACAGCTTCGCTGCTGTAATGGATCTTCGTATTGTCTCCGATGGCAAATTGGAGACGGCTGGAACTGGCCCCGCCCTCGCACACCGAGACCCCGGCCTTCACCATCGTAACCAGCACGACGGCATCCTGCATGTCGAAGGCCGCGCTTGAAGGATCCGTCATCCCCAGTTCGAACAGGTTGGAAGCCTGGTTGAGGCTGAGCTTCATCCGATCGTCCTCGATATAGTCGCCCAGGAACTCCTCAACCGAATACTGCCCCATGAACCCGCCGACGGAAGGGACGGGCGAGCCGTTTTGAAGCAACTCTAGCTGTTGGCTGGAGGCCTGAGAGTTCATCTCCATGTACACGTTCCAGTGGCTATTCTGCGTGCCGTCGAGGCCGTCACCTTTCATCCACGACCTGGCATCGACGCGGATGTTTGTGCCGGCGGGAAATACCGTGTCGGGTTCCCACGAATACGTCACACCGCTGTTGCCGGTATTGATGTTGCCGTCGAGCGGCAGGGTATAATCGCCCCAGGGATCGTAGACCTGATCCCCCATGTGAATCCGAAGGGTCACCGGCATATCGTACGCGCCCCCGGCGGTAATGGCGGCTCCGAGCACCTTGAACCGCACCGTAAAGGAGTCGCTCACCACCACTTCGTCATCGACAAGTTCAAAGCCGGGAACGCACTCCGGCAGAGACGTCGCGGGGTCGAAATCGTAGGCAATCAGACCGCCGTAGAGCGTCGTGTTTCGCAGGCTCACCGAGACAGTGTCCTTGTGATGCTTGCGCACGAGGATCAGGCCCTCCCAGTCGAAGTCCGGTGCGCTGACGATCAGGTTGCCGTCGTCGACCATGAGCATCCCGTAGCCCCGGAGGCTGCCCGTGAGGTTCAAATCCCCCATCGCACGGATAATTACCGGGTTGCCGGGGCTCGAACTCGCCGCCGCCGACACCACCTGGCCCTGCGGTACCAGACCGGACATGCCTGCCGCCGCGGTATGGGTCGCATTTAACCGGGCTTCCTGGTAGAGCGCTTCGACGTAATCCTCCGAAAAACCGCCGATGGCACTGCTCACGTCGGCGGGATTCTCGGGGCTGGACCCCTCGCCCACCAGACGGTTCATCTGAACCGAGTTGAGGGCAGCGCCCTTTTTGGAATAGGTCGTCATCAGAGCGGGTATCGGGTTTTGAAGCCCACCTCCCGCCCCCCGCGCCGACATCCGCCGGTCGATGCCCGAGACCTGGTAGCGCCCGGACCAGCTAACATCCACATCCTCATCTTCGAGCAAGACGACCCCCGGAAGCGGGGCCGTGAATATGACGTTGCCTTCCATGTCGTAGACGGCGTCTCCGCTGCGGGCACCCACGTTCAGGTCCAGATCCCCATAGAGGTTCTTGGTCACGTACAGGTCGTAGTGCCCATCGTCCATTTCCACACGACTAAACGTTCCCGAAACGTTCATCAAGTCGCGTTTGATGGCACTCACGCCCTGATTGAACCCGGATTTGACGATGTCGTTGGCGATACCCTGGAACTGGTAGGCGCTCTGTTGTTCCTGCATCTCGAACGCGCTACGTTGCCCGTTGAAAATCAAGATGCTGGCTCCGACAATGACGGCGCCGGCCATGAATATTACGAGCCTTCCCATGACGTTCCTCTCGTATATGTGAAGCGGCACCGGGTGCCGCCTCCGTTAAGGATTATCCTGACGTAGCCCTCCTTTTACTGAAGGCCAGGCGGGTTTAATGTGACCCCCCAGTGCAACTGACGATACCCGCGCAAATGCGTATCGCTCTTGAACTCGGGCAACGCAGTATTGGCCAGGCGGACGCGGATCCGTTTGGCCGTGCTGATGTCCGTCGGGGTATTGCCCGAGGTCAGCAAGTCGATCTTGAAGCGCGTCAGCGTCGGCGTGCTGCCACCGGCTCGGACGAAGGTGGCTCCCCGGCGCTCATAGCGCCGCAGTTCGTAGAGCGGCACGATCTCTCCGTCGATGTAGGCCGAATCCACAGCGGAAACGCCGTAAGCGATCCGAGTCCGCGCGCCCGACGCTCCCACGCCCCAGAACATGAGCGTGTCGGTGAGGCCGCCGGCCTGCGTCCGATGCTCCAGAATACCCGTCTCGACCGGAGGCGTATTGAAGCCCGCGTTCATCAAATCGCGCTCAAGGAACCCGGCCAGGTCCAACGTGCCGGCCTTGGCCATATACATCATCGACCGTTCGACCGACGACACTTGCACGCGCTGCTGCACATTGAATAGCACCAGAAAGATGACACCGCCGATGAGGATGGCTACAATATGGTCGTATAAGGCAATCATGACTACTACCGATACTATTTCACAACAAACGATTTCTCGCTATTGAAGCGAGAACTGCTGACTCAGTTGAATGGGACGCATTAGATGCTTCCTCTCTGAACCGGTCACCGCCTGGTCAACCGACAGCGTCACCTCCTTCGTCCATGAAAGACTGGTGGTGGCGTTCCCTGCGTCATCGACGTAGGTCACCGAAGCGGTCACGGTAAAATTGAAGCCATACGGAACGCCCTCCTCATCGCGGCCTATCTCGAAGAACGTCGTGAAGGGCTGCATCTCGTTGAAGTCGTCGATGTCGTCGCAGGCACTGGGGCAATCGAGGCCGGTGCCGAAGTTCGTACTGGGCGTCAGGCCGGCCAGGGTCACATTGATCGGATTGACCCCGACCGTCGCAGCGTCGAAGGGCTTGACGCCGATCTGCTGCATCACTTCCGAGCCGACGGCATTGGCCAGCACTTCCAGTTCGATGCTGGCAACCTGGAGTTGGCTCTCTACGATGCCCCGTTGCTGGCTCATCGCAAAGAAAACCGTGATCATGAGCGCTACGAGCGCAAGCATTGTCTCCGACATATTACATCCAGGTATGGTGTAGGTTGACGAGGCTGTGTATGTCTCTCTTACCGGCTGGCTATCGTGTTGGTACGGGGCAGGTTTTCTCCCGTCTGATCGAACTGGATGATCCAGGAGGCCTGTTTCACCGCAGGCAACCGCGCGGCCAGCTTGCCAATAGCCTCGGAGCTGTAGAAGATCTTGGCATTGTTCTGCATCGTGAAGCGAAGACGACCGGCAGGAACGGTGCTACCGCTTTCGGAAGCAGCAACAGGGGGCGCAGCCGGCTGACCACACCGATCAGCTACCACGCCACTGGTCGCATCATCATCCACCCGGATCGTCGCATGGTCGTCCGCATCCGATTGACCATTGCGATAAATGAAGATCCGATAGGCCCCCTGCCCGTGGTTACCCGTCCCCGGGGCCGCGTCCGCTGCCGTCACCGTCACCCAATTCCCCGCGTTGAAATCATCGAGGTGCCAGTTCGCAGGCGTCGGCTGCGACTCGTACACAAACGTTACCTGCGACC
>JBHHWM010000058.1:0-21621 GCA_046756545.1 Rhodothermales bacterium | reverse complement strand
CCGACGGGTGTGTATCTGGTTCGGATGGAGGCGCAGGGCCGGATACAGACGCAGCGCGTGACGTTGATGAAATAGCGCCTGCAGGGGAGATGATCCCCTTCCCGAGGTAGCACGCATAAGTAAGCCCGGCTTCATCTTCGGAAGAGGCCGGGCTTTTTACAGGAGCCTCATTTCAAGACATCCAGGATGCGCCGGTAATCGAGGTCGGCCAGCAGCCCCTGTGCGCGCAACGTGTCGAGGGCTTGCTGCACCGCGTGGAGGTCGGACCCGGCGGCCGTGCTTCGCCCTTCGGGAACAGGCTCCGGCCTGGGTTCTATCGGAAACAACATCGCCTCGTGGAGAAAACGATAGAGGAACTCCATCGCGTCGGGCTTGCCGGAACAGTCGAGCGTCACGTCGAAGGTGGCCCGGCCGCGATTGACTTCCAGATAGACCTTGGCTCCTTTGAGCAAGCCGCGCTTTTTATCGACCCGGACGATGTCCTCATACCGCACTTCCTGCGCATGCTCCAGGTCGTTGTTCTGGAAGATGAACCGGTCGATGGCAAAGACGGCTCCATCCTTCCCGCTGCCCATCAGGGTTGCATCGAAGAGTGCAATCACGTCTTCGGGCTGCATCGACCGGGCATAGTCGTGCAACGCATTGCGCACCTTTTTTTCCGGAATATGGGGGGCCACATACAGCCCCATCTGCGGCGCGTGCGGGATGAGTTCGTGGATGAGGTCTTTCATGCGCTCAGGAGGGGTAGCGCGTTAGAAGGTATCCGGTTTTTTGAAGCCTCGGCCTGCCCCTTCAAGAATCACGGTATGGTAGCCATCGATGCCGCCTGGTCGAAAAACACGGTAGTAATCTCACGAACCTCCGGCACAAATCCAATGATGAGCAACAAAGCGGCACAAACGACAATCACCGCTGCCGACATCCGGGGAACCGGGAAGCCTGCGAGCCGGGCCCCCTCGGCCTGCTCTTCGGGCGATTTCATCCAGAAGACGAACAGCACGCGGAGGTAATAATACGCCGACAGCGTGCTGGCCAGCACGCCGATGATTGCCAGCCACGTCAGGCCCGCATCGATAGCCGGGGCAAACACGGCGATCTTTCCAAAGAAGCCTCCCATCGGGGGAAAGCCCGTCAGGCTAAACATAAAGACGCCCATCGCCACGCCGAGTAGCGGCTTGCGGAACCCGATGCCGGCCAGCGAATCCACGGTTTGCAGGCGTCCCTCTTTGCCGTCCCATTCCAGCAGGGCCATCACCCCGAACGCCCCGATGTTCATTAAGGCATAGATGAGCAGGTAGTACAGGGCCCCGGCATATCCATCGGAGGTACCCGCCGCCAGACCGACGAGAATATAGCCGGCATGGGCTATCGAGGAATAGGCCAGCATGCGCTTGACGTTGTTCTGCACCAGCGCAAGCACGTTGCCCAGCACCATCGTCGCCACCGCAACGACGGCAAGCACCAGGGTCCATCGTTCGGTCGGCAGGGCGTAGTAGAGCACGAGGATCAGCGACGCAAAGGCCGAGGCCTTCGATGCCGTGGACATGTAGCCCGTCAGCGTCGTCGGTGCCCCCTGATACACGTCGGGGGTCCACATATGGAAGGGTACGGCGCTCACCTTAAAGAGGAAGCCCACCAGGAACAGCGCCACACCGGCCCAGAACATAACCGCCGAGCCGCGTGCGGCGAGACCCTCGGCCATCTCGGGCAGGTACATCGTACCGGTCGCGCCGTAGAGCAACGCGATCCCATAGAGGAAGAAACCGGTCGAGAAGGCTCCGAGCAGGAAATACTTGAGTGCGCTTTCGATAGCCCCTTCGTCCTCGCGCACCAGGCCCGTCAAGATGTAGAGCGTGACCGACATCGTTTCCAACCCGACGAAGATGGTCACCAGGTTATTGGCCGTGCCCAGCAGGATCATCCCGACCGTGGCAAAAACCAGCAGCGCATAGACTTCTCCACGATGCTGCCGGATCTGCTTCATATAGGGCACGGTCAGCACGATAGTGAACAGCCCGCTACCGATGACGACGATGTTGATGAACGACGCAAAGCCCCCTACCCGAATTAAGCGATAGAACGCAGTGGTCGGCTCGACAGTCAGGTGAAACAGTTCCCAGACCAGCGCCACCGCCATCGCGGCAGCCCCCATCCAGGGTAGCACCGGATCATTTTTTCGGAACGCCTCCCAGACGACCATCACCAACCCGACAATCGCCAGCAAAACGAGCGAAAAACCTCCTCCGAGGTCGGCCAAGAGGGTATCGTATGCTTGTGAAAGTTCCATCTCTATGTACAACGTTGCGAGTTACCGGGTATGCGGTACAGGATCTCGGCGATAAAACGCGATCCCTGCAACACACCCAAAACTTTGTTTAAACCCACGAAAAGCCCTCAATGGCCTGGGCGAGCGCCACGTCCAACTCCGTGACTTTGTCGCCCGCGTCGTGCGTCGTCAATGCGATGTCGATGGTGTTGTAGACATGGCGCACCTCCGGGTGATGATTGAGGTCTTCGGCGTAGAACGCCATCCGCACGATGAAGCTGATCGCCGCCCGAAAGTTCTTGAGCGTGAAGGTTTTCTTCAACCGATCCTCTTCGAAACGCCAGCCGGGCAGTTCGGCCAACGCGCGCTCGATTGCTTCCGGCCTCAACGGCATATGCGACATGGGTGAATGATCGTTAGGTGATAATCGTGCTTGATGATCGGGTGATGCCTCCCCGCGTCTTTTCTCAGAGAATCCAGCCGCTGTAGAAAACCAGCCAGACCAGGAAGTAGACCGGGACCAGAATCGGGATGGCGTACTTGACGAGGTACCCGCCGAAGGACGGCGCATCGACGTTGTTGGCCTCCGCGATGGCCTTCACCATGAAGTTTGGCGCGTTGCCGATGTAGGTCATCGCGCCGAAGAACACCGCCGCCACCGAAATAGCCTGCAAAAAGATCAGCGAATCGGACGCATTCGCAAAGTCCATCACTTCCTGCGCCGTGTTTACGTCGTACCCGAACTTGCCCATCGCAGCGGCCAGGAAGTTGAGGTAGGTAGGCGCATTATCGAGGATGGACGAAAGCGTGCCCGTACCCCAGTAGAACATCCCCGTCGTCAGCGCGTCGGCGTTTTCGTTGGCAAAGTTCGAGATCAGGGCGAGGGCGGGCACCATGCAGGCAAAAATACCCAGGAAGAGCCAGCCCACTTCGCGGATAGGCTCGAAGGAGAACTCGTTCTTCTTGAGGGCCTCCTGATCGCAATGCTTGTACGCGAAATAGCACATCGAGAACATGATGAGTTCGCGAATGCCGAAGGGCAAGTGAATCTCGCCGACATGCAATTCGGGCACCCAGTCGAACACGTTGGGGTCGATAAAAACCGACAGGACGATGACGATGACGAAGAGGAAGCTCTTGGCCCCCTGGACGCTGATGGTCTTGCCTTCTTCGACGACCGTCGTGCTCGCAGCCGTGTTACGCTTGTCGAACACGTAGAAGATGCCCAGAATCAGCGCCATCGTGGGCAACCAGACGTACCACACATGGGTGAACGTCCAGAAAAACGGCACGCCGCGCAGAAAGCCGAGGAACAGCGGGGGGTCGCCGATGGGCGTCAGCGCGCCGCCCACGTTAGCAACGATGAAGATGAAAAAGACGATGTGGTAGGCCTTGAGCCGTCCCTGGTTCAGCCGCATGTAGGGCCGGATGAACAACATGGCCGCCCCCGTGGTGGCAATCAGGTTGGCCACCACCGCGCCGATGGAGAGCAGCGTGATGTTGGCCATGGGCGTGCCGCGCGCATTGACTTTCAGGAAGATGCCGCTGGCCGCAATGAACAGCGAGGCGACGAGCGCGATAAAGGACAGGTACTCCGTCAGCGCGTGCATCATCGACAGGGGCGAGTGAAGCGCGAAGACGTAGTACAGTGTCACAAAAGCGCCCAACCCGACGGCATACTTCGGATAATGACGGTGCCAGTGATGCGCGTAGAACAACGGCCCGGTCGCAATCATCAAGAGCAAAATCATGAATGGTGCCACCAGCCAGACCGGCGGCACCGGTTCCTCATGCCCCTCTTCGTGCCCTTCGTCCGCATCCTGGGCGGGTTCAGCCTCCTGAATGGCCGCCGCAGGCCGGCTATGCGCCACCCGGACGACCTGGGGCTGCTCCGGTGTGTCGGTCTCCTGCGCCTGTACCGGCCCGACCCAGGTCATGGCCAACATCCAGAAAACCACCATCGTCAAACAGACCCGAGGACCGGCGGACAGCGAAGAATTAGCTAAGGACCGATGCATGCTGAGTGCTCATCTAGTGGCAAAAGCAGTTCCGGACATTCAATCGTTTATCCCCGGGCCGGGCTTAAGGTAAGAGGTCATCTTGTTCGATGGTCACACGCTCTCCGTCGAAGGTAGCCCGGGCCGAAGCCTGAGGAACCTGTTCTGCTTCCATCAACGCGGCTGCCCGTTTCTGTTCTATGGTGTCCAGTAAAAACGCCGTTGCCGCTTCGCTCTGTTTGAGGAAGGGCTGCGGGAAAAAGCCCATCACCACCATCAGCACGACCAGAGGAACCAGCAAGGCCACCTCTCTCGGGTTGAGGTCGAGCATCGTCCGGTTCTCTTCTTGCGTGATGGGGCCGAAGAAGGTCTTGTAGAGCATCCACAGCAGGTATACCGCCGCGAGGATCACACCCGTCGTAGCCAGCGCGATCAGCACCGGCTTGCCGATGGTGGCGCTACTGAACGAGCCGATCAAAATCAAAAACTCGCCGACGAAGCCGTTCAACCCCGGCAACCCGGCCGAGGCCAGCGCCGTCAACACCATGAAAAAGGTCAACACCGGCACCGTCCGCGCAATCCCGCCGAAATCCGCCATCAGCCGCGTATGGCGGCGTTCGTACAGCATCCCGACGATGAGGAAGAGGGCACCCGTCGTAATGCCGTGGTTGATCATCTGGATGATGGCCCCCTGCATGCTCTCGGCAGTGAACGCAAAGATGCCGAGCACCACAAACCCCAGGTGACTGACCGACGAATAGGCCACGAGTTTCTTGGCGTCCGGCTGCGCACGCGACACGAGTGCCCCATACACGATCCCGACGACGGCCAGCACGGCAAACAGCATGGCGTAGTCGTAGGACGCATTCGGAAAGAACGGCAGGCAAAAGCGAACCAGCCCGTACGTGCCCATCTTCAGCAAGACGCCCGCCAGGATGACCGATCCGCCTGTCGGGGCCTGCACGTGTGCATCGGGCAGCCAGGTGTGCAACGGAAACATCGGCACTTTGATCGCAAAGGCGAATGCAAACAGGAAGAAGAGCCACGTTTGCGTGCCGAGCGGGACGTTGTAGGCCAAGAGCTTATAATAATCCGCCGTAAAGACGCCGTCGTTGACGGCCTCGCCTGCCGCAAACCCCAGGTACAGCAGCGCCACCAGCATCAGCAGCGAGCCGACGAGCGTGTAAATCACAAACTTGACCGCCGCATACACCCGATCCTCTCCTCCCCAGATACCGATGATGAAATACATCGGGATGAGCGTCAACTCGAAGAAGATGTAGAAGAGGAACACGTCGTAGGAGCAGAACACGCCCGTCATGCCCGTTTGAAGAATCAGCAGCAGCGCGTAATAGCCCTTGACCTGCTTGCCGATGTAGGTCCACGACGAGAGCACCACGATGGGGCCGAGCAGCGTCGTCAGCAGGACCAGCAGCATGCTCAGCCCGTCGATGCCGACGTAATACTTAACGTCGAACGCATCAGAAATGATTGGACCGGTGATATCGGCCAGTTGGGGCACGTCGGCAGGCCCCGCCGCATCGAAGCCGGTCAAGAGGAACAGCGAAAGCAGAAACGTGACCGAGGTTGTTACCAGGGCCGTGTACCGAACGGCCGTGTCGCTGCGCAGGAGCATCAGGCCCAGTGCCCCGACGAGCGGCAGAAAGATGACGATGGATGTGATATGAGGAATCATGTATATCTATGTCGTTCGATTTCCTGGTAGGAACACGACGTGTCGTGCCCTTACAATGTCGTGTTCATCCCTCGGCTAGCGTCACCCAAACAACATCAAGGCGATGACGATGACGACGCCCAGCACCACGGCGAGCGCGTAGTTTTGCACGACGCCCGTCTGGATGTAGCGCAGGACGCCGCTGGTGCCGCTCATAAACCGGGCCATGCCGTTCACCAGACCATCCACTACCTTCTGATCGAAGGGAGCCAAGCCCTTCTCCGCCCCTCCGATGATCAGCCGGACGACCGTCTTTTCGTAGAATTCGTCCCAGAAGTACTTGCCCTGCCACCAGCGATAGAGCGCGCCGAACCATTGGCGTAGCCTGTCGTCGTAGGCCAGTCCGTGCTTCTTGTAGGCGCTATAGCCCCAGTACAACCCGCCGATGGCGATCAACGAACCCAGTGCGATCAGGCCCCACTCGATCCCGAGGGCGACATGCCCGTGTAATTCCGCCTCGGCCACAGGGCCTTCGTGCCCGGCGAGATAGTGATGGATCCAGTTCACATCGCCCAGCACGCCGGGGAGCCCCACAAAACCGCCGACCAGCGAGAGGATACCCAGAATCCACAGCGGGACGGTGATCGTCCAGGGGGACTCGTGCGGTTTCACCTCGTGCGCCAGGGGCCAGCGTTCCTTGCCCTCGAACGTCAGCATGTACGAGCGCATCATGTAAAACGCCGTCAGCAGCGCCGTCACGATGCCGATGCCCCATACGACCCACGCATAAATGTGGCCGTCGTAGCCGAACTCGAAGGCTTTGAACAGGATTTCGTCCTTCGAGAAGAACCCTGCCGTCAGGGGCAACCCGGCGATGGCGACGGTCGCAAACAGGTACGTCCAGCGCGTCGAAGGCATGTATTTCTTGAGGCCGCCCATATTGCGCATATCCTGCGGGTCGAGGTGGCCGTCGTGCCCCTTGTGATGCAGGTCGTGCTCGACCTCGTGCATGCCGTGAATGACGCTGCCCGAGCCGAGGAAGAGGCAGGCTTTGAAGAAGGCGTGCGTAAAGACGTGGAAGATGGACACGAAGAACGCGCCGACCCCGGCGGCCATGAACATATAGCCGAGTTGCGAGACGGTCGAGTAAGCCAGTACGCGCTTGATGTCGTTCTGTGTGATGGCGATGGTGGCCGCCATAATCGCCGTCAGCCCGCCGACGACGGCGACGACCGCCATCATCGTCGGCGAGAGCAGCACCAGGTGCGAGAGGCGCGCCAGCAGGTAGAGGCCGCTGGTCACCATCGTGGCCGCGTGGATGAGCGCCGAAACGGGCGTCGGGCCGGCCATCGCGTCGGGGAGCCAGACGAACAGCGGGATCTGCGCGCTTTTGCCCGTCGCCCCGATGAACAGCAGCAACACCACCCAGCTTACCCACGCCGGCGCGGTGCCGGCGGTAAGGCTTTCTGTGAACGCGCCGAGGGTTCCAAAATCCAGGCCGCCCAGTTCGCGGAACAGGATGAACATCGCCAGGAGGAAAGCGAAATCGCCCACGCGGTTGACGATGAACGCCTTGTTGGCCGCCGCGCTGTTCTTGAGATCCTCGTACCAGAACCCGATGAGCAGGTAGGAGCAGAGGCCCACGCCTTCCCAGCCCAGGAATAGGACGGGCAGCGTGTCGGCCAGCACCAGGTTCAGCATCATGAAGATGAACAGGTTGAGGTACGCGAAGAACTTCCAGTACCCCCGGTCACCGTGCATGTAGCCGATGGAATAGAGATGAATCAGCGCACCCACCCCCGTGACGATGAGCATCATGATGAGCGACAACGGATCGATGCGGTAGGCAAAGGAGATGCTGAGGTCGCCCGCCGCCATCCACGTATGAAACGTGGCGACGACCGGTTCGCCGTCATACGTAGAAAATAGATGGAGCGTAAAAAAGAAAGGCAGGGCAACCAGGGCGGTAGCCAGGCCCCCGATGACCCCTTCACGCGTGCGCCACGCCGGGACGAACAACCCCAGGAGGCCGTTGAACACGGCTCCGGCCAGCGGAAGCACCAGGATTAAGAGAACCACAAAGGTTGTGTCCATATGCTAAGCTATCAGCGATCGGTGATCGCGACTACTAGTGTTTAAACAACTTGATCTCGTTGATATCGACCGTGAGCTTGTTGCGGAAGATGGCGATGACGATAGCCAGGCCCACCGCCGCTTCCGCCGCCGCCACCGCCATCACGAAGAACACCAGAATCTGCCCCGTGGTGTCGCCCATCGACTGGCTCAAGGCTACCAGCGTCAGGTTCACCGCGTTGAGCATCAATTCAATCGACATCAAAATGACGATCACATTGCTCCGGAACAGCACGCCCAGCACACCGATCGTAAAGAGCACGGCACTAAGCGCGAGGTACCAGTTAAGCGTTATTTCCATGAGTGCTTACGTTACGGATTGTACGTTGCGCGAGCATGACGGCCCCAATCGTGGCGACCAGCAACAACACGCCGATCATTTCGAACGCCAGCGCATAGCGCGTAAAGAGATCCGTGGCAATCTCCGTCGCCGTGCCCGCCTGGGCCGCCTGTTCCATCGCTACCGGCTCGGGCAGCGCGTCGAGGCCCAGGGCTACGATATAGACTAACTGCGCCAGCACCGCCATCCCCAGGATAAATGCCAGCACGCGCTTCCAGTCGATGGAGTGTAGCCTCGGCAGGGCCGCCAGGTTCAGTAGCATGATCACGAAGAGAAACAGGACCATGATGGCCCCGGCATAGACCAGCACCTGGATGACGCCGATAAACTGGGCGTTGAGCGTCAGGTAGAGCCCGGCAATGCAGAAGAGGTTAAGGATCAGCCACAGCGCGCTCGACACCGGATTTCTTGAGAGGAGCATCCCGAGTGCAGCGGCTATCGCAACGAGCGCCAGAAAGAAAAAAAGCAGTTGCGCGAGCATGAAATAGGTGGGTGAGTCTTCGAAAAAAACCTGCCGAAGAAAAACGGAGGACTCCCGCCGGGAATCAAAGCGAGAAGTTAGCCAAATCGTGGAGTACCAACAAGCAAAGATCCCGTTAAACAGCCTGGTTTTGCTTCCCTTCTCGGCCACGCCTCCGGCGACAGTATAACAAAAAACCGCGAATCGAATACCGCCCTTCTTTCGGGAAAGGGACCCACACGCTTCACGGTTGAAACGAAGCTGGTACAACATAGCGCCGTTCCCGCTACACCCCCATGGCCGATCCCGCATCCTCCCTATTTTCGACCTGCACGACCACCTTTCGTCTAAAAAACGTATTCGAACAAATTGCCCCCGATGCGTCTCCCACACATCGAACAGGAGGGGCCCTCTCCAGCTTCTGGCCACTCAAACCATGCCGCGCGCTTTCAATTCCAGATACTTGTTGATCGTGTTCACCGACAGGTCCTGAGGCGCGGTGAGGATGGACTGGATGCCGTGACGGCTCAGGTCCTTGACTACTTCGCGTTTCTCAAAGGCGAACTTCTCGGCGATGGTTTTGATGTAGATCCCCTCGGTATCCCGGGGCGCGGTATCGAGCAGGGTACGCAGAGAGGTGTTCTCGAAGAAGACCGCCACCACCACATGCTGCCGGGCCAGGGCGCGTAAGAAAGGCAACTGCCGCTGCATCGACGTGCGCGTCTCGAAGTTGGTAAAGAGCAATACCAGGCTGCGCTGGCGGAGGTGGCGGCGCAGGTGGGCCACCAGGCGCGCATAGTCTGATTCGAGAAAATCGGTCTGCAGGTTGTAGAGTACCTCCTGGATCGTGTAAATCTGTCCGCTTTTGCGTTCGGCGGGCAGCAGGGTCCCTACATCGTGCGAGAACGTGACGAGGCCGGCCCGATCCTGTTTGAGCAGCGCAATATTCGAGAGGACGAGGCTGGCGTTGATGCTGTAGTCGAGCAGCGTCATGCCGTCGAAGGGCATCTTCATCACACGCCCCATGTCGAGCACGGAATAGACTGGCTGGGCTCGTTCGTCTCGGTACTGGTTGATCATCAGGGTGCCGCGCCGGGCCGTCGCCTTCCAGTTGATCGTGCGGGGGTCGTCGCCCAGGACGTAGTCGCGCACATGATCGAACTCCATCGTATGCCCCACACGCCGCACTTTCTTGACCCCGATTTCTTCCAGGCGGTTCGAGACGGCCAGCAATTCGTACTTCCGCATCTGGAGGAACGACGGATAGACGGGTACCTCGCGTCCTTCGTCGAAGCGATAGCGACGGCTCACCAGGCCGAGCGGGCTGGCGGCATACACATTGACGGCTCCAAACACGTACGCCCCGCGCTGGACGGGCCGCACCGAGTACCTGAGGATGCGCTCCCCACCCGGCGGCACGGACAGCCGATAGGTGGCATCGCGGATCTGAAACTGAAACGGCAGTTCGTCGATGATGGTGGCGTGGAGTAAAAAACGATATTCGTTGGTCAGGTAGATATGCAACGCATTATCGTCCCCGTTGGAAAACCGCTCCGGCGTCTGCCGACGCGCTCGTACGCCCTGAGGCATCCGGTAGAGGAGCAGCCCGTCCAACATCGCCAATACGACCGTCGCGATGAGCCCCGCTCGCGCTACCGCCGTCAGGACGGGCACAAAATGGCCCAGCACGAACAGCAGCGCCACCCCGCCCAGGGCGATGAAAAAGCGGCGGCGCAGGTAGAAAGACGTGAATACCTTGAAGCTCGGCAATGCGGGACGATGTATTTCTGATGTTGGACGGCCTTGTGTAGGCTTTCAAAATCAGAAAAAAGTACACTAAAATCGACCGGCTCAGCGTCTCACTTCGACAACCAGGTATCTCGATACCTTCCAGAAATCCTCGGCGTTGGCGATGGCCAGGTATACCTTATTGTCTTGTTCCTCGAACTGGTACAGGGAGGTGTGGGGCCGGTGATCCGACAGAATCTGATACCGTTTTAAATCCTGGCCGAGAAAGATTTTATCCCGTTCTACGTTGGTGCTGACGAAACGCCGCACGTCATACTCGCTCAGGTGCGTCTTACGGCCGAGGCTCAGGAAGCCGCCTCTCCGGTCGATGATGCCGTGGCCCTCAAGCTCAGTCCGCGTCCCGACGATGTAATAGGCTTGCCGGAGTTCGGTATTTTCTGCAACGAGGACCGTGTTTTCGTGCGAGAGGTCGGCGATGCGCGTCAGCATACGCTGGGCTTCTTCGCGCAGGCTCAGAATGGTCTGTTCTTTTTCCTCGATCAGGCCGTTCAGTTGCTGGATGGTCAGATCCAGGTTGGACACGTGGACCTCCCGTTCCCTGGCCATGCGCAGAAGCCGGTCCCGCTGGCGTCCGAGTTCGTCCCGCTCTTTTTTGCTTTCCTCGATGTAGCGTTCGATAGCCGTCAGGTTGTCCTGGACGCGTTGTTCGATGGTTCCCATCCCGATTTCGCTACTTCCGGCTTCGCCGGCCTGCACGTCGAGGCGGATCTGGCGGAGCATCCCTTCGCGTTGGGTCAGCGCGTCGAGGTCGGCCAGGGTCTGGTTAACCAGCGTGATGTATTCCTCCAGGAACTCGTGCCGGAGCCGGGTCTCCTCCTCCAGCCGCACGTTGCGCGCCTGGAGCGAATCGACCTGCGCTTGCAGGATCACGGTCTGCTGATTGTCCTCCACCACGGGCTCGCTGGTATCAGAGTTCTTGCAACCTGCCAGCAGGAGGCCGCATCCACAGAGGAACAGGGTGAGGTAATTCTTCATGGTTTTCTCCGTCTGTTGACCGTTACCAGTGGGCGTTGCCCTCGTCGCGACTGCGAAACCAGTACGACCTCGTCGTCGGTTACCTGGTCGACCGTTAATACATAGTGGCTTTCCAGGTCGACGTGGCCTTCGTCCACGTCGTAGCGCCCGGTGCCGTGTATCTGGTGGGATTTCCAGTTTACAGAATATGTGAAGCGTAGTTGGAGGTCCGTTGAATCCACGCGCAGCGAATCGATGGTCAAGGCCAGGGGCTCCCTGGCTCCCTCCAGTGAGGTTGCATAGCCGATGTAGAAGCCGGGTAGTTCGGAAGGGTCGAGCAAGGGAGCCGCCTCCGCAAGAGGCTCGGGCGATAACGGGGGTGCCAGATTGCCCTTTGCCTCACCGTCTCCACCGCGCCAAAACAGCAGAATGAGCACCGTGAGCACGCCGGTCACTCCGAGCCCGGCTACATAGGGCACCCGCCTCCAGGACGGATGAACCCGTGGCGCTTTCTGCGGCACCCTATCCGGAGCCGGTTCCACCCGAGGTTCCTCGGGTAAAGCAAGAACGGCTGCTTCCTCCAGGGGCCAGGCCCGGTCCTCCTCTTTGCGCTCCGGCACGACGGGCTGCTTGCCTAACAGTGCTTCTCCCAGACTCGGCAGGTCGGCGACAGCGGCGCGGCAGTAATTCGCCAGCGTATCCAGAAGCGCTCTCACTTCGGCATTTCGGCTCAAATGGAGTTCCTGCCAGATCGGGGTGCGGCCCGGGTTTTCGAAATCATGCTGTTCAAAAAGCAGGTTTTCGCCCGTATGATAGCGTGCCCATCGGGAGCTGTCATCGGCCAGGGCGCGGAGCGAGAGATAGATCATCAGGGCCGCAAAAGCATCGACATTCGGGGCATAGTAGCCATAGTCCGCTCCACCCGGCTGCAAACGGCCCGGATGCTGGTAATTAGGCTTCCCTATTTCATCGGGTGGCTCGGATGCCAGCGCGGGAAGAAACGCCGCGTCGTAGTCTACCAGGCGAATCAGGCCCTGGTCGTCCACCAGGATGTTGCCATCCGAAAGGTCGCCATGGGCAAAATCGGCAGCCCGGAGCTGCGCCATCAAGGTACGCCACCGATCCGCCAGGCTATCCAGCATCCGCGGTTTTTTAAGGTGGCGCTCGATATAGCGATGCAGTTGCATGCCCGGCACCCACGCCATCTGCACCACCGGATAGCGATGGTCGTTCACCAGCAATTCCTCCGGGCGGAAGCGACATGAAACGAGCGCCGGCAAGTCCATCTGTTGCAGGTGCCGGTCTATGGCTTCATAGCGACGTTCCTGCGCCGGCATCGAACTCTTTCGCGTGAAGCATCGGATCGCAACATCCTCATGCTCCAGTTGCAAGCGAAATACCACGACGACGTTGCCCGTGGCGGCCAAAGGCAAACCAAACGGGTCTCTGACGACCGATCCGCGTTTCAGAGCGAGATCGTCGAAACACAGCGCCGGCGTTTGAAGAGCAGTCCGGTAATCAACAGCGGTAGGCCAGTGTTCGGGAGAGGCCATAGTTTTCCGGCAAATTGAACTGGGACAGGGCATCTCAGGGTATCGGCAGGTGCCGTGCCTTTATAAAGCCTCAGGTTGATCACACAACCGATGTCTTGCGTCAGAAAGAGGCCATAGAAGAGGATTTCCGCCTCATTCGTTGATCGACTCCACCACACGAAGGATAAGGAGCGTCACGTCATCGTTACGGATGAACGCCTGGCTTCTCAACTCCTCAATCATCGCCTTGAAATCCGTCTCGATGAGCCGGGCGAGGTGCTCCCAGTCGCCCAGCCCCACATTTAACCCTTCGAGATCGGCGAGGCCGTACAGCCATTCGGCCATGGCATCCGTGGCCAGAAAGAAGAGATCCCCCACCTGGCACGTTCCAGAGTAATGCCGCAGTCCGCCGGCGTCGAACGTGGCCTGCGTATGATGAAGCTGGGTGGAGAGCAACGCCGGCGTGTTTCCAAACACATCCCCGCTTTCCAGAGGGAATCGGGCGAGGACGGCATCCTTGCGCAAATGCATCAGGCAGGCGTCTCCGACGGCGAGGGCGTTCCAGCGGGCCGTGGGCCGGTCGCCGGTAGCATCCTCAACGTCCGGATCCTCGACGGCTTCTTCTATCCAAAGGCCCGCCATGGTGGCCAGGCCGCCGACTTCGCGCACCTTCTGCTCGGCGTACCAGGGTAGCTCCTCCCAGTTCAGTGTGGCTTTCCAGGCCCTTGCCGGGCCTTTCAACCAGTCGAGAAAAGCGGCCGGTTCTGCCGACGGCGGCGCATGTACAAACTTCGTGACGAGCAGGCGCGCCCATGCTCCGGCCTCGAACGCATCGCTGGCTCCGTCGGCCACTGCCGCGCGTCCTGCCGCCGCCTCGAACGCGTAGGCATCCTCGTAGTGCCAGGCCTCGGTGCCCGCTTTGTGCAGCGCGTGTGCCGATACACGGAGCGAGAACATAGGCCGGTTTAACGGCGAAACTTGAACCGGGTCCCTATATCCAAGCATCGAATGACCTCGCCTATATCCGCATTAAACACAAAAGCCCTGGACTGCATCCTGACGGCATAGCCCTCGTCCCGAAAGCGCTCCTGCATGACGGCAGGCAACACACTCGACATCTCGAAGAGTTGCCGGGCAAAATCATCGGGGAGGTCATGCGGAGCAGAAGGGTAGAGTTCGGGCACCTTCCGGCTCGACGACAGATGCACATTGAAGAGCAGCGCGTGTCCGTCGTCGGTGCCCAGTTGCCGCAGGGCGGCCGCCGGTCCGCGCGGATCTCCGTCGGTCGCTTCGCCATCGGTGATGTTGAACACCAGCGGCGGGAACGACGCGGGATGCTCTCGAACCCAGGGTTCCAGAATCGTCCGCGCATTCCGCAACGCTTCGCACATGGGCGTCTGGCCCACGGCGTCTAGCTCGAACCACAGCGGGGTGCGGATCCTCGCCTCAATCACGCCGCCCACTCCGTCCGGCACGGTTTTCACCGTGGTCGCCAGCCGGAGCGGGTGCTCGGCCACTTCGCGCACCGAGACGAGCGCCCGCCCGGTCAGGGTGCCGCCCAATACCGGCCCGAACGACTCGCTTCCATAGCCGAAAACCCCCACATCGAAATAGGGCCGCACGCCTTCTTCCTGTGACTTCGTACACCGCACTACCAGTTCTTGCAACAGGCGGTTGATGGCCTCGGTGAGTTGCTGCGCCCGGCTGGCTTCTCCATCGCCGCCGAAGGGCAGATTCATCGAGGTGGACTGGTCGATTAAGAAAAAAAGACACCCCGGATGGTGGCGGCTGATCTCCGCGGTATACGGCATCTGTCGTATTTCCATGAGATGTTTCATTGACGGTCGCACCCCATCACGCGTTGCACGCTCCACTCGACCCACCACAAGAAGAATCCTCGTCTGAGGTAGAGTATATCGGCGAAAATGTGTTTTCCTTGAGAGGGGGTGTCAGGACGGGTCCTCGGCCAGCGTCTTCAACCCGTCTTCCAGGGTGGGATAGATGAGCAGGGGGATCAAGTCCGCGCGCGCCTGCCGGGTATCGCCGTAATAGGAAACACGGCCTATCGTGATAAAATCTCTCGTCAGCGGGGAAGGTTTGCGAAACACGAAGGCAAAAAGCTCGCACAGGAAGGCGGCCGTGTAGATCGTCCACAGGGGCAGGCGTCTCGGCTTCGGCACCTGCCACACACTGCATGCTTCGTCGAGAAAATGCTGCAAGGTGACGGGCTGCTCGTCCCCCACGTGGTAGATCCCGTGGACGTTCGGGTTCAACGCGGCAGCCTGTGTGGCCGCCAGATAATCATCGGTCGAGATCAGGTGGATCCAGGTTGGTTCCTTCCAGACGCCCAGCAGGCGACGACGAGCCAGCCACTTTGCCGCCTCGACCATCAAAATACCCGGCCCGTAGACCATTCCCAGCCTGAGCGCCACCGGCGTGGTGCCGATCCCCTCGGTTCGGGTAAAAAGCAGTTTTTCCTCCTCAAGCCGGGTCTGCGCGTGCACCGAAACCGGCACCCGATCCAACCGCCCTGTAGCAGGTTCGTCGATGGTTGTCGGGCCTTCCACGTGTGGGAAAGAAATGAGAATCACGCGGCCGACACGCGCCTCCAGGCACACGTCAAGCAGGTTGGCAAACCAGCGCGTGTTGGTTTCCGGCAGGAACTTCGCCGGACGCGGAGCAAACAGCACCCCGGCAAAGTGCACCACCACGTCGGCTCCCGCCACGGCCTGGCGCAGGGTCTCCTTTCGCGCCAGGTCTGCACGAACAACGGTGACGTTCTCGGCCGCGCGGAGGTCTTCGGGAAGGGGTGTCCGATGCACCATCAGCCGGAGCGGATGCCCGGACGGCACCAGATGCCGCGCCAACAGGCCCCCCAGGTTGCCCGCCGCGCCGGTAATCAGGATCGTTGAACGTTCTGCCATCATGCTCCTGCTTGTTCAAATACCGAACACCCTACCGGACAACCCAACATAAGCTTCACCCGCCATCTCTAAAGCATCATGTCCCTGTCTCTGATTCTGCGGAAGGACAGCTTGTAGCCGGCATATAGTGCAAGTCCGTAGAAAAGTAGATCAACCGGAGTGAACCACACTACCATTATATCCATCACGGTTTCAAAATCAAGACTGCGTACGACCGATGCAAATGACTCCTCCTCTTGCATGGCTATCATGGCACAAATAGAAAAAAAATTGCCCAGAAGACAGCCTAGCAAAGACCAGGCTGCTCCAACGTAACCAAAGACCGGCTCCATGCCCTTGCCCAGGAATCGGATACTGATGCCAACCAACAAGCCTATACCCACGGCCATCAGGCCGAACTGCGCACCTAGCCACGCCGTAATTGCAGCCCAAATGCCCGCTCCAATAAGGCATGCCACGCCACCGCCGAGTATCGCGGGAGGAAGGTTTTGCTCCATCAGAAGTTGTTCGAAGAGAGCATCCGTTTTTTTTCTCCCTTCAAGGATAGCCTGAGCCCGTGCCTGGATATCTTCGTTATCAGTGTTTTGACCCATCGGTTTGGTATGTTTTGCATCACGGGGGACGAGGGCTATATGCTACCATCGTGCTCCCACTTGCCCCAAGAAAATAATGGCGAGCTCTGAAGCATGCTAGGTGCTTGGACATCACACGTTTGTAGCGGACACACACTCCTTCTCTCCGCGTAGGTTCAGGAATCGACTCTATGCCTTGCGATTGACCGAAACCCTCCCAAAATGGCGCGCACTGTCATTCTGAGCGCAGCGAAGAATCGCTGTCCGAGGGGTTGCAAGACCTTAGCCACAGATCCTTCGCCTTCGGCTCAGGATGACGGCACCATGACTGTGCATCATCATTACCACACATATCGCACATCGACCGAGGGGGCGATATGGTATTAGCGGACGTCGGAGACAGGCGAGGTGTCACCCACGATCTCCTGGTAATCTTCCACTAACCGGATGAATTCGGCGCGGTAGCCGTAGAGATCCTTGCCCTGAGCATCCTTTGCGAGGGCCAACACCTGCTCCACCGTCGCCTCGCCCTTATGCTCCGACTCGCGCAAGATCATCCCGAACTCGGCCACAGCGGCAGAAAAATAGAAATTCGAGCTCGTCGCCTCGTTGCCGGGGGCCGCCATCGTCAGGGGTCGTTCGATGAGTTGACTCGTGTCGCCGTCGGGCGCTTTGTAGCGAAGCTTCACCGTCAGCATCTCCCCGGACCGGCGGGCTGCATCCGTCAACTGGCTGTCCTGATACCGCAGGTCGCCCCGGTCCCGCACGTTCGCGTCCGACTCGACGCCGACCGGAACCACCTCGTAGAGCGCCGTCACAGTATGACCGGCACCCAGCTCGCCCGCGTCCTTGGTGTCGTCGGCGAAGTCTTCGTCGGCCAGCAGCCGGTTTTCATAGCCGATCAGCCGATACGCCGCCACCACCGTCGGGTTGAACTCAACCTGGATCTTCACGTCCTTCGCGATAGTCAGGAGCGTCGAGCCCAGTTCGTGCACCAGCACCTTTTTGGCTTCCAGCGCGCCGTCGATGTAATAGTAGTTGCCGTTGCCGTGGTCGGCCAGCTTCTCCATCTTCGAATCCTTCAGGTTCCCCGTGCCGAAGCCGAGCACCGTCAGAAACGCCCCCTGTTCCCGCTTCTCCTCAATCACTCGCACCAGTTCGCCGTCGCTGGAGATGCCCACGTTGAAGTCGCCGTCGGTGGCCAGGATGACCCGGTTGTTGCCGCCTTCGATGAAGTTGTCCTGCACCACCTGATAGGCCAGTTGGATGCCTTCCGCGCCGGCCGTCGAGCCGCCTGCTTCGAGCCGGTCGAGCGATTCAAGAATCACGTCTTTCTGATCGCCCGGCGTCGAGGGCAGCACCAGCCCGGCCGCTCCGGCATAGACCGAGATGGCGACCCGGTCGCGCTCCGTCAACTCGCCGACGAGCATGCGAAACGCCTTCTTCAACAGGGGCAGCTTGTCCGGCATATCCATCGAGCCCGACACGTCGAGCAGGAAGACGAGGTTGCTGGCCGGCCGATCCTGCTTGGGAATACGCTTTCCCTGCAAGCCAATGTGCACGAGTTGATGGGCGGCATTCCAGGGCGCGGCTCCCACCTCGGTGATAATCGAGAAGGGATGGTCGGCGGCGGGATCGGGATAGTCGTACGTGAAGTAGTTGATCAGTTCCTCGATGCGGACGGCGTCCCTGGGCGGCACACGGCCTTCCCGCAGGAACCGCCGGAGGTTGCTGTAGGAAGCCGCGTCTACGTCGATGGAGAACGTCGAGAGCGGATGATCGGTGACGGCCTGGAAGGGATTTTCTTCGATCAGGTCGTAATCCTCCGTGTTGAAATCCGGCGGCAATGCATCCGTCGGGGGCGGGACCTCCAGCCCCGGCACCGGGGGTTTGGCGAAACGATACCCCCCCGCAGGTATCGGCTCTTGCTTCGTCTGCGTGATCTCTTCCATTTCAACGTCCTCGGCACGGTCGACGCATCCGACGAACAGAAAGGCCACAACAAGCGCCGACAAAAAAGGACGAAATAGCATCTTCATCGTCTTACCTCATCTATCTGATTCTTGTGATAGTCAGAACAGGAACCCATCTGGTTCGTCGCAGCGAACCGTTGTATGCAGGACACGCTATCGGGCACATCGTTGCCGCCCGGCGCTGCCTCTTCCGTAGAAATCAACGCAAGAAGGGTGCAAGTTATTGTAAATCAAGCGGTGTCGCCTAGTTGCTAGGTGGAACCGAGGAGACGACGAGTCGATGCATCGACGTCAAACACGCAGGAAACCCCTCCTCAACGCCCCGACGCCTTTTCAGGGAGCGGCGGTGCCTGATCCTGCGGGATGGGTGAGGTATAGGGAGCCCCCCCGGTCTGTTCTTCAAAAAAGGTTTTTGCCTCTTCCAGCAGGTCCTCGTCGGTCAGCAGGTCGATACCGGTGAGAGCGAGGACCTTGGCCGCCACCACGGCTCCTTTCACCCCGGCATCAGTGCCGTGGCAGGCGGTAGTAGCCCAACTGTGCCAGGGCACCCCGGCGGCGGCGGTCGTTACGTTGAGGCCCGCCGTAGGGGCGATGTAGCTCACCTCGGCCACGTCGGTCGAGCCGCCGCTGGCCGGTTCGGGCTCGTCGGCAAGCGGCTGGATGTCGGTGTCGTAGCCCTTCTCTTCGATCTCCAGATACCGCTGTAACTCGCGAGCAAAAGCTTGCTCTTCATCGGTAAACGGCGGGGGGCCGACCTGTTCGAGGTTCTTCTGCATCGCTGCCTGAATGGGGTGGTTCAGGTTGTACTCGTGCACGCCGGTGACGAGGAAGACCCTGTGCTCGGTGCGGGTGCCCAGCGCCGCACCTTCGGCGATCTTGAGAATCCAGTCATACCACTTCTCCACGCTCTCGCGGTCGAGGTCGCGGACGTAGTACCAGACCCTGGCGTATTCCGGCACTACGTTGGGCGCTTCCCCGGCCCTGGGTATCACATAGTGGATGCGCGTGCTGGGCATGACGTGCTCGCGCATCAGGTTGACGCCGTAGTTCATCAGTTCGACGGCATCGAGGGCGCTGCGACCGTTCCAGGGATCAGCCGATGAGTGCGCCGCCTGCCCGAAAAACTCGACTTCGAAGTTATTCATGGCCCGGCCCTGCTGGTTGCGGACCTCCGTCTCGGTGCCCGGATGCCATTCGAGGACGGCGTCGTCGTTATCGAAGAGACCGGCCTTGGCCATATACACCTTGCCGACGACCGTTTCCTCGGCGGGGGTGCCGTAGAGCCGGACGGTCCCTCCCAGGCCGTGCGCCTCCATGGCGCGTTTGACGGCCACCGCCGCGCCGACCGATCCGGCTCCGAACAGGTTATGCCCGCAGCCGTGCCCGCTGGTGACGGCGTCGGCGCGTGCTTCTTTGCGCGGTACCGGCGCGTTGCCCACGCCGGGCAGCGCGTCGTACTCGGCCAAAATCCCGAGGACCGGCGATCCGCTTCCGTAGCTGGCGACGAACGCCGTCGGCATCCCGGCCACGCCACGCTCGATGGTGAAGCCTTCCGCTTCCAGCGCCTCGACGAGCACGTCGGCCGAGCGATTTTCGAGCAGTGCCGTTTCCGAAATGTCCCACAACGACCTCGCCATCCGGCGAATGTCGGGCGTAAGGGCTTCGGCTTCATCCAGGGCTGTCTGCTTTTGCGGGGAAAGCGACTGTGCAGCCGTGATGCCGGCACCCCACGCCAGCGTCAGCGTCAAAAGAAGTACACGTTTCATGAGGTCGAATCCGATGGGTGGCAACAATAGGAATGAGTCGTCCCTAAAGGAAACAGTTTACACCCGCCGAATCAACTCCTGCCCGTCTGTTCGCCACCGCGCTTCACTTAAAAAAGGGACGCCGGGATGCAAGGCGCTCCCAGCGTCCCCGTGACGAGGATAGTTGATGGTGCGTACCCTTTCGGACGGCCTCACTCGTGCTGCTTCACGAACGCGACCGACTCACCGTACAAGGCGTCGTTGTGTACGTTCTGACGGATGAAGGCGCGCAACGCCTCGGAGGTCTCGAAGGCGTGTTCTTCCCCTTCGCCTGGGTCATTGACCTCCCTCAGAATAAGGGTGCCGTACCGGTTCAAATGAAAGGTAAAAAAGAAAAACCGCCGCTCATCTTCCTCCACCGAATCGATGGTCTGCGCGTTGATGAACGACGTGCCGTTGACGCGGGTGATATACGCTCTGACCCGGAGGGTATCCATTTCGGACGGGCCGCCGTCTTCACGTAATTCGACGTAGTACTCGATATCGTTGAAGTTGAGCACCGTCATCCGAGCGGGCCGTTCACCAGGGCCGGTGATCTGTTGCCATTCTCCCACGAGTTCGGGTACGAACACGGCGTCCGCCGGGTCACCTATCGGCACCACCGATCCGCATCCGCTTCCGACGGCGACCAGCGCCATCCCCAGCAGACCTGCAATGCCTCGTTGTATGAACCTCATGATGTATCCCGTTTGATGGTTGGGTGATGAAGCGCAGGGTAGCCTGTGCCGCCCCACGCGCTTACCTAACGGGGAACGTTTCGCCAAACGTAACACCACCTATCCCTTTACAATCCAGTACCTTTTACACCGGCAAGCGGGCTAACGCGGCACGTCGATGCGTTCCAGGATCCCTTTGATTACATCATCGGGGCGGCGACCTTCCATTTCCTGCTCGGGCGTCAGCAGGATGCGGTGGCGTAAGACCGGATAGGCGATTTCTTGAATGTCTTCCGGCGTGATGAAATCGCGCCCGCGCATGGCGGACAGTGCTTTAGCCCCCGTCATCAGGGCGATGGAGGCACGAGGCGAAGCGCCCAGGTAGAGCGCGCTGTGATCGCGGGTCTGGTAGATGATCTGCGCCACGTAGCGGATGAGAGGTTCTTCGACGTGCACCTGGCGGACCGTCTGCTGGTACTCGGCTACCTGCGCGGCGGTGAGCACCGGCTCGACGAGTTCCAGATG
>JBHHWM010000057.1:0-21631 GCA_046756545.1 Rhodothermales bacterium | reverse complement strand
CCAGGCGGGTGAATCAGATGTGCATTACCTACCGCGAAGCGGTTTAGTTCAACGTTCAGCATCAGCGGCGGCGCGCAGCGCCGTCCGT
Source organism: Rhodothermales bacterium (assembly GCA_046756545.1). Lineage (GTDB taxonomy): Bacteria > Bacteroidota > Rhodothermia > Rhodothermales > JBHHWM01 > JBHHWM01. Next base: position 21,543 of record JBHHWM010000057.1, on the reverse strand, counting down.
CTGCATGCTGTTGTTAGCAAGAGGTTTCGCGTTTCGAAGGACCAAGTGCCGACTGGAGCATCGCCAGCTGGGAATCCCAAGATCGCCCCGAATCGGCTGTGGTGTCCCATCGGATGACATCCAAGTCAATCGTCTTGCCCCGACTCATTCCCCGGCAGATCAATCCACCCACATAAGACCATGGCGGTGGAACCAGGAATGTTCGGAGGCATATCTGGCAACGGCTCGTCTCCGAGTTGTTGGGCCGCGATGCTCGCCCTGCCCCTGGCGCCCTCGAAACGACCCGTACCCCCCGTGAATGTGAACTGACCCGTGAAGGTCGCGTTCGGGAATGGTGGTGGAATGCTGGGTCCCGCTTGTGCCAGGGCGGTGGCGTGCAATTCATCACCGGTCTTCGCTGTGAAGACAACGTCTGCCACGATTCGAAAACCCGGCGTCCCACAGTATCGCTCCGAGTAGTCAAATCGGCCGAGGTGCGTTGCCGCACCCTCACCCGTGACGGTGCTATATATGGTCGCGGTCGGCGGGCAATAATCGGACGGGAAATCCGGGTCCGATGGCCGAACTGGAGGAGCGTTTTGGAAGATGAGCTTTGCAACGAATGGCGAGGTCCCCTCGGGCGGCAGCATGTGCGTCAGTTCCAAATCGACCGGGAGGTCGAACGGAATGGACTCTATCAGTGCTTCAATACTCTCTACTCTCTGCTCGGGAGACCAGCACCCACTGACACCTACAAGGGCAACACCGAGCATGATTGCTGTGATTCTCATCTCGTCGCTTCCTTCTTGCTAACTTGTTAATATATGGACACCGTCCGGATAGCACGTGGTGACATCCGGTAACACCGTGTTGTTTTTCTTACACGTAGTTTCTACTCTGCTGTATATTCGGACCCTGTCTGAATATACAGCAGTATTGCGGAACGTGTCCGAATATCACACTTGAATCATCGTCACTTTTCTACAGAAAGAGTAGAACTTTCCTCCTTACTATTTCAAGTGGCTCCACAAAAAAAATTACTCGATCAGGTTCGTACCGTCTGCCGAACGAAACACCTTAGCCTCCGTACCGAGAAAGCGTACATCGGCTGGATACGTCGGTTCGTCTTCTTCCACGGTGTGCAACATCCGCGCCACCTGGGTGCCACCCACGTTCGCGCCTTTATTAACCATCTTGCGCTCAACAAACACGTCGCCGCCTCTACCCAGAATCAGGCGCTCAACGCCCTTCTGTTCTTATATAAATCAGTATTAGATCGCCCCCTCGGCGACCTGGGCGACATCGTCCGTGCCCAACGCCCTAAACGCCTACCGGTCGTGCTCACTCGTGATGAAGTGCAATCCGTCCTCACTCATCTCAATGGCGTCAACGGTCTAATCGTCAGCTTGCTCTACGGCTCGGGATTGCGTCTCCTCGAAGCCCTCCGCCTCCGTATCAAGGATCTTGACTTCGGGATGCAACAGATCGTGATCCGTGATGGGAAAGGACAAAAAGACCGCGTGACGGTATTGCCCGTGTCGCTTATCGACCCTCTCAAACATCACTTACGTACGGCCAAAGTGTTGCATGAGAAGGAATTGAAGGAAGGATTCGGAGCCGTCTACCTACCCTACGGCCTGGCACGCAAATACCCCAAAGCCGCCCATGCTTGGACATGGCAATATGTTTTCCCTGCCAGGCAGCGATCCGAAGACCCGCGTAGCAAGTCCGTCCGTCGCCATCATCTCAACGAATCGACCGTGCAAAAAGCCGTCTATCGCGCTGTTAAGAAATCCGGACTCAGCAAACGGGCTAGTTGCCACAGTTTCCGCCACAGCTTCGCCACCCATCTGCTCGAAGACGGAGCCGACATCCGCACCGTGCAAGAACTCCTCGGCCACAAAGACGTGCGCACCACCATGATCTATACCCACGTCATGGGCAAAGGCACCAGCGTTCGCAGCCCCCTCGACAGCATGCGGACGCTGGAAAAAAAACGTAGACCAGGCGCTTCCTGATACCGCTTCCCGATATTATTTTTCGTCCTTCTTCCCGTAATGTAGCCAATGATGCCGAAGATACGTACTATGTATCTTCCAACATCGTATCCCCCAGGCACTACCGACGGCTATGCAGCGGATCGGCAAATACGAGATCGTTGAAAAACTGGGACAGGGCGGCATGGGAGCGGTCTACCGGGGCCGCGACGCCATCATCGGCCGCGACGTCGCCATCAAGGTCATCCAGGAACGCGCCCTCAACGCGCCCGCCATCAAAAAACGCTTCTACCGCGAAGCGCGCTCGGCCGGCCAGCTCTCGCACGAAAACATCACCATCATCTACGACGTGGGCGAGGAAGACGGCATGCCCTTCCTCGTGATGGAGTACCTCGAAGGCCGGGACCTCCAGGAGATGCTGAACCGGCAGACCCCCCTGCCCACCGACGCCAAGCTCCGCATCGCCGCGCAGATCTGCCACGGCCTCCACTACGCCCACCAGCAGGGCATCGTCCACCGCGACATCAAACCGGCCAACATCCGGGTGCTTCCCAACGGGCGGGTCAAGATCATGGACTTCGGCATCGCCCGCATCCAGAACGAAACCCAGGCCCTGACCATGACCAACGCCAGCCTGGGCACCCCCCGCTATATGGCCCCCGAGCAGATCAAGGGAGAACCCATCGACCACCGGGCCGACATCTTCTCCTTCGGCGTGCTGCTCTACGAACTGCTCACGGGCAACAACCCCTTCATGGGCGACCACGTCACCACCATCATTTATAAGATCCTCAACAACGACCCCAAACCGCTCAACATCGTCCCCGGCTCGCTCTCCCACGAACTCCAGCCCATCGTGTCGAAGTGCCTGGCCAAAGATCGAGACGAACGGTACCAGAACTTCGCAGCGGTGCTCCAGGATCTTCAACCCGTGCTTTCGCAGGAGGACGAGACGGCCCTCTTGCCGACGCCGCCCGCTGCCGTCCCCCCCGTTCCGCCCCCCGACGCGCCGGGAGACCGGGACGAAACACAGGCGATCACGGAGGCCCCCGAGGGCCGCCCGGACGACACACGGGCCGAGGTGGATCAGACCCTCCTCCGCCCGCCTCCGCCCCGGTCGCCGTCGCGTCCCGGCAGGCCGCGAGCCGAGGCACCGCCTGCACCGCCGCGCAAGAAGGCGGCATCCACCCCACGAAAAGCCTCGTCGAAAAAGGGCCTGTGGGCCGTGGTAGGGGTCGTGGCGCTCCTGGGCATCGCCGTCGTCGGCTCCCTGGTCATCGGGCCGTCGGGCGAGGTCACCGAAAGCGGCAGCGAGTTGTCCGCCCCTGAAGCCGCCGCGCCCGAAAACGACCGGACCCGTCTGCCCCTCCCCGCCGACTCCCTCGCCGACGGAGCCGCCCTGCCCGATCCCGTCGCGGGCGAAGAGGGCGGCGACATCGAGGACCCGGCCACCACCGGCGACCCGGTCTCCTCCGGCGATCCGGCCCGCGCATCGGCGGAACAGCTTCGCACCCGGATGGACCAGGCCCGCCGCACCCTCGTCGGCCGGGGCACTGAAACGGTCATCGCCACGGTGTTCCGCCAGGCCGAAGCGGCACGCCAGACCGGGCTCCGCCAGTTCGAAGCCGGCGACTACGACGAAGCGACGCGCTCGTTCCGCTCCGCGCGCGACCTGTTCGCCCGGGCCAAACAGACCCTCGACCAGCAGGATCGCCCGGTTACCGAACCGCCCCCGTCTCCTTCCGACGACGCGCCGGACCCCGCCCCGTCCGACGAACCGGCCGATCCGGAAATTGTAGATCTCGAAGTTTCCGGGGGAGGTGCTACGGCTGCCCAGACCAACGCCGACCGCGCGCGCGCCGCGATGGAAACCGCCAGGAACGGCGTGCCGGCCTCCCTCCGCCGGATGCCCACCTATCAAGAGGCGCTGAGCGTCGAAAACCGGGGCATACAGGCCTATGGTGCCCGGCTCTATGACCAGGCCCTGGCGCGCTTCAACGAAGCGCAAACGCTCTTCGAGGAAGCCGCCACGGCACCGGCGTCCGAAGGCACGCCTTCCGAAGCGCTTCAGGCGGCGCTCACCGACATGGCCCGGATCCTCAAAAACAGCATCGAGCAAGAAGACGTCGGCGGGATGCAGGCCATGATGTACCGGGGCTGGGAAGCCCTCTTCGATAATGCGAAGGACATCAGCGCCGTCGTCCACACCGGCACGCCCCAGGTCAGCGGCACCCGCGCCACCGTGCCCGTCCGCATCGAACTCGAATACACGGACAACACCAACCGGCGCAAGCAAAACACCACGTCGTCTCTGTGGACCCTGGACTTCCGCGACGATGCCTGGATGCTCACCAGGGTGACCTCCGGGCAGTAGCCGGAGAACCCGACCTGAAAAAGCTCCCTGCCGTTCAGCCTTTACTCTTATGACGTTTAGAAAAATCATCCTGATCCTCGGGGTATTATGCGCGCTCGTGACCCCCGTCCACGCCCAACTCAACCAGGTCTTCGACCGGCTCTTCGACGAGATCCTGCGCGACGGCTTTGCCCTCAGCCCCGGCCCGCACGGACAGCACTTTTTGCCGGCTGCCGAAGAAGCCGTCCACGCCCTGACGCCCGCCTTGAACAGCCTGATTGCCGGGAACGTGGCCTCGTTTCCCCTGAGTTCGAACGTGGCCGTCGTCGAGGTCGACTTTATCGACGGGCAGCCGGTGGGCACGCGGGGCAGCCTGGGACCTATCTTCGCCGAAAGTGCCGAGACGCTGGGGCCGGGCAAGCTCGTGGTCGGCTTCAGCGCCACCCACCTGACGCTGGATCAACTGCGCGGCGTTCCCCTGAAGGACATGCGTTTCACCTTCTTGCATCAGGATCTGGCCGAGCCGGGCCTGGGCGATAATCCGAACGAGAGCGACATCGTCAATATCTTCCCCGACCTCGACGTCGATGCCAATATCTTCGCGCTCTACGCCACCTACGGCGTGGCGTCGAATTTCGATGTCACCCTCGCCGTCCCCTTCGTCAACATCACCCTCGACGGCCATGCCCGGGCCACCGTCGAGAGCTTCACGTTCGGCGCGCTCGGCCAGGCCAACCATCACTTCGGCGACGACCCCACGCACCCGGAACTGGTCAAGGAACTGGCGTACGGAGAAAATGCCTCCGGCGTCGGCAACCTCGCCGTCCAGATGAAATACCGGGTCCCGTTCGGCTCGTCCTTCGGGCTGGGCGTGCTGGCCGACGCGCGCGTCCCGACCGGGAACGAAAACGACTTCCTGGGTACCGGCCACTTCAGCCTCCGGGGCCTGCTCATCTCCTCGTGGCAGTTCGGCGATTTTACCCCGCACCTCAACGTCGGCTACGACTATCGGGACGCCCCCTTCGACAGCGACGAACTGGAGATCAGCCTCGGGTTCGACCAGAAACTGGCCGACGGCCTCACCTTCGCCGCAGAGATCCTGGGCGAATTCGACCTCGACGAGACGGAGGCCATCGATCTTCTTCCCGGCACCATCACGCTCGTCGATCAGGTCCCCAACACCACGGCCCGGACCACCCGCGTCATCCACCGCAGCAACATCCCCGACCGGAACCGGGACCACACGCTGAACGCCGCCCTCGGCCTCTGGATCGCCCCGACGCAGAACTTCCAGGTGCTCGCCAACCTGATCGTACCGCTCCAGGATGACGGCCTGCGCTCCAGCGTCGTCCCCACCGTCGGCCTCTCCCTCAGCTTCTAGGTTACCGCAGGGAGCGGGTTCAGAGGCGAGCCGTCAGGTCGAGCAGTTCGTCAGCGTTGAAGGGCTTGCTCAGATAGGCCGTGAACCCCATTTCCAGGAACCGTTCCCTGTCGCCGGGGAGCGCATAGGCCGTCAGGGCGGCAATGGGGACGTCGCGGTAGGCGGGCATGGCGCGTAGCTCGCGCAGCACGTCGGCCCCGTTGGCTCCCTCGCCCAGGTTGATATCCATCAAGATGATATCATACTCGGTATTGAACGCCTGGAGGAGCGCCTCTTCGGCATTCGCCACAATCGTCAACTCGTATTCGTTCTCCAGCAGGCTTTCGATCAGGTACTGCGTGTTCTCGTTGTCTTCGACCAACAACATGCGGGATTTCTTCAGGCCGTCGAGCAACGGGGCGGGCTTCACATCTTCCGTCACGCCGAACACCTCTATGGCTTCCTCAAACGGCACGAGGGGGAACGACACTGTGAAGGTGCTGCCTTCGCCTTTCTCGCTCTCCACGGCGATCTCTCCGTCCATCAGCGCCACGAGCCGCTGCGTGATCGACAGTCCCAGTCCGCTCCCCTCATGCGTGCGGCTCAGGCCGGTGGATTCCTGCCTGAACACGTCGAACAGGTGCGGCATGAACGACGCATCAATCCCGACGCCGGTGTCTTGCACGCGCACGTAGGCGCGGTCCTCGTCGGCCCCGAGCACCACCGCCACGCCGCCCTCGTCCGTGAATTTGACGGCGTTCCCGAGCAGGTTTTGCATGATGCTGCTGAAGGCCCCGCGATCCAGCCGGGCGCTCGCCTCCTCGCCTCCCGGCTCCACCTCGAACGTCAGGGTCAACGCTTTTTGCTGGGCTTGCGCCTGGAAAAGTTGGACGACTTCCTGCACCTCGTCGCGGATCTTGAGCACGCCCAGCTTGACTTCGACCCGTTTGGCCTCCAGCTTGGCCAGGTCCAGCACCGAGTTGAGGGTCTCTTTGAGCCGCACCCCGCTGCTCTCGATCAGTTGCGCATACTTGCGGTGCTTGCCGGTCACCTGCCGGGCCAGCAGTGATGCAAAGCCGATGATGCCCGTAAGCGGCGTCCGGATCTCGTGGCTCATGTTGGCCAGAAACGCCGACTTGGCCGTGTTGGCGGCCTCCGCCGTTCGCTTGGCCTCGCGCAGTTTTTGCTCGTATTGTTTCCGCCGGGTGATATCCTGAAGGAACCCGGCATATTTCTTCTCGCCGGCCAGTTCGAACGAGCTGAGCGCCAGCGACAGCGGGAACGTGGTCCCGTCTTTACGCCGCCCCGTCACTTCGTGCCCGTTGCCCAGCTGGTTCCATTGTTCGACATCGGTGGCCGGAGCCGCTCCGTTCCCGCTGAGTTCCTCCGCGTCTCGGTAGACCAGCATGTTGACGTTCTGCCCCGTAACCTCCTCGGCGGTGTACCCGAAGATGCGCTCGGCGGCCCGGTTAATGGTCTCGATGTTCCCCTGCGCATCGGTGACGATGAGCCCTTCGGCGGACGTTTCCAGGATGATGCGCTGCCGGTGAGCCTTGTCTTCGAGTTCTTCGATCTGCACCTGGATCTGCTGCGCCATGGTGTCGTAGGTCCGCGCCAGCACGCCGATCTCATCCTTCCTGCGCACCGGCAGGTCGATGGGTTGCCGGTCGCGTCCGAAATGAGAGAGCGCGCGGGTAATCTTCCGCAGGGGACGCGTGAGATAATGCGAAAAAACCAGCGCCAGGACGATGCCCCACAGGGCAAAAAGCACGGTGATGAGGAGGCTCGAATTGCGCACCTTGGTCACCCCCGAAAGGATCGTCTCCTGCGGGGCCGTTACGGCCAGGACCAGGAAGTGCGGGTCCTGCTCGTTGTTGAACGACACGCGGTCGAAATGCGGGAACACGGCCCGGTCCAGCGCCGCCTCGGTACGCTCCCCCGGTACGGATGCGCGAGCGGAGGCGAACCACGCGGCAATCTCGGGAAAGTGGTGCTGGATCAAGGCGCGTGTGGACGAAGAATCAACCCCGGCGATCTGCGTCGAATCCGGGTGCAGCAGGTACTCGCCCTCGTCGTTCGCCAGGTATAACGAGAAGGCCGGATCCACCAGCGATTGCAGCGTCCGCAAGGCATAGCGAAAATCGACGTCGATGATGAGGATGCCGAAGGCGTTTCCGCCGGCGTCGTAGACGGGCGTCGCCGCACGCAGCGTCGGAACGCCGGGCTGCGCCACGTCGCCTTCTTCCTGATCAAGGTCGATCTCGGACAAATACACGTCGCCGGGGGGCAGGTTGACCGCCGCCGTGAAATAGCGCTGCTCTCCTCGCTGCTGCAAGGCCGCCGCCGGGGTGCGATGGACCTGTCCGCTCCGGCGCTCTACGCGAACGAGTTCCCGGCCCGCATCGGCCAGCCCGATATACCGCGCCTGGATATACGAGGGGCGATTCTGAAGAAACACCGTGAAGATACCGGCCAGTTGCTCGCTCCATTCGTCGATGTTGTGGTTGGTCACCCGGTCCAGCCAGCCGTCGTCGTAGGCGCGGATGAGACCGGGCACCGGGGGCGTCTCGGCCAGGAACAGCACGTCTTTGCTGATAGCTTCCAGGCTGGCCGCAAACCGCACTTCGACGGTCTCGGCCGAATGCTCCAGCCGTTCCGTCGAGGACTCGGTGAGCGCCTGGCGGGCTCCCCAGAATACCAGAAAGCCCACCGTCGCCGTGGCCACGAAGACCAGCAGGGAGAAAATGATAGCAAGCCTGCTTGCAATACCTCCTTTCATTCGACCTCGGTATCGCCGTTTCGAATGTAAGCGTCCGGCCCCCCTCGCCGGGCACACGTTGCAGCCACGTACCGGCGGGGCGGCTCTCCTGCCATGCTGTCTATCCTACGTACCGGCTAACCGGCACGCCGAGATAAATCGAACGCGTGCTTATCCGGTTTCATGGAGCAGCGTCCGGGTGACGTCCATCAGTTCATCGAACGTAAAGGGTTTGAGCAAAAAGGCATCCGCGCCCAGGGCCAGGCAGTGTTCCCGCACGGCATCCCTTGCGTCAGCCGTAATAAACAAAAAAGGGATATCTCCCGTATGGGGGTCTTCCCGAAGCTGCTCAAACAAATCGATGCCGCTGCATCCGACCATGTACAGATCGCTGACTACCAGATCGGGCACATGCCGGCGGCTGAGTTCGAGTCCGGTGGCTCCATCACTCGCACTGATGACCTCCAATCCCTCGGCTTCATACATGACTTCGATGCACTCCCGAATGGTGGGGTCATTCTCGATGATGAGCGCCTTTTTTCTCATAGTTTTATCGGCTGATCCGCCCCACCCACCCGTCTCCAGCAGACGCACGCGCCAACGCTGCCGGGGGTTCCGTCCCGACGCGGTGACGACGCGGCTTCACACGAATCGTCGCAAGGCTTTCACGAGCGCAGCGGTCGCGCATACGGGCCGTGCCGCACAGACCCGATACCATCTTGAACATAACGGCTCGCTGTTGTATGCTGAGCACGAGCATTCCGGCAACGGACGCGCGCTCTTTCTGATGCCTCCCGTGCAGACTTAAACACCCAGCCCCTGATGAGCAACCCTCACACCGAGACGATTCATCGAAGCCTCAAGCGCTGTAATCGAAATCCCCGGTTTCTGGACATCTTCTACGAGAAATTTCTCAGCTCCTCGCCGGAGGTACGCGACAAGTTTTCGCATACCGACATGGATCGACAAAAACGCATGGTGGAAGCCTCGTTGTTTATGAGCATCCTGGCCTCCGACGGGGTGCCGTATGCGGCCTCGTCCATCGAGCGTCTGGGCGAGATGCACGGCAACCTGGGCGTGCAACCGGCCTTCTACAACCTGTGGCTCGACGCCCTCATCGACACGATAGCCGAGTGCGACAATGCGTTCGACGACGACGTGGAAACGGCCTGGCGCGAGGTCATGCACGACATTATCGCGATGATGCTGACCACCTCGAAGCCGCAGGAATAAACCGTAACGGTCCCCACCACCTCTGGGAGGCAACACCGCATTCCGCGAGGGCGTCTCTATTCGCCCGGCGAAGGGAGCAACGATTTGCCGAACACCTTCACAATCAACACCGGGCAGAGGGCGTGCCGGATGACCTTCTCGGCGACACTTCCGAGCAGCAAATGCTCCAGGCCGCTCAGGCCGTGTGTCGGCATCACGATCAAGTCGATGTCGTGCTTCTCGGCAAAGTCGATGATGACCGTTCCAGCGCGTCCCTTTATGGCATGAAGGGTCGTCTCCACCTCCGGCCCATCGCACCGGTCCAACACCCGTTGCAACGCCTCCAGGGCCTCCCGGGTGACATCGGGCACCTTGCCGTACAACTCGTGCATGACCGCGCCGTACATGGCCGGAAACGTAGGTTCTTCGATCACGTGCAACAGAGCGAGCGACGCCTGGTGGGTGGCGGTGATTTCGCATGCATGGGCCAGAGCCCGCTCCGAATGTTTGGAGAAATCGATGGGGGCCAGGATGCGGTTGATCTGTAGCATAAGTCCTTTTTTAGCTGGGCCTGTAAGGTACAAAACACAAAGACGTTGCGGAAGAGATGTCCACGCAGCGGCCCCCCGCCTGATCCATAAAAAGCAAAACCCCATACGATGCGCAGGCTACTTCTTCATGGTTCGCGAAGGACGACGAAAAAATGAGGCAGCCCTTGGGTGTTCGGCCACATACCCTCAATGAACCCGTCGGCGGGGGGTCTCAGGGAAACCGACTGACGCTCTACGTCGACGGCGACGAATCCTTCCAGGTCGCCTACGAGGCTATCTGCCGGGCCCAGCAGCGCGTGTGGCTGGAGATGTACATCCTCGAACCGGACGCAGTGGGACGCATGGCTATCGACGCCCTCGCCGATGCAGCCCGGCGCGGCTGCGACGTCATCCTCCTGTTCGACCGGTTCGGGTCGCCGCGCCTGCGGGCCCGGCACGCCGCACCCATCTGGAAAGCCGGAGGACGCGTGGCGCTCTACAATCCGTTCCTGCCATGGCGCAAAATGGGTCGGAAAATCGCGCCCTTCTCTCACCGCGACCATCGCAAGATCCTCATCGTCGACGACGTTGGTTTTTGCGGCGGGCGCAATATCAGCGTGGAATATGGCGGCCCGGGTCCGGAACGATTCTACGACCTCACGGTGCGCCTGGAAGGCCCCTGCGTGCGCGACCTAGCCACCGTCTTCCGCGACTCGCTCTACCGGGCCACCCGCAAGGTCCCTCCACTGCCGCCCGCATCTCCTCCCTTTCCGGACGGTATTTTTGTGGACGTGCTCGAACTCAGCGCCCGGACCCACGAGCGCGACCTCGACCGGGCCATCTATCGCATGATCGACCAGACCCGCCGCCACTGCTACATCTCAACGCCCTACTTCATCCCACCCGCCTGGCTCCGGCACGCCCTGATCAAGGCCGGCCATCGAGGAGTCGACGTCCGCGTCCTGACGGCGGGCGCATCCGACGTACCCCACGCTCGGACGGCTGGACGACACGTATACGGAGGATTACTGGCCGGTGGTGGACGTATCTATGAAATGCAGCACCCGATCCTACACGCCAAGTATCTCACCATCGACGGCCGCCACAGTATCATCGGATCTTACAACGTCGATCAGTATGGCGGCAAGCACAACCTGGAAGTGGGCGTAGCCACACGCGATCCCTCCCTGGCGCGTATGCTGGAAGCCGAGTTCTTCTCCAACCTGGACCACTCGGTAGAAATAACGCCGGCAGCCTGGAAAGCACGTCCCTGGGCCACCCGTCTCCTCCAATGGTTCCTCTTTCAGTTGTCCCGTATTTGACGGCCCCGCGCGGATCTACCCATACAGCGAATCGGCCAACACCTCGCGCACCGGGCGTCGGGGCGTCGGCCTTGTCCTTCGGCCATAGCCCATGCGGAGGATCATTTGAGGCACACGCCCCTCGCCGATGAGATCGGCCACCCGGGGGCGAAGTGCCGACACTTCGATAGGTTGATTGAGGAAGGAAGCCGAAAGCCCATAATCCTGAGCCAGGAGTAACAAATGGCTGAGAGCCTGTCCTGTCTGGAGCCAGGCCACCGGATCGTCGGCCGAGGTGCTCATCACAAGTAGGACCGGCGAGCCTTCGGCCAGTTGGCGGTCTCGGGCGGCCCGCCCCTCGCCCCAGTCGAAGGTCCGGACGACGAAGGGGCCGGTATAGGATAAGATAGCGCCTATACCCTGCGCATACCCCGGAACGCCATCGTGGCTCTTACTGTGATTGGGATGAATCCAGGCGGCCAGTTCGCGCCGGAACCGCTTATCGGCCCCCTGCACAACATCGCCCTCGGCAATCAAATCGACCAGTTCATTGCGCTGAGCGGGAGCGCGAAGCACGTGTAGCCGTAGATCGTCCAGAGACACCGCCTCTTCGAACGCTTCCAACACGGCGTCGGGCACCGGTCGCTCCTCGAACGGCAAGCGGTGGGTGCGGCGTTCCTTAATGGCGGCGAAAAGACGATGATCCAGCAGGGAGGCTTCTTTCTCCGGTCCTATTCGCGCAACGGCCAACAAGTCCGGGTTATCGAAGCGCGGAAACGTATGCACGATGGGCTCATAGTCGTAATGCCGGATCGCCACGCATAGATGATGGAGCGCCGCTCCGCAACTGATAACGAGTTCGCGGTCGTCCGGGTCGACGACGGGCAACGCCCTGGCCCGGTCGGCATAGAGATCGACCTCGTCGCCGGTGATCCCGAACCGCCAGGGCTGTGCGTTGTAGCCGGAAGGTGCCAGCACGGCATAATTCAACAGAAACTTCAGTTTATCGGCAGGTGTCCCGGCGTGGGGGAAATCGTGCTCGAGCACATCCCAGGGATTATCTACATGCGCTACCATACCTTTTGTGTTCCGACGCACCGAAGCGCGATCCGTTCTCATTCTTCTGTTTCCTCCAGCCATTCAGCCATTAAGGCGTGTAGGGGTGCCGAATCGCTACCCGGTCTCTTCCGCCACATAACGGCGATGACGATCCTTTTCCCTTCAAGAAACGATCCCCAAGCGTTCACGCGTAGCCGACATGCCCGCGCTCTGCTCCGGTTGACGCCCATCCGCCGCTTTTCCTTTTTTCGGAATACTTTTCCCGATCAATGTAGGGGAGTGGTCACCCATCATCGCGTCACCTCTTCCCCTTCGTCGGATGCCGGCCGCTTCAGGAAGCATCTCGCAGCCTGGTTTTCCCTTCCTTATCTATACATACACACGACGGACAAGGATGTCTGCCCGGCTTTCACGGCACCTCCTGTAAGGGCAGATTGGCTTGGCCTGTAAGGGAATAGATTACGCAGAAACGGTGAAGAAACGGACCTGCTCGGAGAAGAACCTCAGATCCCTGCTTCGACCTGAACCCCCATGCTCTTGATATCATCGAAGAAACGCTCCGGGTTGACGAAGTGAGCCTGCGTCCGGAGACCGGGCTTTCGCAGCCCATCGAGATACTGCAAGAGGCAGGCCACCACCGGCGCAGCGGTTAACACGTATGCATCTTCGTGGGCAAGCTTCAAAGTCCTCTTTTCGACACCCTTCCCCGTTGCGCCCTCGGCTTCCAGCATCAGAACGGCCCCTCGTCCTGGTCGAGAAAAATGTTTTAGGCCCCACAGGAAAAACCGTCCCACCTCGTCGGTCCGACCGGGAACCACCGCCAGCAGGGCAAAACAAAGGGGCATGATCACATAGTCGATAACGGGGCCGAAGCCCGCGATGAAAAACCCCGTTTCTCTGAGCCCCGGTAGTTGGTCAGGCAGGCTCTTCATCTCTTCAAACAGCATGGGAACACACCGCTGCTTCCCAAAAGATGATCCAAAGTCGAACCGACGCGTGTTTTTCATACTTCGCACCCAGCGCCCCTCCCTGAACACCGAAGGATCGAACGCCTTTAGTTCCATCACAAACTCCGCCACCGTAGCCCTGGAAAAGGTGAGGGCCTTCCAGTCCAGGTCAAACGCCCCTCCAACGACGGCTCTCTCCAGACCGGGCATGCGTTCTGACGCATACCGTACCATAGCCGCCGGCACACCCGGATGGAAACCGCCATCGGTAATGAAACAGCGCCCCTGCCGGATAAGAACAGGCTCCAGATTCTTCAGCACTCGAATTTTCTCCGGCGATGAAAGATGGATGTCCAGGTAATCGGTCTGTGTTTCCAGGGCGGATTCCGCCACACGCTGCACATGATCCAGCGTGCCGGCAGCGACTACCAGCATCTCTACATCGCGGAGGTGGTGCTTGAGGCTCTCTTTGCTACACGCGTCGGCCCTCTCCCCTCGAACGTCCCGGCCTGTTTCTTCGGACAGCACCCCGGCGACGTCCTTTGCCTTCCGTTCGTCCCTGCCAAGCAGCGTTATCGTAGCCGGAGTCCTCATCGCGAGGAGGCGAGCAATATGCCGGCCCGCGTTTCCGTATCCGCCCAGTATAGCAATATGCATGGCGCTCTTGGATGCGTGCTTGTAGACCTACGATACGGAAAGAAACGACAGGGCGCGGTCGAATATCCCACGCCCAATAAACAACGAGAGCCACCCCGCAGACCGGGATGGCTCTCGCCCTGATGGGTACGCAGAATAGAGCGTTAGTTGAAGATGTACCGGATGCCGAACTGGGCCTGCCAGCGGGAGAACAGACCGACATCATCGACGAACGTCTCCGAGGGACCCGTGAAGTTGAACACGGGTTCACCGGCATCGTCAAAACGCGTCAATTGCAGCGGCGTGGTAGCGGCAGGGCTGGCCACTTTGCGCACGCCCCACTCCGAGTTGAGCAGGTTGGCGACGTTCAGAATGTCGAGGCTAAGCTGCAGCCGGTGAAGCGTGCTACCGGTGCGGAAAGCAACATCCTGCATGATGCGCAAGTCGATATTGCTGTACCACGGGTTGACGCCGCCAAAGCGTTCGGCGATCTCTCCCCGATGCTCGCTCAGGTAGTCGTCCTGGTCGATGAAGGCATTGAACGCGGCGGCCTGCTGCGCGGCGGTCATGGTCGCCGACGGATCGAACTGAATCTCGGCCGGATTGGTCGCATCCGTCGGGATGTAGATCAGGTCGTTCAGGAAAAACCCGTCGCCGTTCACGTCGCCCGAGTAGGTGTAGGAGTAGCGGTTGCCGCCCGCCCCCAGAAATGTGTTACCCTGAGCAATCTCGAAGAACAATCCGAAATGCGTCGCGAAGCGCTCCGACCACGTGTGGGTGTAGGTGCCGGCCCCCACAATCCGATGCTTGTTTCCAAACTCGGAATGGGCCAGGTTCGGCTTGTTCGGATCTCCCTGCACCGGGCTCTCCGATAAGAGCACGCTGGCGATCTCCGTCGATTTCAGCAGGCTCCGCGCATCGAGGAACGTGTAGGACAGGCTGGCATTGAGGCCGGACATAAACTGCTTCCGAAGCTGGGCCGTGATGTTCACATTCCAGCCGTCGTCCAGGTTATCGATGACATAGACGCCTGCGCCGAAGTCCGGATTCAACTCGTTCGCAAACTCACCGGCCCCGAAATAGGGACGACCGTCCCGGAGCGTACGGGTGGGGGTCACCAGGTCCGCGTTGCGCACGAAGACCGAGTTGATGTCCTTGGTGTAGATGAACTCGAACGTACCCAGCAATCCCCAGGGAAGCTGCTGATCGATGGCCAGGTCAACCGTCCACACCTGCGGCCAGTTGAAATCATCATCCATCGCGTTGAGGTCGAACGAGGTGGTGAGCACGGAATCCTCTTCTTTCCCCCCGGTGATGTTGGTCGGGTCCTCGTCCTCGCCCTCCCGCGTGACGATCAGGGGCGGGTTGGACGGGCTGAACGGATTGAAAAGGTTGGGATTGGCTCCCGGGTTGGAGATCACGTTCCCGATCCATACGAACGGCACGCGCCCCGTAAAGATGCCCGTCCCGCCACGTATCTGCGTGGAACGGTCGCCCGTGACATCCCAGTTGAACCCTATGCGGGGCGACAGCAGCGGCGTACCGCCCGCAAGATCCGCCTGGTCGATGGTCTCGGTGTTGTCGTCCTCATCCAGCAGCGTCAACCCCGTGGAGAACGGGTTCGGCTCCGGATCGGTGAAGTACATCGGGATGTCAACACGCAGCCCGAACGTCAGGTTGAACTGCGTGTTGACGATGAACTCATCCTGCGCATAGAACGAGAGTTGACCTACGCTGATCTTCTCCCCTTTAAACAGTCCGCCCCCGATGAAGGAACGGAAGTCGACGAAATTCTCGCTGTTCGGGTCGGTGGCATCAAGAAAATCATCCACCGAGAAGAAGCTGGTTCGCACACCGGGAAACTGGACCGGCCCGAAACCGCCGTGACGGAAGATATTGAACGAGTTGAAGAACGAGAAGCTCTCGAAGTTCGCGCCCACCGTCAGGACGTGTTTATCCAGGAAGTAGCTGAAGTTGTTGGTAACCTGGAAGACGTCCTGATCGAGGATGTTGTGAATCGAGAAGGGTTCGTGCCCTACCGTCGTGTAATTCACGCCGTCCTGCACGATTTCGATGGTCGGGAAATCTTCGCTGAACGGGTCGCGATGGTCGCGGAACCGGTTGTAGCTGGCAAAAAACCGGTTGGCCCATGTATCCGATCGGCTGTTCAGTTCCAGCGCTATCGAGTGCAGGTTGTTGTTGATCCGATAACCCGAATTCTGGAACGGAAGGGTGGAGGTGTTCGGCCCTCTGCCGCCGAAGCTCAGCACAAACGGGTGCGGCCCCTGCTCGCGGAACGCGTCGAGGTAGTTGTAGCGAAGCGAGAGGTTGTTGCGGTCGTTGATGTTCCAGTCGAGCTTGGCCAGCAGCTTCTCGTTGTCCGTGCTGTGTGTGTATCCCTGATATTCGCCGGTATCATACCCGTACGAGGATCGCATGCGCTCTCGGATCTGATCCATGATCGCCGCCTGTACGCGGGATTCTCCCGGCCCCGGCGAGGTGCCCGTCGTTGCCGAGAAATTCGTCCCCGGATCATCGCGGCGCTCGATCTCGCCGTTGATGAAGAAAAAGAGCTTGTCCTTGATGATCGGCCCCCCGAGCGAAACACCGTACTGGCTAAACGAGAGGTCGGGGTTTTCGAACACCTCCTCGCCTCGGACGGTGTTGCCGACGAAACTCTCGTTGCGCGTGAAGAAATAGACCGACCCCTTGAAGTCGTTCGTCCCGCTCTTCGTGACCTGGTTGATACCGGCTCCCGTGAAGCCCCCCTCACGAACATCGAAGGGAGCAACCGACACCTGCACCTGCTCGATGGCGTCGTAGGGTACCGGTTGCGCATTCGACTGACCGCCCGGCTCCGGCGCATCCAGCCCGAACGGATTATTGAAATAAGAGCCGTCCAGCGAAATGTTGTTGTAGAGCCAGTTCCGACCGCCGAAGCTGAGGTTACCGTCGCTCCGGGGATCCAGCCTCGTCAGATCACGGGTGCTTCGTTTCACCGAAGGCAACTGCGCCACCTGGGCCGGGCTAATGAACGTCTCGGCACCGGTCCGGTCCGAGTTCAAAACTTCATCTTGCTCGCCTAATACGACGATGTCCCCCAGTTCAACCGCCGATTCGCTCAACTGAAAATCCAGCCGCAGGTTTTGCCCCAGGCTGAGATAGACATTCTCCTCTTTCCTCTCCGTAAAGCCGACGAACGTAACCGTGACGGTGTACGGGCCACCGACTTTCATATTCGGGATGTTGTAATTGCCTTCGACGCGGGTCGACGTCCCGTACGACGTCCCACTAGGCACATGAACGGCGACGACATTGGTGCCCGGAAGCGGCTCTCCCTGATCGTCGGTAATGATCCCGTTCATGGCGGCTGTCGTCACACCTTGCCCGAGGGCACTTCCCGTCATCAGCAGGAAGGCGGTGCATACCAGCATCAACGCGGCTGGAAAAAGCCGAACGGTCGATTTCATACGGTCCTCCTTATTGAAATAGATGGTTCATAGGGTGAAGTCACGCCTGCCTCCGTGTATAGACACACGGCCCTAAAGCCTTCATAACGAAATGCAGCGGGATGTGAGAGATGCAGGGTGAAAGCGCTTCCAAAGTAACGGAAGGAAACGGTTATAACAAGGAAAAGCATCAGGAAATCGAGACTTTTTCGGTTTCCCGGACACCCGCTACTGATCGAGGAAACGTGCTCCTTTTCCTACAAAGAGACGATTACAAAAACACCGCCGAAACAGGAAAGACGCTCCGGCTATGTTTTGCATATCCAGAGCCTTTCGATTGGCCGTCCCTCATGGTGAGCACGAGGCAGGGAGCCGTCCTAACCACCTGCTCGGCAACAATGCCGAGCAGGTCCTTCCCGAGATCGGAGTGGGCACCCATCACCACCAGGTCGATGTCCCGGCGTTCGACGAAGGCCCGGATCTCCCGATCTGGACGTCCCCGCAACACATGAACCTGCGTGGATAGGTCGTCTCCCGGGAGGTTCAAATAGGCCTCCATGATTTCGGCACGAATCTGCTCCTCTCCCTTCGGGTGCGTGGCCTCACGTTGTTCCTGGGTCGCTAAGAACGACCCTCGCTCAATCACATGGAGCAGATCGAGGCGCGCCTTGTACAGCAAAGCCAGATCTTTTGCGTAAGAAAGCGCCCGAAGCGAAAGCGACGACAGATCGACCGGCACGAGGATGCGGCGTACCTGCTCGGGATCCTGGCCGCACTGCATCACGACCCGGTAGACCGGACAGGCAGCGTGGCGCACGACCTGCTCGACGGTCTGTCCCAGAAACGCACGGTCCGTCCCCTGATTCAGGTAATGCCCTGCGCCCCGGTCGCCGTGCGCTCCCATAACGATGAGATCTACAGCGTGCTGGCGCGCATAATCCAGAATGGCCGATACGGGATCAGGGTGATGCCCTACGGCCCGGCGCAGCAGAAAGTCGAACCAGCGCTCCGTGTTTGCCGGCGTTCCGGGGTGTGGAGCCTTGGTCCTGTTGGGCCAGAAAGGAGTAAGCTTGGGACCGTTCGGCTCCTTCTGGTTGCCCCTCTCCGACGGGGTGGCGACGTGAAAAAGATGCACTTCTGCTTTGTGCTGCCGGGCGAGGTAGAGCGCATGCCGATAGGCAGCTTCGGCACAGAGAGAAAAATCTGTTGGAACAAGGATACGTTTAAACGAATGCATGGGATTTCGTTCTGATGGCGTTGGGATCTGCCAGGTTGGTGGCGGACTAACTAACGAGGGGTGGAGCGGATGTCTCAGCCGTCTGAGATACGAGGCATCGTCGTCCGTAACATGGCACGGATTCGCCCGTCGGGAATAGAATGTTGCTCATCTGAAGCATGACGGAACGCTTGTTAGGATGCCGGCTCAAGGCAGCTGTTGGTGTGTGGTGGGATACTCAGGGTTCATTCGGTGGCTTCGGCCTCGGCAACACCCGACCAGGGTACGAGCGCTTTTCCGAAAGCCTTGACGGTAAAGACCGGCACGGACGACCGGCGCACCACTTTCTCCGCCACGCTTCCCAGAAGGAAGTGCTCAAGACCCCGAAGCCCATGGGTAGCCATCACAATCATGCTACTCTCCTGATCCTGAGCAAACGTGACAATTTCGTGCGCGGGATGTCCCTGTCGGACGTAGAAACGGGCTTCGACCTCCGGGCCGTCCGTCTCTTCAAAGAAGCGTTCCAACTCTGCCTGTGCTTTCTCCTCGATATCCGGAACCACGTCATAGATAGACCAGATACCGGTGTTATAAAAGGCCGGATGCAACTGGTCTTCTATAACGTGTAGCAGGTGCAGACGGGCGTTGAAGAGCCTGCCCAGGGCCTTGGCATGGCCAAGCGCTACACGCGCATATTTGGAAAAATCGACGGGGACGAGCAGGGTGTTCTGCCCCTGCGGCCCGGCCATGGATGGATCGCGGCGGTGTATGGTGAGTACCGGGCACGGGGCCATCCGCACCACTTCTTCGGCCACACTACCCAGCACCACGCGCCGCAACCCGCGCCGGCCATGCGTACCCATGATGACCAGGTCGATGTCGTGCTCATCAGCATAGCCGATGATAGCCGGCGCTGCGGCGATGTCTCGCACGATGGTCCGCTCGATCCGCACCGTGTTGGTTGCCTCACCGGGATGTCCCGGCTCAACCCCTTCCAGTAACCGTTTCAACAACTCAACATCCGAGGAGGCACCTGCCGAAGTCGGGGTATGAGCGTCTGCATGAAGCACTTCGGCAAAGAGCAGATGGAGTTCGGCGTTCACGCGACGGGCCAGATCGAGCGCGTAGTGTAGTGCCTCTTCGGCACAGGAAGAAAAATCGCGCGGAACAAGAATTCGTTTTACCTGAAGCATACTCATCGCCTCCGGCACTGCCTGCCAAGCAGACGGTTGACCTGTTTCATCAGACCTTCGATAACCCTACCTCAGAATACAGCCCCCGTCACTGGCCCCCTGACAGGAACCGCTGGCATACCCTGTGGGGGAATGCGGAGGCATCGTGTGGGGATTTTCCCGGCAACCGGAACATGCCCCTTGCTACGGGATGGGGCACCGGCTTCCCGGAAAAAGCCACGGGGAGAGCATCCCACGACGCTCTCCCCGTTCTTTCCGAAGGCAAACATGCCTCCCGGGAATCAAGAACCGTAAGCTACAGCTTCACCGCCGTCTGGAGCACAAACCCGTCGAACCCTGGATTCAGGCTCAGGTTGGTACGGTTGTTTACATACCCGTCGGTGAACCCATCGGTGGTCTGCTTCACGTACTCGGCCTTGACGAGTACCCCTTTGTACAGGAAGAACCCGGCACCGACCTGGAAACGATTGAGCCTTCCGTCGGCATCTTCACTGTTGAACGTCCCGCAGTGCGCCGTGCTGTAGCGCCCGGCCACGTACAGCCAGTCGGTCAGGTTCACTCTGGCCGTGGCCATCGCATAGGTCCAGCGCTCCTCGGGATCACCGGCATCTTCGCCGTTGGTGCCGTTCGTATCGGCATCTTTAAACGACCCGTAGGCTCCATAGAGCACGAACCGCCCCAGATCGACCCGCCCGTCGAACTGGTAGGCAAACACGTCCTGGCCCTTGCCGAAGCTCAACTGCCCGCCGTCCGGACCATTCCAGATGTTATACATCGATCCGGCCCGGTCGCCGAAAGCGTACAGATACGACTTGGTTCCTCCGTTCGGATAGCCGGTTCCGTTGCCGGAATGATCCACGGTATAGAAGGACGCGGCCAGCCGCACTTTCCCGTCCAGAGGCGTTACC
Source organism: Rhodothermales bacterium (assembly GCA_046756545.1). Lineage (GTDB taxonomy): Bacteria > Bacteroidota > Rhodothermia > Rhodothermales > JBHHWM01 > JBHHWM01. The sequence continues at coordinate 645 of JBHHWM010000057.1, read as the reverse complement.
CAGGCCTTGCCGTGGATAGCCGTGCCGTGTCCTTCGTTGATGTCGCCTTTCGTTGTTCCGTTCGAGAGGCCCAGCAAGAGATTGGCCGGCCCGAAGTTGACTCTCCCTTCGACGCCCAGCGTCGTCAGGGCCGGGCTCGGAACGGGGTTGCCCACCAGGTCATTGTTATACACGTTGCCGTTAATGGAGCGGTACAACAAACCGTCGCCGTAGTCGATGGTCATTTGCCCTGCCTTTAGCTGGAGGTGCTCATTATAGAATTCGCCGAACTGACCGAGGTTCATCCACTCCGGAAGCTTGGTCATCTCGAAGTATCCTTCGTAGCCCCACATTTCGGTGTGGTGCTTCGAACTGATGAACATGGCCACATGGGCGCGACCTCCATCGAACACCTCAAAATCGCCGATCAGGTTTCCGAGTGCATTCTGGAAACCATTGGCGATCTCGGGCAAGGCTCCGTCGTCGTCTTGCTGATCCAGCGCCTGGTACGTCACAGCGCTTTGCAGGCCGATTTTGACTTTCTGCGCATACGCGGTCGACGTCCCGACCAGCATGAGCAAGAGAGCAACGGCTATATATTTAGTATGTTGTTTCATGGTTGAACACCTCCTTTTGAGGGTTTGTGGTAGAGGGGAGCACATCGGC
>JBHHWM010000056.1:0-21747 GCA_046756545.1 Rhodothermales bacterium | reverse complement strand
AGCGGCTTTCCTTTATGACATGTGGCACAAGCGGCAGCGGAAAAAGAGGCTGGACGCGCTGGCAGGAAAGACCGAACGCCCCCGAGCCCTGATTCTCTCTCATGGCGGCGGCTCGATAAAAGTCGATGTGGAACAATACCTCCAGAGAACATATTCGGAGCGAGAGATCCCTGTCGTCGAACATCTAATGGGGGAGCTGACGCCTCACAACTCTCAGAAGGTGATAGACGCCCTCCGCCAACATAAGGAAAACTTTCAAGATGAAGGGGTCACCGAGCTACATCTGTTTTTTAAGACAACGACAGCCATCGCGGCGGCAACAGGGGCTATCTTCGATAACTGGCGAGGCGTCAAGGTGTACCAATTCGATCGAAACACGAACGACTATCATCCCTGGCTGACGCTGGCACAAGCCAAAGCCCTGCCCTTGCAGGATGTGCTGGCCGAGCGGGTTCTGGAAGCCTTCGACCCGTCAGCTTCCGCGAGTGCCGAACCAACTTTCCTACCTGAGTCTGACGCTATTCCGCCCAAATCCATCTCTGAAACCTCGTAGATCCATGTTCAAAAAATCCACTGCCCTCTTTCTCTATGCCGAGACGAGCGTACACGCCGGCAGCGGCGAGTCGCTTGGCGCTATCGACCTCGCCATCCAGCGCGAACGCTATACCGGCTTCCCCTGCGTGGCCGCACAGGGCATCAAAGGCCCGGTCCGCGACTGGTTCGAACGCGCCGAAAAGAATGGTCAACATACGGTGGACGAATCGCACCTCATTGCCGCGTTCGGCCCACCCACCAGCGGCAACCCCTCGGAGCATGCCGGGGCCGTCGCTTTCACCGATGCGCGTATCCTGCTCTTCCCCGTTCGCTCCATGAAAGGCGTCTTCGCCTGGATCACCTGCCCCTTTGTCCTGGGTCGCCTCCGCCGTGACCTCGGGCTGGCGCAAAACGCTGGCACCCTCGGCTGGAAGATTCCGACGGTGAAGAATGACGATGAGAAGAGCTATGCTCACGGAGCGAGTGACGCACACGCCTGTAAAACCGATCAGGGCAAGGTGCTGCTCGAAGAGGAAGTCTTTACCTACGAGAAGGATGATCAGGTAGGCCAGGTGGCTACATGGCTCCGCGATCACGCCCTCCCGGCTGATGACGCGTACGCCTTCTGGCAGAAACGCCTCAGCCCGGCGGAAGGTGAGAGCGAAAAGCCGCACCTGCTCGTGTTGCACGACGACGACTTCCGCCACTTCGTCAAGACAGCCACCGAGGTGCAGGCCCGCATAGCACTCAACACGCAGAAGACCACCACAGGTGGCGTGGGCAACCTCTTCTATCAGGAAAACCTCCCCCCCGATACGCTGCTCTACAACGTCGTTCTCGCCGCCGACTCGCTCAAGACAGGCGTGGACGACAATGCAGAGGCCATGCTCACCTTTACCAAGAAGCTCGACGGACATCGACTCCAGATCGGTGGAGACGAAACGACCGGAAAGGGCTACGTCTACGCCCGGTTCCTCGGCGAAAATCCCGCTCGGCAAACCCAGCCTGAAACAACCACGGAGGAGGCAACAATATGAACAAGACAATGGACCAGCACCGCGCCGACTGGGCATGGACACAGACTGAGCAGACTCAGAATGAACTTGGCGGACGATTTGAGGATTACGTCAAACTAGCTGAAGGAACGCCTGCGACGCTCATGATGACCGGACTCGGCCAAACCGTCGCGTTCTACCTCACAAAGAAAGAAGCCAGTGATCCTCACTACAAAGCGTTGCTGATCAACCTGGCCTCCTGGATCTGTCAGGACGGGGGCTATCGCAGGCCTGAACAAACCGCAAGACGCGGCAGGACGGGGCAACTACTCCGAGATGAAATCATCGGCCATGACCGGGACAGGTACCAGTTTCTCCTCGACGAAGCCCTGGAATATCTGATATGGCTAAAACGCTTTGCGAAAGCACTGTCCACGGAATCCTGAAATGAAGTAATTGAGGACGCCTCTCATGAACCTGCCTCTTCCACGCGACGTGCGAACACTGTTGGGCAACCTGCAGAATCGACGACAAATAGATAATCTGTTTTTGCTCTTTTACCGTTACGTTTGGACATGGCGTGATGACTGGAGTCTGGAGGGCACCGAGAAGAAAGTAATGATGCAGATTGTCGCTCGTAAAGCCGGTCCTTCGAGTAAAGCCAAGGATTACCTGCTGAACTTCGTCGAACGACAACAAGCCCTCCTCAATGCCCTCGAAGAGGACGGATGGAAACCCTGGCGCAAGGATGATCTTGTCACGGACGCAAGGCTGATTGCCGGGCTAGGATACAAAGGGGCCCTGGAGGTGGGCCTCACCCTGCATCCGCTCTACGGCTTTCCTTATCTACCCGGCACCGCCGTCAAGGGCATCGCCCGCGCGTACGCCGAACACGTAATAAATGCCCCTACTGACCTGATCCGAAAGATCTTCGGAAGCCCCGAGAAAGACCCTCGCAAGGCCAAAGAATTCCGTGTCGGCTGCGTGCGGTTCTTCGACGCGCTGCCCACCTCGTTCCCGAAGCTTGAGGTGGATGTGATGACGCCGCACTTCGGCGACTATTACATGGATCAGACAGGCCGGATTGCACCGGGCGACTGGCACAGCCCGGTGCCCGTCTCCTTCCTCACCGTTGCTGAAGGACAGTCATTCTGCTTCTCCCTGGCTGCACGCGGCGACGAAGAAATCACCGACCCGGACGATTGCCTCCAGCGGGCTGCCAAATGGCTTGAAGCCGGCCTAAAAGAACTGGGCGGGGGCGGCAAGACGGCGGCAGGGTATGGCTATTTTATTACCAAAGAGGAGCGCGAAGCACAGCGAAACAGCCTCAGGGAGAAAGCAGAAGCAGGCACAAAAATAGAAACCACCGTAGAGGATGAGAATTGGCAGACTCTACCGCTAAGGGGCAACTTTGAGACGAATGCCGAAGTCGTCGAGTTAGCGCCAGGTGGTAAGAATCGTGTCTGCCTGTTTGTTCACGAGCTTAAGGACGAGGTCTATGATCTGACGGGATATAAAAATTTGAGCAAGGGTGAGAAAATTAGCGTGCTAGTAGAGCGCACGAACGAAGGGCGTGTAACCCTCGTTCGCTGGCAACGTCCGCCCTCATCCTGACGGATCCTGGTGTTTTATTCGAAGGAGAATACGTTGAACAAGCCTGCACCCGTGCCATGCCAGCACAACGACATACCCTGATCTGCACTGTCGGCACCAGCTTGTTCAGTAACCTCGGCAGGTTGTCGGAGACCAACGAGGAAAAACCCGACAACTGGAAAACGATCAAAGCGGCCTATGCTTCGGAGGACTGGGGCGGCCTCTGCAACGAACTGGAGCGGTTGAACCCGGAAGCTCGCCTCTGTGGGGCCGAGATCAACACCATTCAGGAGGTGGTAAGCCGAAACAAGCTTCGTCTGGAGCAACTCTTCTTTCTTGTCTCCGATACACATGCGGGGCGATGCACGGGCGCGCTGCTTCAACGTTACTACGAGCGACGGCCTGACCTCGCGCTGCGCTTCGTCGAATACAGTATCGTGGATGACTTGCAGGATAAAAACCCCAAACGGTTTAAGACACACGGCCTTCGTAACCTTGTGCACTGTATTGGAAAATGCATTCGGCGAGCGGGCGGCCCTGAATACGTGGCTATCGATGCTACCGGCGGCTACAAAGCCCAGATTGCCCTCGGGGTGCTGATGGGGCAGGCTCTGGACATCCCCGTCTTTTACAAGTTCGAGCGCTTCACCGAAATCATTGACTTTCCCCCGCTGCCTATCTCTTTAGATTATGATTTGCTGGGACGCTACGCTGACCTTTTGATCGCTTTCGAGCGCTCGAAGGTATTTACCAGCGGGGAGATCGGGGACATTGATCCGAAGCTGCGGACCTTACTCACCGACGTGGAGATCGAGGGGCAGACGCTCTACGAGATCAACCCGGTCGGCCTGATATACCTGGAGGGCTTTCGCTACCGGAATCCCAAGCCACCAGCACTCCTTCCGGCGGACAATAAGAAAGAACCTCATTTTCCGAAGGATCACCATTCTCCGAACGGCTTCAAGAACTTTGTCCGAAAGGTATGGCTTGAGAATGAGTGGATCATAACTGCCAAAGGGTTCGGTTACTTCAAACAAAAAGCGTTGCAGGAGATCGGATTTAAGGTGTGGCAGAATGAGGCTGGGTACCGGCTGATCGGGACGTATGTCGACCGAAACAACTTCGGGGGTCGTTTTCAACTGTGCCTGACGGATGAGTCGCACCGGGCGCTGGTATGGGCGGCGGATCTCCTTAACCGAAAGTATGCCTGATTCATGCTCCTGAACCTCTCCAACCATCCCTCCTCCGGCTGGGGCGCAGATCAACGCGGAGCGGCAGCGGCGCAGTTCGGCAGCGTCGAGGACCTGGTGTTTCCTAACATCGATCCGGAGTGGGACGCGGCGCAGGTGGCGGCGCTGGCCGATGACTATGTAGTGCGCTGCATCGAGGTACTGCGCCCGCATGAGCGTCCTTCCGGCGCAGTACACGTGATGGGCGAGATGACCTTTACCTGCGCCCTCGTCGCGCGGTTGCACGCGCGCGGCATTCCATGCGTGGCCTCCACTACGGAACGGATCGTCAAGAAGATGCCAAATGGAGATCGCCGGATAACGTTCCGCTTCGTGCGCTTTCGGGCATATCCTCGCATCCAAACGCTTGATCTACCCTGAAAGAATTATGACTATAGACGAACCTACACTGGCCATCGTATCTCCTGCGTCGGTGCTCGTTTCTGGGCTGCGCGCGGCGCGCTACCGCTTCACGCTCGACTGCCTGTCGGGAATCCGGCTCAAGCGCTTCCCCGGCATCACGCTCTACGGCGCGCTCAAAAGCGTGATGCGGCCCGTGACGTGCCGTAAACAGCCCTTCTGCCGGGACCGGTGCGCACAGCCTACCAGGTGTGTTTATGGGAAGCTCCTCCAGACTGTGGCTCCACGCAAAACCGGAGGCCAGACCGGGTATGAAGACGCGCCGCGGCCCTTCGTGTTGCACTTCCCGGATCTGGTCCGGTCGGGCTATAGGCGGGGGGAGCGGCTCCGCTTCGACGTGGTGCTACTGGGCGAGGCGACGCTGTATCTGGAAGATGTGGTCAAGGCGCTGCGAGGGCTGGAACGATCCGGACTCGGCGACGAACGCCAGGCAAATCAGGGGCGTGTACGGCTCGCAACGGTCGATGTGGTGGAGCCGGAAGGTACCAAACGGCTTCTCGACGGTCTGGGTCAAACGCTCCATCCTGAGCCATTATCCCGGCCTATAGAGTGCCTAGCCAGCCCCCTCCCAGTAGCATCGGCGACGCGGGTGAAACTGCGTTTCGAGACACCGCTGCGACTGATGCAAAACAGACGATGGATTGGCACGGAGGCCTTCGAATTGCCCCACCTCGTCCGGGCACTGACGCGGCGCATCGAAACGCTGGCTCGTTTCCATGGCATGCATCCGCCGGAGTTCGATCCAGACGCGCTCGTTGAGGCAAGCCGGACCGTGCGTATCGAAGAGCGGGCCCTTCGCTGGGAGCCGCTGGAACGCCATTCGGCCTCACAGCGACAAACCCATCCGATGGACGGGCTCCTTGGGCACGTCGTCGTCGAGGGTAACCTCGCGCCTCTGCTGCCGCTCCTGGCCGCCGGGAGGCTCCTGCACGCGGGAAGCAAAACGACGATGGGTCTGGGACAGTATGCACTGCAACCCTTTGAACTGCCATGAAACGACGCCAGGAATTCATCTGGACCATCCGCAACGCCTACGAGGATCTGAAAAAGATGCGGTCTCCGGTAGCTGCGCTGCTCTTTGTGGGGTTCTCAGCGGTATTGTTCTGGTTCTACTTTGCCCTCGAACCACTGCTGACCCAGGTGAATCGATGGTTTGTCCATCACGTGCTCACCGGGCTTCCCCCCAAGGAAGGCGCGTTCGCGGAGGCGGCGAGCCAGGCCGTCTTGCCTTCGTTGCTGCTGATCGGGCTGTTCACCTGGCTCTACTTTCGATACAGGGGGGAGCGTACGCCGAAGGTGTACGCAAACCGGGTTGCGCCTGAGGCACACGAGGGCCTTATCTTTTTGCTGGGTCCGTACCGGCTGCGCGTGCCTTCTGACGTCGCCCAACAACTCGACGTGCCGGTGAATGTGGAGGCACTGGGTGCCCTGCTGGAACGCAACGATGCCGGAGCCCGCGCCAACCTCCGGCAGCAAATTTTTACCACGACCTGGGGTACGCTGTGGGCTGCCGTGCAGCATCACCGCGATGCGCTCGAACACTGCTGGTTCGTGAGCACCGAGGGAGAGAAAGGATCGAGCGCGCAGGCGGAGGTGGCCGAACGCCTCGTCCAGGTAGCGGCCATGCGTCCCACCCCTGTGCAATGCCATTACAAGGAGTATGCAGTCCGGGACGCGCACGATGTCAGCGAGATCGTGTCGGTCATCGAAGGCATCTATACGAAGGCGTTGCCGGCGCTGGAAATCGAAGAAGACCTGGTCATCGCCGACATTACCGGCGGCACGGCAGCGATGAGCGCGGCGATGGCCCTGGTTACCGTCGACCGGGAGCGCAAGATCGAGTACCTGCGCCAGGACAAGCCGCTGATCGTTAAAACGGAAAGCTTCCGGCCTCGCACACCCGAAGAGATTCGTAACGAGCCTGTGTTGATGATGATAGAAACCTGGCGCGAACTGGTATCCCGGCGTGCGGAGGAGCCCTGACGAAGCCGGATGACACCCTACGACGAGATTGCTTCGTACCCGTGCCTGCTCGAAGGGTGGGAACGCACGCTGAAGAACAGCGGTATGCCCGGCTCCGATGGTGTTTCGGTGCGCATGGTGGCGTTGCGCCTGGAACACGAACTGGCCACGCTGCAAGAGGAACTCCAGGCGCGCACCTACACGCCCCGGCCCCTCCTCGGCCTCGACATCCCCAAGCCCAACGGCGGCTTTCGCCGGCTGGCGATCCCTGCCGTCCGCGACCGCGTGGCCCAGTCGGCGGCGCTCGTGGTGCTCCAGCCCCTCATCGAACGCGACCTGGAGAAGTGCAGCTTTGCCTACCGGCCCGGCCTGTCCTACCACGACGCCATCCGCCGGCTGCGCGTGCTGCGCGACGAAGGATACCAGTGGGTCGTCGATGCCGATATCGCCTCTTTTTTCGATGAAGTCTCGCACGAAGGACTCTTAGCGCGCTTCGCCGAACTCGTGCCCGATCCGGACACCGTGGATCTCGTACGGAAATGGATCGCGACCGACGTGATGATCGGCAGGGAGCGCATCCGACGCACCGAAGGGCTACCCCAGGGGGCGGTCGTCTCTCCCCTACTTGCCAACCTCTACCTCGACCGCTTCGATGAAGCTTTGCTCGCCCGGGGTCTCAAGCTGATCCGATACGCCGACGATTTCGTCATTCTCTGCCGTACGCAGCCCCGCGCCGAGCAGGCCCTGCGCCTGACCGAAAACCTGCTCCACGACCTCGAACTGCGCCTCCATCCCGAGAAGACACGGATTACCTCGTTCGAGCAGGGCTTTCGCTTTCTGGGCTCGCTCTTCGTGCGGAGCCTCATCCTGCCCAGCAAGCACAAGAGCCTCGAGGCAGTGCCGCCCGCGACAACATCGGTCCCCCGGCCCGATACGAAGCTCGAAGACGCTGCCCCCCCTGTGCCGCCCGTCCCCGACCGCGCCGAACTCGAACACACCGCTCTGGGACGCGCCTTTCTTCGCGCGCTCGACGCCGAAGGGGTGTCTCTGACCGCCTTCGTCGGCGCGCTCACAGGGCCTGCGTTCGAGGAAGAAACAAACGTTCCGGCGGTGCTTGCCCTCTCAGAGGCTGAGTTGCCGGATTTCGACGAACCCACCCCGCTCAAGCCGGGTGCGGAGCCGTTCATGCGGACGCTCTACATCCAGGAGCAGGGTGCCTGGCTGCGGGTCAACCGGGGGCGCTTCATCGTGACGGACGGGCGGGAGCCGAAAGACGAGTTGGCGGCGCTGCCTGCGATCAAGGTGGATCAGATCATGATCTTCGGGCACTGTCTCATTACTCCGGCAGCTTTGCGCTACTGCCTGCAGCAGGCTATCCCCATTACGCTGCTCTCCTCGCGGGGGCGGTATTACGGGCAGGTCGAAGCCACGACGGCCCGCAGTGTAGCGCGCCAACGCTTGCAGTTCCTCCAGGCACTCGATGCGCCCTTCCGGCTCGACTTGGCCCGCCGCCTCGTCGAGGCCAAGCTGCACAACACACGGAGCCTCGTGCGGCGCTACGCCCGCCGCCTCCGGCACGAGCGGCTGGTCCGGGCCGCCCGGGACCTCACCCGCCTGTTGCGCCCACTCGCGCAGGCCGAGACGCTCGACCAGGTGCGGGGCTACGAAGGGCAGGGCGGTGCCCTCTACTTCAATGTGTTCGACCTCCTCCTGACCGGCTCCGATTTCACCTTTGAAAGCCGCACCCGCCGCCCGCCGCTCGACCCGGTCAACGCTATGCTCAGCTTTGGCTATACTTTGCTGTTCAACAACCTCTATGCGATGGTACGCCTGCACCGCATGAATCCCTACGTGGGCTTCTTCCACGACGAACGGGCCGGGCACCCGGCGTTCGTCAGCGACCTGATCGAGGAGTTTCGTTTCCTGATCGAGCGCATGGTGCTGGCCCTGTGTAACAAGCGCCGCCTCAAACCCGACGACTTCCATTATCCCGACGATAGGGAGGGGTGCTTCCTCACTGATACCGCTCGCAAGACCTTTATCCGCGCTTTCGAGCATGCCATGCACCGCAAAGTTACACACCCTCCCTCGGGCCGAACCGTGACCTACCGCCAGTGCCTCGACCTCCAGGTGCGCGCTTTCGCCGACCACATCGAAGGCAAAGCGCCCTATACACCCTTCAAGAGCTTCTGACTATGTTTGTCTTGATCAGCTACGACATCGAAGACGACAAACTACGCGCGAAAGTGGCCGACGTGCTCGAAGGCCATGGCCGGCGCGTACAGTACAGCGTCTTTGAGTGCAACCTGACACATAACCAGTATGATACGCTGAAACAAGGGCTCTTACGGCTGGTGGAAGGTGTAACGAAGACCGAGACGTACAGCATCCGTTTCTACCGCCTGTGCAAGGCCTGCGTCGAGCGGTTCGAGACGCTGGGTGAGGGCGACATCTCCCGGGATGAAGCCTTCTATATCGTCTAGCCGCGCCTGTCTCTCATTTGGCCTAACCCGTTGTCCTGCAATGAGTTACACGGACAAAATGGAGCATCTCGCGGCGAACGGCCTCCACAGCTCGTTTTTTCGGGATAACCTCTTGACGCTCAAGCCGTTCGCTGTTTATGCTCAAGGGAATCGTGCTCAATTTTTTTGTAATCCCTTGTGCGGTAAGGACTTGCAAAAGTCAAAAAAGGAGAGTATCGTGGATTTATCCCGGATGAGGGCCTTGCAGGGCGAGATGCTCCATTTTGTCGCTGTAAGTCGTTGTGCTGCAAGGGCTCCCAGGGGGGGCCTTTCAATTATGCCGCGATTTGAGCGGATTAAAACAAAAAAAGGGCGTTTTGAGCGGCTGTTCTCGCATTGGCTTTCAATTATGCCGCGATTTGAGCGGATTAAAACGCCATGTTGTGTCAGGAGGCACTTGTGATCGAATTTGTTCTTTCAATTATGCCGCGATTTGAGCGGATTAAAACACATGGGTCTAGCTGTTTACTGAGGCATTTGTGGTTTCTTTCAATTATGCCGCGATTTGAGCGGATTAAAACGGGGTTTTGTGGTGATTTCCATGACTCTTGTGGTCCTTTCAATTATGCCGCGATTTGAGCGGATTAAAACGCAATCCATAGAAGTGTCTCTATGGTTTTTTCTGCTGAAGGGCTTTCAATTATGCCGCGATTTGAGCGGATTAAAACGTGCCGAGCCAACCGGAGGTGCGCTCCTCATGGCTCAGCTTTCAATTATGCCGCGATTTGAGCGGATTAAAACGTTTGCGGTGCAACCTGGCGCTTGCCCTGCCCGACTTTCAATTATGCCACGATTTGAGCGGTCAAGATGACGGCGCATGGCGATTGTAAACAAAGCGTAAGCGGCGAGTCCATCAATCCACGGACGCATTAAGACGACTATCTTTGCACGTCGGCAAGCCACAGCCAGTTCGCCGCCTGCCCCACTTTCGCTATCGCTCTCTTTTACTTGCGTCAACCTTCGGTTTCAGGGGACATCGCCCACTAACGCTCCCCCAGGTCCACATACCACTAGCTCGCCGCCGCATCCTTCCGCCACCCTCCCGGCAAACGATCTCCAGAAACCATTGTATATACACATCGTATATACTTGCATGACATGTGAATGGGACGAAAACAAGAATACCTCGAACATCGACAAACACGGCCTGAGTTTCGAGCAGGCCAGCCAGATCTTCGACGGCCCTGTTCTTACTCGTCTCGATACACGGTTCCCTACGGCGAAAAGCGCGAGATCTCCATGGGCCTATACATGGGCACCGTGCTCGTGGTAGTGCACACCCAGCGAGGCAACAACATTCGCATCATATCCGCTCGTAAGGCCAACCGTAAAGAAAAGCAGGTGTTTTATGAAGCAATCTAAGAAACACACCCAACCACTGACTCCACAGAAACTGGCCGACATGCCGGACGAGGAGATCGACTACTCGGACATCCCCGAAACGGACGCCGCGTTCTGGGCCTCCGCCCACGTCGTGATGCCCGGGAAAAAAAAGGCGGTCTCGCTCAGGCTGGATTTAGACGTACTGGAGTGGTTCAAGGCTCAGGGAAGAGGCTACCAGACTCGCATCAATGCCGTCCTGCGGTCCTATATGGACGCGCATAAATAGAGGCACCTTATCGCTCACTCCATCACCCGTGCTGCCGCCCACGTCCGGACAAAACGTCTCCCACTCCCTCCACCGGACGCGCTCTGGCCCCGGCACACGCTGCATCACCGGAGACCCGCACATCGGACACGCTCCTTCGACCGGTTCCTACCGCACAACCGGCTCCAGAGCCACGCCCAGCACCAGTTCTGCCTGATTTATGGAAAAAGCACTCTGTGAGCGACTCAGCCTGCGAGGCATTGCCCGCCTCTTCGGCGTCTCGTTGCAAACGGTGCTGCTTTTGTGGCAGCGCTTGGCTCGCTCGCTTCCGGCTTTGCGCCATTCGCTGATGCCCGCTCAAGCGGATGATATTCTTGAACTCGACGAACTCTACAGCTTTGTCCAGACCAAGAAACAGAAACGGTGGTTGTGGGTGGCGTTGTGCCGGAGGACCCGCCAGGTGATCGCTTATGTCATCGGAGATCGCAACGAACTGTAGATGACGACACGGACGGCCGGCATGGTGCCGCGCTACAAGTCCACCGTCATTCCGTTTTGCACCAGCGAGCGCTGTGCGGCATCGAGCAGGCGGACGACGGCGAGGCCGTTGCGCCCGTCGGAGCGAGGCGTCCTGCCGGTGCGGATGCAGTCGATGAAGTGCCGGCATTCGAGGCGCAAAGGCTCCTTCATGTCGATGCGCGGGATGTGGATGTCGCCCGTGCGAATCGTCATCGCCTCGGCGTAGTTGGCATAACGCTCTTCGCCGTGCCGGATGGCGACGCCCTTATCGTAGAGCCGCACCTTTTCGGTGGCCTCGACGTCGTCGATGACGGCCATCTTCTTGCTCCCCACGACGGTCACTTTGCGGACCTTGTGCGGATCGAGCCAACTCGTGTGGAGGTGGGCCAGCGCGCCCCCTTCAAAAAACACGGTCGCAAAGGCCACGTCTTCGATGGCCGGTTGCAGGTACGCCTGGCCCTGCGCCGAGACGGCGACGGGTTTCTTGTTGAGGAAGCTGAGCGCCACGGACAGGTCGTGTGGGGCGAGGCTTTCGAAGGCGTTCTCCCGCTGCCGGATGATCCCGAGGTTGACGCGCATGCTGTAGAGGTAATACACCTCGCCGAGGTCGCCTTGCGCGATCAGGTCCTCGACGTGGCGGAAGGCGGGGTGATAGAGGAGGAGGTGGCCCACCATCAGGTGCCGGTCCTGCGCTTCGGCCAGTTCTACGAGCCGCTCCGCCTCCGCTACGGTCTGCGCCATCGGCTTCTCGACGAAGACATGCTTGCCGGCCTGCAACGCGGCTTCGGCCATGGCAAAATGTTGCGGCGTCTCCGTCGCCACGACGACGCCGTCGATGTCGGGATGGCGCAGCACCTCTTCGTACCGGCTCGTCGTCGTCACGCCGGGATGCTGGCGGGCGATGCGGTCGCGCACGTCCTCGCGCTGGTCGCAGGCCATGACGACTTCGACGCCGGGGATGCTCGCGAAATTGCGCAGCAGGTTCTTACCCCAGTACCCGATTCCTACCTGCCCGATGCCGATGGGACGCCGTTGGTCTTCGTGCTGCGTCATGATGTCTTCCTCCGCCGTCTCTGTCGGAATATCTTAAGGAGCCGGCACCGCTCGTTGTTCGACGAACTCCAGCACGGCTTCTGCTACATATTCCTGCTGCCGGGCGGTCAGTTCCGTGTGCATGGGGAGCGAGACGACCTCGGCAGCGGCACGTTCGGTCTCTGGGAGGTCGCCCCAGCGAGCGCCCCCTTCGGCGAAGACGGGCAGTTGATGGAGGGGAACGGGGTAGTACACCGCATGCGGGATGCTCCTGGCTTTCAGGTGATCCAACAGCGCGTCGCGCCCGCCGGGCACCTCGCGCGAGATGCGCAGCGTGTACTGGTGGAAGACGTGCAACGTGTCGGGCGCGCGGTAGGGGGTGGTGATGTGGGGACAACCGGCGAAGAGGGCGTCGTACCGGTCGGCTGCCTCGCGGCGGGCCCGGCAGAAGGCATCGAGATGGCGCAGCTTTACACGCAAGATCGCGGCCTGAAGGGCGTCGAGCCGGCTGTTGACGCCGACGATTTCGTTGTAATATTTATGCTTCCCGCCGTGGTTGGCTACCATCTTCATGCGATCGTAGAGCGCCTCGTCGCGGGCCAGCACGGCCCCTCCGTCGCCGTAGGCCCCGAGGTTCTTCGACGGGAAAAACGAGAGCGTGCCTACTTCCCCGATGAAGCCCGTCTTGCGCCCTTTGTATGTCGAACCGATTGCCTGGGCGTTATCCTCGATGACGAACAGCCCGTGTCGCTCGGCGATCTCCATGATCGGATCCATGTCTGCGGGCTGCCCGAACAGGTGCACCGGCACGATGGCTTTCGTACGCGGCGTGATCAACTCCTCGATCCGGGCCGGGTCCAGGTTGAACGTTCGGGGGTCGATGTCGGCGAAGACGGGCGTGGCGCCGAGGAGCGCGGCGGCTTCGGCGGTGGCGATGAACGTAAAGGCCGTCGTGATCACTTCATCGCCCGGCCCGAGGCCGAGCGCCATGAAGGCGATTTGCAGCGCGTCGGTGCCGTTGCCGAGGCCGAGGGCGTGGGGGCCGTTCAAGTAGGCGGCCAGTTCGCTCTCAAACGTGCCGACGAGCGGCCCCTTGATGAACCGGGTCGAATCGAGCACGTCCTGGATTGCGGCGTCGATCTCTTCTTTTATGGCGAGGTACTGGCCTCGCAAGTCTACCATCTGGATATTCATGATGTCACTGCGCTGGGTCAACTCACGTGAGCGGAGAAGCAAGATAGCAGATATTGTGCCGTAATCCTACACCGGCTCAATCGTCCCACCCCTGGTTATCCAGCTTCTGCTCGTCGGGGACGGAGCGGAACGGTTTGGCCGGGATGCCGGCATAAATCACTTCCGTCTCGGCGTCGGTGGTCAGCAGCGCGCCGGCGGCGGCCACGCCGTCCGGGCCGATCTCTTTGCCGGGCAGGATGACGGCCCCGACGCCGAGACGGCCGCCGCGTCGCACCGTCACCCCTTTGAAATGGTCGAATCGTTCCTCGGTACGTCCCATGAAGTTGTCGTTGCTCGTCAGCACGCCGGGGGCGACGAAGACGCGGTCTTCGAGGGTCGAATAGGCGGTGAGATAGACGTTTGTTTCGAGCTTGCAGTAACGTCCCACGGTGCACTGGTTCTCGATGGCTACGCCCCGCCCGACGATGGTGAAGGTGCCCACCGACACCTGTTCACGGATCGTGGCGAGGTCGGCCACCAGGACCTTTTCTCCCAGCGTGCAGCCTGCGTAGAGCACGACGCTGGCCCCGATCAGGCACCGGTCGCCGATGCGGGCAGGAGGCTGTTGCCCGGCCCGGGTGACGGCGCTGTTGGGGGCGCGCATGGGCTGTTTGCCCACCGTCGTGTGATCGTCGATGCGGACGAAATCTCCGATAGTCGTTCCGTCATGGATGACGACGTGGTGTCCGATCTGGCAGCCCTGGCCGATAGTGGCTCCCTCGCCGACGACGCAGAAGTGCCCGAACGTGGTACCTTCGCCGATGCGGGCGGAAGCCGCGATGATGGATGATTGCATATGATTCAATAGTCAATTTGCTTTAGAAGGTCGGGGAGGGCGTGCCAGCCTGGAAGGACGGCGTCGGGGGCAGGCTCAGGGTCGGTGTCTTCGTGGACGCCCGTAAAAAGGATGGGGATGAGCCCGGCATCCCGGGCCCCGGCCACGTCGGTGCGGCGCAGGTCGCCGATGTGAGCGATGTCTCGCGGCGCAGTGCCAAACCTCTGGCCCGCCTGCTCAAAGGCGCGCACGTCGGGTTTGGCGAATCCGGTCTCGTCGGAAAAGACGAGCGCATCGAAAAAGCGGAGCAGGCCGCGTTGGTCCAACAGACGCCGTATAACCCGGCCCGGCGAGAACATCGTGTCGGAGATGATCCCCAACTGGTAGCGTCCTGCAGCCCAGTGGAGGGCCTCTTCCAGCCCCTCCACAAAGTCGGGTGGCTCGGAAAGCACGCCTTCCTGGAAGACGTGCACGATATCATGATGGCGGCTCTCTTCGACGGTGAGACCGAGTTCGTCCCAGATGGAATGCACCAGTTCGGAGGTCGTCGGTGTGCAGTGCTGCTGTCTCCACGCCTGGTCGAAGCGACGGATGGCCTCGCGGAAGGCGGCTCGAACCGTCTCTTCGGTGATCTCAGGGCGAGAAGCATGCGCCACGCCGAGCAGGTGATCCACGCGCTGTTGATGCCGCTGCCGGCCGTTTGTGCGTGCCACCACCATGGTGTTCCAGAAGTCAATCGTCAGGGCATGGATGGCCATTCCATTTCTCTTTTTTTGCCTTTCGTAACCCCGTGCCCGTTCAAAGCGTTTCATCTACTCTAACGAGGTGCTCGGCAACATGGGCAACTGCCTCCTCATCGAGCCGGCAGATGCGCCAATCGGCGAGTACGGGGGCACCCAAGCCCTGGTAGAAACTGATCGCGGACTTGTTCCAATCCAGCACCATCCACTCAAAGCGTCCGCACTTGTTCTGCATGGCGAGATCCGCCAGGTAGGCCATCAGAGCCGTGGCGATGCCCTTTCCACGAAAGTCAGGGTGTACAAACAGGTCGTCGAGCCAGAGACCACGCTTTCCAACCATCGTCGCAAAGCTGAAGAAATACACCGCATAGGCGGCAGGAAGGCCACCTACGAACGCAAGCAATGCGTGCGCTGCCGGACGCTCACAGAAGAGCGATTCCCTGAGGACCTCCTCTGTGGCATAGACTTCAAGTTTCTCGTATTTCGCCATAGAATGTATGAATGACAGGAGGAGAGGAATGTCGTCGACAGTTCCCGGACGTACTTCGATCTCCAACTCATTCGCAGCAAGTTTCATGCGTCGTTCTCCAGACATCGTTGGCGGATAACGGGCTCACGGCTCGGCGGTGTTGCCGTGCAGTAGGGGCGAATGAAGCTGTGCGACCCATGCTCTCACGGCCCCGGCGTGATCACGATTTTTTGTGCCTTTGACAAAGAAGTCCATAAACGGATCTTGCGAAGCGCAATCTCGGCAAATGTAAACCGTGCTTCAAAAGCAACTGTTGCACAGTCTCGTTGTCCTGTCTCTACAACACGCTGCTTCTCATTCTTACAACCCAACTCTCCACAACGATGAGGTTCCTTAGTAAACGATCAGGGAATGATGCTGATATCCCTACCTCCTCAATGGCGGATATCGCTTTTTTGCTATTGATCTTTTTCCTCGTCACGACAACCCTTGATGTGGACACAGGTATTGGTATGGTTTTGCCGCCTGAGCTAGATCATCCACCTCATCAACTGCATGAACGTAATATGTTCAAGATTCTCATTGATACTCAGGGCATGTTGCTGGTTGAGGGAAAGCCGTTGCGTCTTGAGCATCTTCGAGATGAGGTGAAGCGGCATGTGATGAATTGTGCTCAGGAGTATGGTTATGGGTGTTCGTCTTCTTATGCTGAGAGTCCGACTAAGGCGGTTGTTTCGATCAAGAGTACGCGTGCGACGCCGTATCGTGTCTATCTTGACGTGTTAGACGAAGTATGGATGGCATACTTCGAAATTTGGGATCGAGAAGCTCGAAGGTTGGGTTTTGCGAATTACGAGGCGTATCGGCATGCATTGAGAGAGGGGCAAGCGAATGACATCCGACAGCGCATAAAACCGCAGATTTCTATTGCCGAGCCGGAACAGTAAGGCAAGAATGCTCGGGCATAGTATGACTTGCGCATATCAGAGCGTCTGGAGGTAGTGTTCTGCCAGGGCTTTGTAGCTGCCGTAGGCCGCGTTGGTAAAGGCCGCCTTCGCCCCGTCGATGTTGCCCGAATACATGAGCGCCTCGCCTTTGACGAAGTAGATCTTGGCCTTGTCGGTGCGGCTACCCCGGTGGATATCCAGCGCTTTGTCGGCCACGGCGATGCTCTGGGTATATTCGCCCCGCACGTTGTGCGCGACGGCGGTGTAATAATAGTAGTCCGCGTCCGGTTCGAGATAGGCTTCGGAGGCTTTCAGCGCCGCCAGACAACGGTCGGCGTCTGCGCGCGTAGGATGCTGCTTGCTCACCGCCGACGATGCCTGAAAGTAAAAGTGGTCGCGGATGGCCTTCTGGGCCGTACTGGTCGTTTTTCGATCTTTTCCGGCATCGATGACGGCTTTCCACTTGGCCAGCGCTTCGTCGATGTGTCCCAGTTTTTTCAAGGCGAGTCCTTCGCCGTAGAGGTTTTTCGTGTAATCTGGGTAGATGGCGGTGCCTGCCTGATGGTGCTTGAGCGCTTGCTCATAGTCTTTTGCCTTGAAGGCCGTCACCCCTCGCCTGTAGTCGAGTTGGGCAACATAGTATCGCGATTTTCTTTCGATGTCGGTGTCGCCGGCCTGTCGTGCCAGGTGGGCGGCCGTGGTCCACTGTGTGTGGGCCTCGTCAAAATTCTTGGCCTGGTAGGCAGCTAAGGCTGCATTGTAGGCTCGCTTGTATTCCTGGTCATCCTGTGCGAAGACCGATCTTGCGTTCATGCTGATCACCAGTACGACCAACAACAAGGCACGGACCATGTATCCGGCGAAGGGGTGGGCGCGGTAGGTACGAGTTGCAGGCATCGTTCCTTCAGTTGCGAGAGATGGAAGGACAGGGTTATGTCTAATAACATTCTTTTTCGCCTAATAATAAAGGGGTTGAGAAAAATGGAGGGTATCGAATACGGATGATCGAAGATAAAAAAAGCCCACCGTCCGATCGGACGGTGGGCTCACAGCGCTTGGAGCGCAAAAGGTGCATCAGAGCGTCTGGAGGTAGTGTTCGGCAGAGGCTTTGTAGCTGCCGTAGGCCGCGTTGGCGAAGGAGGCCTTCGCTCCGTCGATGTCGCCCTGGTACATGAGGGCCTCGCCTTTGATAAAGTGAATCTTGGCCTTGTCGGTGCGGCTGCCCCGGTGGATATCCAGCGCTTTGTCGGCCATGGCGATGCTCTGGGTGTATTCGCCCCTCACGTTGCGCGCGACCGCCATGTAGTAGTAATAATCGGCGTCGGGTTCGATGTGTGCCGTCGAGGCGTCGAGGGTGGTGATGGCGGCATCGGCATCAGCCCGAGAGGGATTCGACTTGCCCAGGCGCGAAGAGGCGGCATAGTACAGGTTTTCACGGAGCGCTTTTTCGGCGGCGCGGGCCGTCTCGCGGCCTTTGGACGTGCGGCTTGCGTTTCCTTTCTCGATGGCGTTTTTCCAGGCATCGATGGCTCCGTCCAGGTCGTCGAGGTTTTTCAGCGCGAGCCCCAGGTTGTGGTAGTTCGGCGCGTAGCTGGGATTGTGCGCGATGCCCTTTTCAAAATGCCCCCTGGCGACCTCGAAGTTGCCCTGCTTGAGAGCTCGCGTCCCGTTGATGCGGTCGAGTTGAGAGAGCACCTTGTTGGAGGAGTTTACGACATCTTGGTCGCCGGCGGATCGAGCGCCTCGGGCAGCTTCCTCGTACTTCTGGTAGGCCAGCGTGTAGTTCTTGGCACCAGCGGCTTCGAGCGCTGCATTGTAGGCTTCTTTGTAGTCCTGGGCCAGTACCGACGGTGCGCTCATGCCGCCTACGAGGAAAACTAGCAGGAGAGCCCAGGTTATCATCGTCGGGGGGAATGGGGGCAGGTTGGTGCGGTGTGCAGTCATCGTCTCCTCAGCTTGCGATGGGTTGTGGGTTCAGAGTTCGTTATGCTTATGTCAAGGGTTTTGATGAAAACCCTTGAGTTGTTCCTGGCGGTGGTGTAGCGTGTAAGGCGCATACCGGCGTTTCAAAGCCCTGAATATACGCATTTTACGCATTTCGCAAAGGGTATTTTTTCTCACCTGGAGAATTTGTGCGGCTCAGCGGCGCTCCAGGGCGCTTAGCCTGCATAGCTAGACACACGAGCAGCGAAAAAGTTGTTCTGGAGGGTAGGTGCTAGAAATTCGGCCCCAGCGCATGTTCCTTGTAGAACGCGTCAATGAAATCGACGGCCTCAACGGGGTCGTCGGTGAGCCTGAACAGGTCCAGGTCCGTGGGCGAGATATTACCGGCCGCCAGCATGGTCTCGCGCAGCCACTCTACAAGCCCCGACCAGTACGATGTGCCCATCAGCACGAGGGGAAAGCGTGTCACTTTCCCCGTCTGGATGAGCGTCAACGATTCGAAGAGTTCGTCCAAGGTGCCGAACCCGCCGGGTAGCACCACAAATCCCTGGGCGTACTTGACGAACATCGTCTTCCGCACAAAGAAATAGTCGAAGTTGATCAGCGTATCGGGTTGAATGTAGGGATTGGCTTGCTGTTCGTGCGGGATGACGATGTTCAGCCCGACCGAACAGCCGCCGGCTTCGTATGCGCCTTTGTTGGCGGCTTCCATGATACCGGGACCGCCCCCGGTAATCACGCCGAAGTTTCGTTTGACGAGTTCTCGAGCCACGTCTTCGGCGAGGGTGTAGTAGGGGGCGTCGGGCTTCGTGCGGGCCGAGCCGAAGATGGATACGCACGGTCCCAGGCTAGAGAGGGTATCGAAGCCGTCCACAAACTCGCCCATAATCCGGAAAACACGCCAGAGGTCTTTGATTCGACTCTGCTGCCAGGCCGCCAACTCAGGCGCGGTCATTTTATCCGGGAATCGAACAGGAGGCTGCATCCTATTTCACAGTCTGGTATGGGTTGGTAGCAGGGGGCAATGCGAGGTTACGCCGCCCATGGGTCAAAAACCGCCCCCCGCGAAGCATAGAGGGCGGTTCCTGACGCGTCAAACGCTAGATATGTTTCTGCCGGGGTAAAGATTCATGATAGCCGGGTGCGATCAGTGCCGGTCCGAGAGTTCCTGGCGGTATTCTTCGCTGGCAAAGATGGCCACTTCCACCCGGCGGTTCTCTTGCCGTCCCGCGTCGGTGTCGTTCGAGGCCACCGGCTCGGTCTCGCCTTTGCCGAGGGTGGTGATGCGACTCGGAGCCACGTGCAGGCTCTTCAGGAAGCCGGAAGCCGATGCAGCCCGCCGCACGGAGAGATGCTGGTTATAGGCGTCCGATCCGCGCGCGTCGGTATGGCCGATAATGACCAGGTCGGTGTTCTCGTACTCTTGCAGGCTCTCGGCGAGGCGGCGCAGGTTCTCACGCGCTTCCGGTCGCAGCGCCGCCGAGTCGAAATCGAACAGGATGCCCGAATCGAAGGTCACCTGGATTCCTTCCCCGACGCGTTCGATGTCCACGTCTTCGAGTTCTTCTTCCAACTCTGCCGCCTGCTTGTCCATTTGCTGGCCGATGATGGCCCCGGCGGCACCGCCCAGCACCGCACCGATGATCGCGCCTTTGGCGGTGCTGCCGGTCGCTTTGCCGATAGCGCCGCCGACGACCGCGCCGGTCCCTGCACCGACGGCAGCGCCTTTTTCGGTGTTGCTCAAGCTGGCGCATCCTGCGAGGCCCATGCTGCCTATGAGCAGCAGGACCATGAGTGACGTAGCGCCTCGTTGTATCAATGAATGCATGATGATCGTCCTCCATTCAGTTCGAGGATAGTACCGTGGTGTACGAGCATACCCTGACTCAACCTTGGTGCCAAAACCCGTACCGGAGCGGATCTCTGAAAGGCGTCGGGGTTTTAAAAAGGACTGTTTTGAGCCGGTATCGAGGCATTTTCGAGAGAAACTCCTTCATTCAACGACGGCGATGAACAGGGAACCGGCAAAGACGAGGCGATTGGACGTTGTGACCTGAATTGTCCACACCCGAGGTGCATGGGGCGGCCCGAGAGAGGACGGCCCTCCTCCGAAGCTGTCATGATTCGGGACAGTGTTGTGCCGTTTTGGGACGGCCTTGATGGGAATTTCTAAGAGCCGTTTCACGACCTTGGAGGGCTGTTTCCTATCTTGGGGCCGGTTGCTTACCGACATTCCAATAGAGAGCCGACGATGAAGCTGATTATACCGATGGCCGGGCGCGGTACCCGCGTGCGGCCGCATTCGCACGTGACGCCCAAACCGCTGCTGGCCGTCAAGGGAAAGAGCATGGTCGAGCGTATCGTCGATACGTTCAACCGGGTGCTGCCGCAACATCTCGACGAGGGCGTCTTTGTGCTGGGGCCGGATTTCGGTGACGAGGTGCGGCGTCAGCTTACCGACATCTGCGAGCGTCACGGCCTCCAGGCGCACTTCCCCATCCAGGAGGTAGCCCTGGGCACGGCCCACGCCGTGGCCGCCGCCCGCGATCATTTGCAGGGCGAGGGCATCGTCGTGTTCGCCGACACCGTCTTCGAGATGGATCCCGGCGTCGATCTCGAAGGGGCCGACGTGGTAGCCTGGGTGAAGCACGTGGACGATCCGAGCCGCTTCGGCGTAGCCGTCCGGGAAGGCGACCGCATCGTCGCCCTGGTGGAGAAGCCGCAGGAACTCATCTCGACCGAGGCGCTGATCGGCATTTATTACGTGAGGGACCTGGCGTGGCTGCATCGGGGCATCACGTATCTGTTCGAAAACGATCTGCGCGGGCACGGCGAGTTTCAACTGACCGACGCCTTCGACGTGCTGCTGAAAGAAGGCGCCCTGTTCAAGACGGCGACGGTCAACGAGTGGCTCGACTGCGGCACCATCGAATCCCTGATGGATACTACGATGTACCTGCTGGCGCATGAGCCGGGGGCGGAGAGGCAGGGCGAGGTGCACAACAGCGTGATCCACGAACCGGTGTTCATCGGACCCGGCGCGAAGGTGACGGACTCGGTCGTCGGCCCCAACGTTTCTATTGAGGCCGGCGTGCGCCTGTCCGGCTCCGTCGTACGCGACAGTATCCTCTTTGCCCACGCCTGCGTCGAGAACGCCGTGCTCGTCCATTCGCTCGTCGGGGCGCATGCCGAAGTGCGGGGCCGAGCCCGCCGCGTCAACGTCGGCGACCATTCCGTGCTGGATG
>JBHHWM010000055.1:0-21889 GCA_046756545.1 Rhodothermales bacterium | reverse complement strand
GATAACGCAAATGCTGAAGCTGCTTGACGTGCAGGAGCAGCCCCTGCGCTTTCATATCGCGCATCTGCTGCACGTAGGCTAGCGTGTCGATGCGCCCCATGAAGCGGGCGATTTCGTCGGCATCGACATCGAAGGTCTCGTGCTCCTCCTTCATCAATCGTACAATGCCTGTCTGCGCACCGAGCGCCGATTCCGTCGCCTCACGGATGGAGACCAGCGGATCACCTTGTGTGCTAGCGAAGTGCGGATCGAAGCCTGTCCAGAGCTCCCGTGTTCGGCTCCGGTTGTCCATGAAGGCAAGCAGAGCCCGATCCCTCCCACTCAAAGCTTTCTCGAACCGCTGCGCTTGGGCAGGCGCGGTCTCGTAGTCAAAGGCAGGCGCTTTCGCGAGTTGGCGCTCATACTCGCCGAGCCATGCCACGCGGATGCTGTCCCACGTGGCGACTTCGTCCAATACGTCGCCCAGCGCTTCCTCCGTCCCGGCCATCAGGGCCACCTTCACCTGCTCCTTGGCGAGGATGGAGATTTGAAGCTGCTCCCGCCCATGGTCGTGCACGCTGCCGCCAACGAGCAGCAGCAAGCCCCCGAACAGGCGTCCCAGCCCGCGAAGGAGGCCGCCGAGGATGGGAAACGCCTGCGCCTCCGATACGAACGCCAGGGGCAGGAGCCCGCCCAGAAGGGCCGCCGTGAGCCAGGCAGCGAGTCTACGCGGCTGCCTCAGCGAGCGACGCTTCGTCGATGTGGTCCAGAAAGGCTTCACCATGTTGTGCGATCAGGGTTTGAAGGGCAGTCGTCGATTCTTGAACCGTCAGCCCGGGCAGCGGGGTTAGCAGCGTGAGCGCCACCTGGCCGAGGTTCAGGTCAAACAGACGACTGCCACTGGTTGACTTGTAGTAGTAGTCCCGCTTCCGCGTGGCCGTAGCGATGATCTCGATCTCCCGCGCATTCAGTCCGAGTGTCCGGTAGACTTCGGCCTGGTCCGGGTGCCGGGCTTCCGGGTTCGGCAGGATGATCTTCGTCGGGCAGGACTCGGTGAGCATGGCCGCATTGGGCAATTCACGAATCTGCGCCGGTGAGTGTGTGACGAGGACAACGGCGGCGTTGCGCTTTCTCAAAGTCAGAAGCCACTGCTGCACGCGCTGCGCGAAGGCCGAGCGCATGAGCGCTGCCCAGGCCTCCTCAATGACGATAAGCGTCGGCGTGCCGTCGAGACTCCGCTCGATGCGGCGGAACAGGTGCATCAGGAGTGGTACCACGAGCCTATCGCGAAACTGGATCACCTCCGAGAGTTCGAAGGTGTGCACGCGGCCACGCTCGGGGCGGGTACCGTCGTCGTGGGCATCAAGCAGCCGGCCGAAGGTCCCCTTGACGGTGTAGGGCTCCAGCACGTCTTGCAATCGGCGGGGCAGCGAGACGTAGAGCGCCGTCAGCGTTCGGCCCTGGGGCGGGGCCTGCGCCAGCAAATCGAGCGCATGACCGAGTTCGCGGCGGTCGTCCGGCGAGAGGCTATGCCCGCACAGTTCACAGACGGTCTCCAGCCAGAACAAGGCCCAGATGCGCTCGGCGTCTTCATCGATATACCGGAGAGGTTGCAAGGCTATCGATCCGTCTTCTCCGGCGAGGTCGTAGTGCATGCCGGCGGCGGCCAGCGTCGGGATGAGATGCGAATAGCCAACGTCGAAGATGAAGACGCGGCTCTCGGCGTAGCGCAGCCAGCTCATCGCCAGCATGCCGACGAGGACGCTCTTGCCGGCTCCGGTCGCGCCCACGACGAGCGTATGCCCGACGTCGCCCTGATGCAGGTTGACGCGGAAGGGCGTCGCGCCGCCTGTGCGCGCATAGAGAAGCGGTGGACTCTCAGACGGAAAGAGGTTGCTCGGACAAACGGCCTCGCCCGGCCACGGCGTCGTGGTGGGGAAAAGGTGGGCGAGGTTGACGCTGGAGAGGAGCGGGCGTCTGAGGTTGTAGGATCCGTGACCGGGCAGGCTGCCCAGGAAGGCGTCCGTCGCATTGATTGTCTCCAGCGAGCACGTCCACCCTTGATCACGGATAGCCTGCATGAGCGCCAGGGCGCGCCCGGCCCCTCGATCTCGATCCGTGTCGTGGAGGAGTATGGTGGAGGTGAGGTAGCCGAAGCGCGCCCGGCCGCTGCGGTTATCGGCCAAAGCCTGGCTCGTCTCACGCTGCATCTCCGTGGCATCGAGGTTCTCGAAGTCCTCCCGGTGCGCCTGGTAGTCCCCCGGCGTGAAGAGCGCACGGAGCCCGCCGCGCTGGTGAAACCACCGGGTCTGGAGCTTCGAGATGCGGCGGTCGGCCTCGTGGCGGCTCAGGCACACAAAGCGCAGATGCCAGCGGGCATTCTCTCTCAATCGGTTGAACCAGTCACTCGATGCAGCGACCGACTCCATGCCGAGTGAGGTGATCGAGATGGCAAAGACATAGCGCCGCCCGACGACAGGCTGAAACCCCGTCATGAAGTCATCCGATGCGAGTACGTAGCTGAGATAGCTGTGGGCAAATGGGGGCGGCGAGACGTTGTGCTGAAGCGAAGTCAGGCACCGGTGGCACTCGGTGAGCAGCGCACGGCTATCCAGACGCTCGACGAAGAAGGTAGTCGCCAAGAGCGACTCGGTTTCAGCGACGGTGCTTTTGAATCGATGAAGGATCTGCGTCCAGTCGAGGTGCTCCCCGGCCCCCTCGACCACCAGGCGCTCCCACCTTTGGGTGGTCTCCTTCGGTGGGATGTACGTGATGAGGATGACGTTCTCGGTGATGAAGTGCTGCCCCTGCCGCCTGTACTGATCAAGGCGTTCCCGTTCTAAGGCCCACAGCGCAGGTGTCGGATAATGATTGCGGTCCAGAGCGGGGTAGTCGTGCGTCTCGCGCCGGTGTAGATTGATCTCAAACGAGTAGCCCTCACCGAGTAGGCCGAGCACCTGCGCGATGACCGCTGCGGCCTGGTTGACTTCGGCGGCGGTGGCGCTGTCCAGATCACGACCCCGGATGCGCAGGCCGGTGAGGAAAGCACCGTCCTTCATGAGAATGATGCCTTCGCCCACGAGAAAGGCCCAGCCCAGGAGATCGCCAAGGCCCTCCCGGCTCGAACATCCGGCCACGAGGCGCTGCGCCAGGTAGTAGGTGCCGGCGCCGAACGTGAAGCCACCAAGTATGCTGAGGGGGTCCATGGCCTGTGCGTTGCTGGTTGGAGCGGTGAGGATTGATGCTTGCGAAGCGTCTGAGCTATGCGCCAAGCGACCGGCCTGACGGAACGGATGGATCCACCCGATCTGCCCAGGGGCGTGCCTGCTCTTTCGCCTGGCGCGGGTAGATGTCGCCGTAGCGGACGGCGCGGGGGATGATCTCCATCAGGTAGGGCTCTTTCTCGAAGAGGGCACGCAGTATGGGCAAGAGTACAAGGTAGAAGAGCGCGCAGCCTGCAAGGACTTTAGGGTCCAGGCGAGCGGCGATAGAGAGACAGACGATAACGAGCGCAACCAGGAAGAAGGCATCCTGGGGCAGCCCCAGCAGGTAGGGCTTCCTCTGGAGGGACTGGTACACCGGAGCCCGCGCGAGTTGGTCTTCTCCCTGAGTATTTGGACGTACTGCTGCCATGCACAAAAGCTAGATGGAGGCTCCCTGGAAGGCGAAGTAGTCGGAGATCTGGACAGCTCCAAAGATGATGATGGCTCCGACGATGGTGCGGCCGATGATCTCACCGGCGCGACTCGTCCGGGTGATCCACCAGGCGATACCACCGAGGACGATGATCAGCAGGAACGCTACCGTGGCAAGCTCGCCCGTCAGGAGGTCAACGATCTTCTGGACCGTTGTGGTGGCGACCTCCACGCCGTCAACCCCGCTGGCCCAAGCTACCCTCGTGGTGAAAGTCCACAGTAGACTCAGGAAAAGGAGCGCCAGCGCCTGGGTCGTTCGGGTCCGTGCTTTCGCGCGTCGGGACAGAGCGCTTTTCATAGCTTGTAGAGAAGGTTGCTTGAAAGGGTGCCGGTCGTACCACGTGCCGGTTGCAGCCTGTGGCCTATTAAAGTTTAACCCTCGCAAGTTGAAAGGCGCTGCCGTTAGATCCTACGATTTGAACAAAAAGCGCCTAGCTTCTTGAGGGATCCCGGTTGTTCAAACGTAGACATGTCGTCCTCCTTTTGGCAGCACGTTCCGCTGTTGTTACGAGAGACAGTCTGAGGGTTCATCACAGCGCATCTCTACCGGCTGGCAAAGCTAATATCAATTTTTTTATCTCCTCCCGGAAACCCTATACCTAAGTATAGGGCGTATGACGTGTGAAAAGGACTTGACTCTATACTATGGTATAGGGCTTAGATTCCTCCAGAAAGACAAACACGCGAGCCATGACCATCGGGCTAGTAGCTGACAAGGCAGGCGTCAATATCCAGACGGTTCGTTTCTACGAACGGAAAGGACTCATCCCCCGTGCGCCTCGTAGTGCGGGCGGATACCGCCAGTACGACGAGGACGCGGTCAAACGCATTCTGTTTATCAAACACGCGCAAGAGATCGGATTTTCACTCCGGGAAATCGAGGACTTGCTCTCGCTGCGTGTCGATACCGACACCACGTGCACTGACGTGCAGAGACGAGCCGAGGAGAAGGTCCGTGAGGTGGAGGGGAAGATCCTGAAGCTAGAGCAGGTCAAGCAAGCGCTCCAGCGGTTGGTGGTGCTGTGCGACACCGGGAAATCCGTCACGGATTGCCCCATCCTCGAAGCCCTGGACGAGGTCAGTTTTTCCGTGCAATGAACACAAAGACCATGAATACATCCGAACCAAACAAATCCAAGTGGGGCGTTTTCGCGGCCGTGGGGGCCGGCCTGGCAGCCTCCGCTTGCTGCACGATTCCACTGCTTCTGGTGACGCTCGGTGTGGGTGGAGCCTGGGTCGGCACCTTTACAGCACTGGAGCCCTTCCGTCCGCTGTTCATCGTACTGGCTGTGGGCTTTCTCGGCTTTGCAGGCTACCGAGAGTACCGCACAACGACCGGCCCGCAGTGCGACTGCGAAGTAACCATGCAAGACCGGCTGCGTCGGTCGCTGCTGGTCGTGGGCCTGATCGCCACACTCGCCCTGATCGCCTCCCCGTGGATCATCCGCGGTTCGACATCAGCCACGATGGCGAGTGCGCCGGCGCTCATCGAAAGCAGCGTGCAGGAGGTGGTGTTGGAGGTCGAGGGAATGACGTGTGCCTCGTGCAATATCACCGTCAGCAATGCGCTGACCAATCTCGACGGGGTTGAGGAAGCGCAGGTGACCTTCGAGCCGCCGCAGGCCGTCGTTACCTACGACCCGGCGCGTGTCTCCATCGAGCAGATGATGGAGGCGACGACGAACGTGGGCTACCCATCGAAACACAAGCCTGGATCATGAAACAGGAGAAATACACGGACAACAAGCTGGTGCTCTTCGGGGGCATCGCCACGGCCATCGCGGCGCTGTGCTGTTTTACGCCGCTGTTGGTCTGGGGCCTCGCAGCAATCGGGGCGGCAGCGCTGGTGTCCTACCTGGACTACGCGCTTTTGCCGCTTCTGGTCTTGTTCGGAGCCATGACCTTCATAGGGATTCAGCAGGTGCAGCAGCGCCGCCGAACGTCCGGGTCGGATGGTGACGGCCAAGACGTGTCTGAATCACCGGACTAAGGTGGGCTCCTACCATCTCTTTTCCAAACACCTTATCAACCTAACCCATGAACCGTTCCCGTTTGCATCACCTCGGCCTCGGAGTCATCTTCATCGCCTTGACACTGACCGCGTTCCTTCCAGCAGCAGGTCCGAAGAAGACCGCTCATTACGCCATAGAAGGCCCGTTTTGTAGTGGATGTGTGAGTGGCCTCAAGGCCATGGCCAAGCAAATCGATGGCGTTGAAGAGGTGAAGGTCGACATCGAGGCACCCAGCGTGGTGATCACCTTTGATGCAGAGAAGACCACGGCGGAGGCCATTCAGAAGTTTATCAACGAGGAGACGACGTTCAACCTAGCTCTCAAGGAAGTGAAGGACAAAGAGACAGAGTCCCGATCTTCTGTTGGATTGCCTTGCTGCTAGCACTACCTGTTCTGTGCTACTGTTAACCGAGCCTAGCTGTAATGAATAGAATCTTAGAGCTTGATATCGAAGGGATGACGTGTGGGAGTTGTGCCCGGCACGCCACGGAAGCGCTTGAGGCCGTGCCCGGTGTGGAGCAGGCCCGAATCGATGACTGGCGGACCGGGCGTGCCACCGTTCGAGGCACGAATGGCATCGATCACGACGGGCTCGTCAGCGCGATAGCGCGTGCCGGGTACCAAGCGCGTGTTTTGGCGGAGCGACCGGCGCAGCCTCACCACCCCGTGCCTCCTTCCAGCGAATCAGGCGACAGCGCGGGGGTCTACGATCTGGTGGTGATCGGCGGCGGATCCGCCTCATTCGCGGCCGCCATCAAGGCCAGTGAACTGGGCGGACGCGTCGCCATCGTCAACGACGGGCTCCCCATCGGAGGCACCTGTGTGAACGTGGGCTGCGTGCCCAGCAAGACGATGATTCGCGCCGCCGAGGCCCACCATCGAAGTGCACACCATAGCTTCGAGGGTATCACTTCCCAGAGCGAGGTGACGGACTTCGCGGCGGTGACGCGACAGACACAGGCCCTCGTCGCCGAGCTGCGTCAGAAGAAATACGTCGACGTAGTCGCCGACGACCCGAATATCACGATCATCCAGGGACGCGCCTCCCTTGCTTCGGAGCACCTGGTCGAGGTAAACGGGCAGCGGCTCAACGCTAAGAACATCCTGATCGCCACCGGCGCACGGACGTTCGTGCCTGACATTCCTGGACTCGACGAGGTCGGCTATTTGACCAACGAGACCGTGTACCGCCTGGAGGAGCAACTGGAGCACCTGATCGTGCTAGGCGGCCGGTATATCGCGTTGGAGAACGCCCAGCTCTTTGCCCGGCTTGGTTCCAAAGTAACCGTGCTGCAGCGATCGGCACGCATCCTGCCCACCGAAGCCGCCGACATGACAGATGCCCTGACAGGATACCTATCTGAAGAAGGCATCGATGTTCGCACAGGCGTGGCCATCGACTCGGTACGCCATGAGGGTGACGAGGTCGTAGTCGAGACGAGGATCGACGGCACCGTGCACACCTTCCGGGGCAGCCACCTGCTTTTGGCCACGGGCCGCCAGGGCAACACCGAGGGCCTTGGCCTGGAGGCGCTCGGCATCCGGACGGACCAACGCGGCTACCTCCCGGTGGATGAGACGCTACGCACCGCCGTGCCGACGATCTTCGGGGCGGGCGACGTCCTGGGCGAGCAGCAATTCGTCTACACGGCCGCCTATGAGGGCAACCTCGCAGCGGCCAATGCGCTCGGGCGGGATTTCGCGCGTCGCGACTACAGGGCGCTGCCGTGGGTCGTCTTCACTGATCCACAGGTAGCCGGTGTTGGAATGGACGAGACGCAGGCTGAGACCACTGGCATCGATTTCGAGGTGTCGAAGCTGAACCTCGACCAAGTGCCGCGTGCCATCGCAGCCCGCGACACGCGCGGATTCATCAAGCTGCTACGCGACCGGACCACGGATCGGCTGATCGGCGCGCGCATCCTGGCACCAGAAGGCTCGGAACTGCTGATGGAGGTCGCGCTGGCCATCAAGTACGGCATCACGATTCAGGAACTCGTCGCGCAGTTCCATCCCTATCTAACTCTCTCCGAGGGTATCAAGCTAGCGGCGATTACCTTCGGCAAGGACATCAAGAAGCTGAGTTGCTGCGCGGCTTGAAAGAAAGGATTATTGTTATGAATCGCTCTGTGCGTTTGGCCGTCGTCTTCACGGTATTGCTGATGCTATCCTCTTGTGCTCAGCGGGCTCAAGAAATTCCTGAACCGGCTGAGGAAGTCACGCCGGCATCTGTCAAAACCTATCAAGCAATTGGAGTAATCAAGGCATTCCTGCCCGATGGTGAGCACATCCGCATCGCCCATGAAGAGATTCCCGGCTTTATGGAGGCCATGACGATGTCGTTCGCTGTGGAAGACACCATCCTGCTCCAGGGTATCCAGGTCGAGGATTCCGTTCGTTTCACCCTCACCGTGACGGGCGATGACATCGCTGTGAGTGCGCTTGCCAGGGTGGAATAGCCTCCGCATTCCTACTTACCCAAATAAATCCGCTCATGTCCTTGATCGAAGCAGAGATCGCCGTCATTGGGGGCGGTATGGCGGGCCTGCCCATCGCCAACAAGGCCGCCTACAAAGGCCGGAAGACGGTGCTTTTCGAGAAGGAGCTTCTCGGCGGCACGTGCCTCAATCGGGGCTGCATCCCTACCAAGACGATGCTCCACTCGGCGAAGGTGGCGCACGTCGTCCGCACGGCGAACCGATTCGGCATCGAAGCTGGGACGCCAGTGGTGGACCTGACCGCCATCGTTCGGCGCAAGAATGAGGTGTTAACTACGATCCGCAAGGGGGCGTATCGGCAGGTCGAGCGAAACGAACACCTGACGCTGATCGAAGAGCAGACCGTCTTCGAAGCCCCGAATCGGCTTCGCGCCGGCGACACCGTTGTCGAGGCGGAGCGCATCATCATCAACACCGGGGCGCGTCCCACTCTTCCCCCCATCGACGGGTTGACGGACGTGCCCTATCACACGAACCGCATGTTGCTCGACGCGACCGAAGTGCCCGAATCGCTGCTGGTAATCGGGGGCGGGTACGTGGGCGTCGAGTTCGCGCAGATGTTCGCTCGGTTCGGGTCGGAGGTTACGGTGCTGCAACGCCCGGACCGGCTTCTGGCAAGCGAGGATGCGGACGTGAGCGACGTGCTGCTGGAGGTCTTTCGCAGAGAGGGCATTTCGGTAGTGCTCGGTGCCGACGTTCAACGCGCGGAGAAGACAGCCGGAGGCGTGCGTCTCGAAGCTATGGTCGATGGAGCACGCCAGGTGTTCGAGGGCAGCGCCATTCTTGTGGCTGCCGGGCGCACACCCAATACGGATGATCTGGGCTTGGATGTTGCCGACGTCGAGACCGACGAGCGCGGCTTCATCACGGTGGATGCAGCCTTCCGTACGAGCCAGTCGCATATATGGGCCATCGGCGACGTCACAGGCGGGCCGATGTTCACGCACAGTGCCCGCGATGATGCCGATTTGCTCTACGGACGCCTCTTCAAAGACCGGAGCGCGTCGAGCGAAGGACGCCAGGTGCCCTATGCCATCTTTACGGACCCGGAGATAGCAGCAGTCGGGCTGACAGAGGCAGCGGCTCGCGAAGCCGGTTACGACATCAAGATCGGCAAGCATCCGTTCACGCGTGTCGCGCGAGCCAGGGCCATCGGCGAGACCGACGGGTTTGTCAAGATCGTGGCAGACGCCGAGACGGACCGGCTGCTCGGCGCGCAGATCATAGGCCCGCACGCGGGCGAGTTAATCCACGAACTGATCCTTGCACTCGACCTGGGAGCGTCGTACGAGCGGATCGGTCGCAGCCTGCATGTCCATCCCACTCTCTCGGAAGGCATCAACTCGGCCGCTGGCGGCGTCCACCGCCCGGCCGGTGACACTTAACAAACCAGAGAGGGAGAGTTTTCCCATGGCTATCAATACACTTGCTGATTCAGACCGCATCGCGCAGGCGCTCGATGCGTTTCCCGATACATTCCTGAACCTCAGCCGCGACGAGCAACGGGTGTCGCTGGCAATCTACCACCTCCTCGCCACGGGCGAGTCGGTCCTGCCCGAGGCCATCGCGGCTGAGGTAGGCGTCGCAGAAGAGCGCGTAGGCGAATTGCTGGACCGGTGGAACGGCGTCTACCTCGATGCCGAGGGTCGGGTCGTGGGCTACTGGGGCCTTACGCCTTCGGAGATGAATCACCGACTCGAAGTAGCCGGGCGCACCGTCTACGCGTGGTGCGCCTGGGATGCGCTCTTCATCCCGCCCTTGCTCGGCCAGACGGTGGAGGTGACGTCGAAGAGTCCGGTGACCGGCGAGGTGATTCATTTAATTGTCTCTGCGGAGGGTGCCCGCAGTGCCGACGGCACGGACGTGTACGTCTCGTTCCTGGAACCCGACGAGGAGAAGCTGGCCGAGGATGTGATCGGCTCGTTCTGCCACTATGTCTTCTTCTTCGCTTCGCTGGAAGAAGGCGAGCAGTGGACAGCCGCGCACCCCGGCACGTATCTGCTGACGCTCGACCAGGCCTTCGGACTGGGCCAACGCAAGAACAGGCGTCAGTACCCGGATGCGCTGACCGAGACCGGAGAAGGGAAGAAACACAATGCCCATCTCGTCTAACTGGATGAATGGACCGGTCCTTAACCATCAACGTCTCCGTGGATGAGCCCCTTTTGCGCGCTGCACGGAAGGGCGACTCGCGTGCCTTCCAGCAGCTCTACGAGCAGTACGCACCCGTGGTGTTCCGGGTCGCGTTTCGGCTCCTGGGCAACCGTCTGGATGCCGAGGACGTGACGCAGGAGGTGTTCGTGACGCTGCATAGACGCCTGGGGACGTTCGATTTTCGGTCCTCCTTCCAAACCTGGTGTTACCGGATCACGGTCAACACCTGCTACGACAAGATGCGCAAGCAGAAGCGACGGGCGGCGTACCGGGCCGGTTACATAGAGGACACGGGCGGCGTACCGGAACGGATTCCGGCAGGTCGCCGGTCGGAACCTGTCCAGCAGGTGTTCCTCCACGACCTTCAGCACTACGTCGAGCAGGCGCTGACCCGGCTCCATCCGGATCTTCGGACGGCGCTTGTGTTGAAGGAGATCGAAGAATTGTCGTATCAAGAGATTGCCAGTATCATGGCCTGTTCTCAGGGGACGGTGGCGTCGAGGCTGGCGCGCGCACGGCAGCAGGTAGCTACGCACCTCCGCCGGGCTGGCATCGATGCCACCTACCTGGGATAGCTTGAGTCTATGAACGATTCCCCACACATATCGGACGATCGGCTCGCGGCCTATTTCGACGGCGAAGCTCCCGAGACTGAGGCGCTGACCATCGAGCAGCACGTAGCGAACTGCGGGGCCTGCCGACAGGTGCTCGACGACATGGCGCTGACCCGAAATGCGCTTCGTGCCGTAGAGGTGCCGGCGCTCTCAGATAATGTTTGGGAGCGAGTGGAGACGGCTCTGGAGCCAAGGCGGGCCGCGCCGGTCTTGTTTCTCAGTCGCATTTCGCGCATGGCGATTGCTGCTGCGATAGTGTTTTGCATGACGACGTTTGCCGTGCTGGCCCTGGTTGACTTGGGCGGCAAAGACGAGCCGTTGTCGAGTTTGCCAATGGTATCTGCCTCAGCCCCGTTCGATCTGGGTTGGTACCTGGCCTCGCTCGATCACGCTGGACGGCTCCCTGCGCTGCCCGCGCCCTTTGAAATCAAACGGGTGTCGAGCGGGGAAGCCCTGGAAGCTGCCGGCGTCTCCGAGGACCTGGATCTCGACGTGCTGCCGGCCTCGCTGGCGCTGGTCGAGGCCCTCGTCATCTCGGACGGCGCCTTTCAACTGGCCCAACTCACGTACCAGGACGAGCGCGGCGGCGTGCTTCTCTTCTGCCAGCCGCGCTCCAGCCCCGTTTCGTTCGCCAACTTCCCGGTCGAGACGACCACGGTCGGGTCAAAGCCGTGCCTGTCGGTCTATTGCGGGACGTATCGGGCGCTGAGTGTCTCGACGGCGCAAGGCACGTATACCGTCGTCGGACGGCGCAATAACCCCATGCTCAGCCAGATCATCGAGACCTTATCGGCTGATTAAACGAGGAGGACGCCATGGAAACACCCGCACTCCATTCGCCCACCGTCGAAGACGTGATGCAGGCATGGCGGTCGCAGAATGCCGGCGTGCCACCGGAGCAGATGGCGTTTTCTGTCCGGTTTCAAGTCCAGGCCATCCGCGCGCTGGCCGAGGGGCAACCGGTCTCGGCGCAGCGGTTGGCCGCCGATCTGGGAATGCCCATCAACCAGGTGGAGGCCATCATAGGGCAGTTGGGAGCCTCCGGGGTGGAGGTCGATGGTGAGGGCCGCCTCCTCGGCGTCGTGCTGACGCTCAATCCGACGTCGCACCGTTTTCGCGTGAAGGGAGGCGATCTCTATGCCTGGTGTGCGCTGGACACACTCTTCCTGCCTGCCTATCTGGAGGAGACAGCCCAGGTCGAATCAACGTGCCCGGTTACCGGCGAGACCATCCGGCTCACGATCACGCCAACCGGGGTAACTTCGTACAGCCCTGAGAGCACGGTGGTCTCTATTGTAGATCCGAGCAAGGTATCGTGTTGTTCGACGCGGGGGCCTCAAAGCGCGGTGTGTAGCCAGATGCACTTCTTCCGTTCGCATGAAGCCGCCGAGACGTGGCAGACCGATCACTCCGGTGTGGTTATTTGCACGGTTGAGGATGCCTACCGTATCGCACAAATCTCTATCGATATGATGAGCGCGTTGGATAAGATAGGCTAAGGGATAAGCTAACACTGCCATCTATGAGTACAAGCCATCATTGGAATCCAGCGCTTAAGATCAAAGCGCGAACCACGATCCCTTGTATATCAGTGCAGCGCGGGAAACAATCCATCGACCATGCGTATTCAACGCGCAAGATGACACAGAGCATCGTCGTATGAAGCTAAACCTCCATATCATCAAGAAACGCACTGCATCGCTGGTGTGGCTGTTGGCCAGTATGATGCTTCTTTTCCCGGTGAGCGTGCATGCCCTGCCCGGTATCGTGCTGTGCATCGAGAGCGACGGGCGTATCGAGATAGAAAGTAGTCGTTCCGGCGACTGCGCCTCGAAGGTTTTTAAGATGACGCGGGAGGTGCACGCTGAATTTGCCTCACTGGAAGCCGATAAGGTCCCCGACATCGAATGTCAAACCTCCTGCTTCGACATGTTGCTCTTTGCGAGCCCTGCCGACGGGCAGGCGACGTCTACGCTGAAGGATGCGTCGCAGACAGCGAGTGATCTCTATCCTGCCGCAACGCTACAGTTCGTGCCGAATCTGGATGCCCGGACGCCTACCCCTCTCGCATCCGAACCCGCCGTTCCCCAATCTCCGCTGACGCCGCTTCGTACGGTCGTTCTTCTGATTTAAGTCGCTTCAAGACCGCCGAACCCGCCGCAGGTGCGAATGCCTTGTACGGTGGCTTATCCCGTTCGGCAGGCCCCAGCTATGATCTCATGCATGGCAGACATGTGTCTGTGGCCTACGTCTATTCTATCGTTCCCGCTTCAACGCGGGCTCCTGTCTATTTGTAGGATTTTGGTCTTGAAGCGAACTTATGAAACCATACTTTCTAGCGCTGTGGGCGCTGGTGCTCTTGCTTTCCGTGGCAGGCTGCGCGACGCCGCGCGACACGGCCTGGCCGGAGCCACGCCCGCTCGGTGACGCTTTTCCTGCTTACCGTCCGCCCATTTCACCCACGGGCGACAACGCACCTTCTTCCGCGCCTTCGGCTGAGCCCGAGGGGCTGACCCTGCGCGAAGCCCTTGCACGCGCACTTCTGCTCAATCCGGAACTGCGTGCTTTTGCCTGGGAGGTCCGGGCAAGAGAGGCTCGCACGCTACAGGCCGGGCTGCCTCCCAACCCTGAGATCGGTGCCGAGATGGAGAATTTTGCCGGTACGGGTTCCCTTGGAGGCACGGACGCCGCAGAGGTTACCGCCGGATTCAGCCAACTCATCGAACTCGGCGGAGACCGGCGTCGGCGTCGGCGCGTGGCAGCCCTCGAACGCGACCTGGCCGGCTGGAACTATGAAACCGTCCGGTTAGACGTGCTCACCGAGACGGTGCAAGCCTTCGTCGGGGTGCTTGCCGCCCAAGAGCGTCTCCTGCTGGCCGATAGCCTACTGGCGCTGGCGCAGCAGTTCTACCAGACCGTCTCGGAGCGCGCGGAGGCCGGCAAGGTGTCGGCGCTGGAGGAAAGGCGGGCACGGGTCGTGCTCTCGACGACGCAGATCGAGAACGAACGCACTGCACGCGCGCTCACGGTTGCCCGTGCGCTACTCTCCGCGGCCTGGGGAAGCACAACACCGGCCTTCGAACGGGTCGTCGGGGCGCTCGACGAGGTCGAGGCTGTGCCCGATTACGACCTGCTTGACGCCTTTATCGCCCGCAACCCGGACGTGGCGCGCTGGCGTGAAGAAATGGCCCTGCGCCGGGCGGATATAGCATTGGAGAAAGCCCGCCGCATCCCGGATCCCATCCTCAGTGTGGGCCCTCGGCGGATACGAGAATTGGGCGAAACCTCCTTTGTGGCCGGCATTTCGATCCCGCTTCCGCTCTTCGACCGCAATCAGGGGGCTATTCAGGAAGCAGAGTACCGCCTGCGGCAAGGTGATGCCGGGCAGCAAGCCGCCGAAGTGCTCGCCCGGCGAATGCTCGCTGGCGCCTACGAGCGGCTGGCTACAGCCTATACCGAGGTCACGACATTGCGCCAGGACGTCTTGCCGGCCGCGCAGGAGAACTTCGACGCAACGGAGGAAGGCTACCGCGAGGGCAAGTTCGACCTGCTCACCGTGCTGGATGCACAGCGCACGCTCTTTGAAACGACCAACCAGTACGTCGACGCCCTGCTGGCCTATCACCAGACGCGTGCCGAGGTCGAGCGGCTCATCGGCACCCCGCTCACGGACCTATCCAACCAATAGATCGCGAGACCCCCATGAAATCGAAGATTATTGCGTCAGTCGCCCGTGGCTCGTGTCACGACAGCAAAAGGAATCATAAAACCTTGAGCGCGTATGCGGTGCTCCTTTTCGCCAGCCTCTTGCTCCTGGCTGGAATCGCCCTCACGGGATGCGGCTCCGGCGACACCTCGCCGGGTGAAGAAAACCACGACGAACAGGCCGAAGAGAGCAGCCCCGGTGAAGTGGACCTCGTCCGCCTGACCTCGGCTGAACTGGAAGAGTTTGCTATCGAGGTGCTGGTGGTCGGCCCCGGCACCATGAACGTCGAGATGACCTTTCCCGGCGAAGTGCGAGTCAACCAGGACCGATACGCGCACGTCGTGCCGCGCGTCCCCGGCGTGGTCCGGTCCGTTTTCAAGTCCGTCGGGGACCGCGTCCGCGCTGGCGAGGTGATGGCTGTGCTAGAGAGCCGCGAGCTGGCCGACGTCAAAGCGAGTTACCTGGCTGCGTTGGAGCGCCTGGAACTGGCCCGGGCCAGCTTCGAGCGGGAAGAACGGCTCTTCGAGAAGAAGATCTCGTCGGAGCAGGAGTACCTCGAAGCCAGGCAAGCGCTGGCCGAGGCCCGCATCGTGCTCCGCTCCGACCGGCAGAAGCTCCGGGCTCTCGGCTTTGCCGACGACTATATCGAGCGGCTCCCCGAACAGGCGGACGCCTCACTCATCGAGTACCCGCTCCCGGCGCCCTTCTCCGGGACCGTGGTGGAAAAGCACATCGTGCAGGGGGAGGCCCTGGAAGCCGATGCCTCGGCGTTTGACGTCTCCGACCTGAGCGTGGTGTGGGTAGACCTGAACATCTACCAGAAGGACCTGGCGCTCGTGCGCGAAGGACAGGAAGTAGTGATTTCGGCGGGGTATGACCTGCCCGATGCGTGCGGCGCCCTCTCGTATGTGCGCCCAATCGTGGGGGAGGAGACGCGTACAGCGCTTGCCCGCATCATCCTGTCGAACCCCGATGGCCTGTGGCGCCCCGGCATGTTTGTAAACGGTACCATTGGCGTCAGCGAAGTCGAGGTACCGCTGGCGGTGCCTAAGACGGCACTCCAGACTATCGACGGCCAGACCGTCATCTTCGTGAGATCTACTGAAGGATTCGTGCCGAAACCTGTCACGACCGGCCGAGAAGACGAATCGCACATCGAGATCACCAGCGGTCTTGCGGTGGGCGACGAATACGTTGCCAGTGGGGGCTTTGCGCTCAAGTCGCAGCTTCAGAAGGGCGAACTCTCGGAAGGACACGCGCACTAAACGCAGCGATGAAGTCTTATGAATAAGCTCATTCAATTCTCCCTCCGCAGTCGCCTGCTCGTGCTCGCGTTCGGCGTGCTGGTGATGGCGGCAGGATATTACAGCTACCGGCAACTACCCGTAGATGCCTTTCCCGACATCTCTCCCTCGCTCGTCCAGGTCTTCACCGTCACGGAGGGCCTGGCGCCGGAAGAGGTCGAGAAGTACGTGACGTATCCGGTTGAAGTATCCCTGAACGGGCTGCCGAATCTGAAGCAGATCCGCTCGGTCTCCAACTTCGGTCTCTCCGTCGTCAACGTTTACTTCGAGGAAGGGACCGACATCTACTTCGCCCGGCAACTCGTGAACGAGCGGCTTCAGGAAGCCCGGGAACAGATCCCCGAGGGCTTCGGCGAGCCGGAGATGGGACCGATCTCGACGGGCATGGGGCTCGTGCTGTTCTACTACCTCGACGACACGACAGGGCGGTACTCGCTCGAAGAGTTGCGTACGATGCAAGACTGGATCGTCAAGTTCAACTTGCAGACTGTCCCCGGCGTGACCGAAGTGCTGGGCATCGGCGGTTATGAAAAGCAATATCACGCCGTGGTCGATCCCAATGCACTTCTTCGATACGACGTCACGCTCAACGAGATCATCGACAAGATCGAGGCCAATAACCTCAACGTCGGGGCGCAGTTCATTGAAAAGAACGCCGAGGAGTTTATCGTGCGTTCCGTCGGCCTCGCCTCCACGATTGCAGACCTCGATAACATCATCATCAAGACCGTCGATGGCACGCCGGTCTACCTCAGCCAGGTTGCCGACATCCAGCTGGGCGGTGCGATCCGGCGGGGCATCCAGACCCGAAACGGCATCGGAGAGGTCGTCTCCGGCATGGTCGTCAAGCTCTACGGCACCAACTCCTCCACGGTAATCGGTGCCGTCGAAGAAAAGCTGGGCGAGATCAACAGGATCCTGCCCGAGGGCGTCCGTATTGTGCCCTACTACGAACAGAAGACGCTCGTTTTGGCGGCGGTAGAGACCGTATCCGATGCGCTGATCGAGGGCATCCTGCTCGTCGTGATCATCCTGGTGGCTTTCCTGGGGAGCTGGCGTCCCAGCGTAGTAGTCGCCCTAGCGATCCCATTCTCTGTGCTCTTTGCCACGCTGTGGATGAAGCAGTTCGGCATTTCAGCCAACCTGATGTCGCTCGGTGGGCTGGCCATTGCCATCGGGATGATGGTAGACGGCACCGTCGTTATGGTGGAGAACGTGGACCGCATGCTGCGAGAGGCCGATCCCGGCGAGCCGCGTGTGCACGTGGTAGCCCGGGCCTGCCTGGAAGTGGCGCGTCCTATCCTGTTTGCGATCTCCATCATCATCATCGTGTTCCTGCCGCTGTTCGCGTTGCAAGGCGTCGAGGGCACGACGTTCCGCCCGCTGGCCTACACCATAGCGCTGGCCATGCTGGGCTCCTTGCTGTACGCTCTGCTCCTGGCACCGGTGCTCTCAGACATCATCATGCGTCGGCCGAAGCAGCAACGCAAGGATGGGAAGGATGTCGGCAACTTCGGGGAGCGTGTGCTGCACTGGCTCATGGATCGCTACCGCCCGGTGGTGACGCACTTCGTACAGCATCGCATGAGAGCTATCGGGCTGGCCGTCGGTCTTATGGTCATCGGCGCTGTGGTTTTTCCCTTCCTGGGTTCGGAGTTCACGCCCACATTGCAAGAGGGTACGCTCGTACTCCGGCTGACGATGGCCCCCTCCATCGCGCTGGAGGAGAGCAAGGCGACGACGTTGCGGGTGGAGCGGCGCCTGATGAATATTCCTGAGATTGCGGGCGTCGTCTCGCGTATCGGGCGCGGCGAGGTTGGGGCCCACACGGACCCGGTCAACAGCGCCGAAATGTACCTCCTGCTCCAGCCCGAAGACCAGTGGCGCTTTGGTAGTCAAGAGCGGCTTCAAGAAGCGATCCGTGAGGAGCTCGGAGAGGTGCCGGGTGTCTTGACCAACTTCACGCAGCCCATCCAGATGACCGTCGATGAACTCCTGGAAGGCGTTCGGGCCGAGTTGGCCGTCAAGCTCTTTGGCGATGACCTGGAAGCGCTGAAAGAAAAGGCGGATGAGATCGCAGCCAGGGTCCGCACCGTCTCGGGGGCGGCCGACGTGCAAGCCGACCAGATCAGCGGTACCCCGCAGCTCCTCATCCGCGTCGACCGGGGAGCCATCGCCCGCTACGGCGTCAACGTCGAGGACGTGCAGGAAGTCATCCAGGCGGCCGTCGGGGGCGTAATCGCCGGAGAAATCTTCGAAGGTATCCGTCGTTTCAATATCTACGTCCGTTTCGCGCCGGATTATCGCTCCACCGCCGATGCTATCGAGCGCATCCTGATTCCGGCACCAGGCGGCATCCAGGTCCCGTTGTCGGATCTGGCTGAGATCGAGGAGATTGTCGGGCCGCGCCAGATCACCCGTGAAAACAACCAGCGCTTCATAACCGTGCAGCTCAACGTCGAGGGCCGGGATATCGGCTCGTTTGTGGGGGAGGCACAAAAGGTTATTGAGCGCGAGGTGAGCCTCCCGACGGGTTATTTCACCACGTGGGGCGGCCAGTTCCGCCTGCAGCAGGAGGCTAATCGGCGGCTCATGGTGGTGGTCCCGATCACGCTCCTGGTCATTTTCCTGTTGCTCTACTCCAGCTTTAATTCGCTGAAGAACTCGCTGCTCATCTTCCTGAACATTCCGCTGGCGCTCGTCGGCGGCGTCGTGGCGCTCTTCATCTCGGGTCAGAACCTCTCGGTTCCGGCCTCGGTCGGGTTCATTGCCCTGTTCGGCATCGCACTCTTGAACGGCGTGGTGCTCATCACCTATCTGAACCAACTCGTGCAGGAGGGTTTGCCCATCGACAAGGCATCCATCCAGGGCGCGTGTCTGCGCCTGAGGCCCGTACTCATGACGGCCCTGGCTGCATCGCTGGGTATGATCCCGCTGCTCTTCTCGCAAGGGACAGGTAGCGAAGTGCAACGCCCCCTGGCCACGGTCGTCGTGGGTGGGCTGATCACGTCGACGACGCTGACGCTCCTGGTGCTACCGGCGCTCTACAAGTGGTTTGCGATAGAGCCGCTGGCAGAGGAACCTGTAGCACAACAACCGCAGGAGGTGTCAGATCAGGCCGAACCCGGAGGTCCCATGGGATAACACAGGAGAAAAGCTATGAAAGAGATCCAGTTCGATCTCAGGCTAGATAAGGTCTCCACGGCTCTCGTTTTCGCCTTGACGCTACTTCTTGGCTGTGGCACCAGCCGGGTAGCCCATAACCAGGAAACCATCAGCACAGACGAAGCACGTCAGCGACTCGCTGAAATGCGCATAGAGTACAGCCAGGACGAATTCATTGAGCGCTGTCAGCTAGGTGACCTTGAAGCGATAAACCTGTTCCTAACAGCAGGTATGTCTCCCGACACCAGAAGCCGCGATGGTGTCACGGCTCTGATGTGGGCCGCCTGGGCCGGCCATCTGGAGGTAACCCAGCTTTTACTCGAGGCTGGTGCTGATGTCAATGCGCAGACGAGCGGTGGCGACGCCGTTCTGATGTTCGCTTCTGCAAGAGACCACTCCGAGGTAACCCAGCTTTTGCTTGAGGCGGGCGCTGAGGTCAATGCCAAGAATAATGAAGGCGACACCGTTCTGCTATTCGCCTCCTTCTTGGGTCTCACCGAGATAGCCAAGCTTTTACTTGAGGCGGGC
The DNA here is from genome assembly GCA_046756545.1 of Rhodothermales bacterium. Taxonomy (GTDB): domain Bacteria; phylum Bacteroidota; class Rhodothermia; order Rhodothermales; family JBHHWM01; genus JBHHWM01. The sequence goes on along the minus strand of JBHHWM010000055.1, from coordinate 2,234 downwards.
GCTGAGGTCAATGCCGAAAACAATGCTGGAGAGACAGCTCTGATATCGGCTTCTGGAGGGATTCCAGGGAACACCACCATGGGAAGCCATGCCGAAGTAGTTCGACTTTTGCTTGATGCCGGCGCTGATGTGAACGCCAGAACACATGCCGGCGAGACCGCGCTGATGTGGGCATCTAAGGAGGGCCGCGCCGAAGTGATTCAGCTTCTCAAGGGGGCCGGAGCAAAGAAGAAATAGTCTCGCGGTATTCTCCTCGCTCGAGAAAGGCCCACCTTGAAGCCGATCGCAGAGCCACTGTAGCTCCGTAGCTGAAGCGGATGTCGATTCAGGCCGAATCTGACGCAACGGTACAACACGATTAGAGAAAACCTATGAAAGAGATCAAAGCCTACATAAAACCCCATAAGCTCAGCGCCGTCACCCTCGCACTACACAAGGTTGAAGGGCTGACCGGCATGAGCGTCTCCGACGTGCGCGGCTTCGGGCGTGGGCGGGCCAAGGAGGCACCCCACAAGGTCCGAGAAGATCTGGTCGATTTCATTCCACACGTAAAGCTCGAGATCGTCTGCCACGACGACTTGGTCGATGAAATCGTCGAGACGATCCGCGAGGCGGCCCATACGGGTCTGCGCGGCGACGGCAAGATCTACGTCCTCTCGACCGTCGAGAAGGCGGTGAGGATCTCTACGGGTGAACGCGGCCTGAACGCCGTTTAACGAGGAGATCACGATGGCAGAAAAACTCCAACTCGATATTCCCATCTTGCTGCCGGACGTGCCGGACGCCCGCGACCATTGCGTGCGCCGGCTCATCAGCAGTCTAAAGGGGCACAACGGTGTGGAAAAGGCGCATATCGTCGAAGCGACAGACGACCACCCGGACCGCCTCTGCATTCACTACGATCCGGAGGTGCTGCCGCTTCCTCGCATCCGGCAGATGGCAGAGCGCCTGGGCACCGAACTCACCGACCATTTCGGCCATGCCGTGTGGACTGTGGAGGGTCTGCGCCATCCACGCAGAGCCCGCACCGTCGCCGAGCGCCTGCGTAAGTCCACTGGCGTTATCGAGGCTGAAGCCACAGCAGCAGGGCTCGTTCGTGTAGAATTCAAGCGCGACCTCACGGGCGAAGCCGCCCTTCGCGATGCACTGCGCGGGATGGGGGTGCGTGTGGTAGCAGAGAAACCCCACAAGGCCTTGAAAGTGGAGGAGCATGTGCACGATGAGGGCGAAGAACACGCTCACGAGCACGGCGGGATCCTCGGCGAGAAAGCGGAGCTCGTCTTTGCCATCCTCTCCGGCGTTTTTCTCATCGCAGGGTGGCTGCTGGACACCTTCACCGATGTTGCGGCCCCGATTCCGCTTGCCGGCTACCTCATCGCCTACTTCCTCGGCGGCTTCTTCACGCTCCGTGAGGCCGCTGCCAGCATACGCGTGGGCCGGTTCGAGATCGATTTCTTGATGCTCGTGGCCGCCGCCGGCGCTGCCGTGCTGGGCGAGTGGGCTGAGGGAGCGCTGCTGTTGTTTCTCTTCAGCCTGGGCCACGCCCTGGAGCACTACGCGATGGGCCGCGCCCGGCGGGCTATCGAAGCGCTGGCCGAGCTGGCACCCGACACGGCCGTCGTGCGCCGGGGTGAAGAGGAGCGCGAGATCCCCGTCGAGCAGTTGAAAGTCGGCGACATCGTTATCGTACGCACGAATGAACGCCTTCCCGCCGACGGGTTCGTCGTCAAGGGCACGAGCGCCGTCAACCAGGCACCCGTGACGGGCGAGAGCGTCCCGGTGGACAAACAGCCGGTGGACAATCTCGACGACGCCCTGGAACACTGGGACAAGCTCGAACCGGAGCACCGCGTCTTTGCCGGTACGATCAACGGCAGCGGAGCGTTGGAGATCGTGGTTACGAAGCGGGCTTCCGAATCGACGCTCTCTCGCGTGGTGCAGATGGTGACGGAGGCGGAAACGGAGAAGTCGCCCACGCAGCGTTTCACAGACCGGTTCGAGCGCGTCTTCGTGCCGGCCGTGCTCGCCTTCGTGGTGCTAATCCTCTTCGCGTGGGTCGTCGTTGATGAGCCGTTCTCCGTGAGCTTCTACCGGGCCATGGCCGTGCTCGTGGCGGCCAGCCCGTGCGCGCTGGCCATCGCCACGCCGAGCGCGGTGCTCAGCGCCGTAGCCCGGGCCGGGCGCGGCGGCGTGCTCGTCAAAGGCGGCGGCCCGCTCGAAAACCTGGGCGTGCT
>JBHHWM010000054.1:0-22062 GCA_046756545.1 Rhodothermales bacterium | reverse complement strand
CCCAGAGCGCCGTCTCCAGTTTGTGGGCCGGCAGGATTTCGAAGTAGTTCGTGAAGTCGAACCGGGTAGACCCGTTGAGAACACCGCCGTTGCGCTGCACCAGGCGAATAAATTCCATCTTACCCAGGTTCTCCGATCCCTGGAACATCATGTGCTCGAAGAGATGGGCAAACCCAGTGCGGTCCTGCGGCTCGATGCGGAAGCCGATGTTGTAATAGACAGCAACGACAACTGTAGGGGCGGTATGATCGGGTGAAAGCACCACCTTGAGCCCATTATCGAGCTTGTGATACTCTACCGAGACGCTGAAGCGGGTTGAAGAATCTCCCGTGGGTTGGCACGCCGCAAGGAAAAGCACGACACCGACCAGCAGCAGGAATGAAACGATCCGTTGCATGAGACCTCCTCCAAAGGTGAGAAGAATGGGTGGGGTAATAAAGCGGGGGAATAGATGATGAACTACGAAGATATTCAAGAGCAAGTTACGATAAAAAATCGCGTTTGCCGTATCTCACATCCCACATCCATCCTGATCCCCTACCTATCTATTCAGAACGACGGTCTTTTCATGAAAGAGGAGCCTACTTAAACCATTACCTTTCTAGAAGCTTCTCTTTAAGGATCCGCCCCCCATAAACGATGAAAGAGACGTAATCGTATCCATTTTCAGTGATTACTAGCAAGCGATCTGCCCACTTGAAAACCCTCTGAGATGATCCTCCCCTTTACCATACTGCCGTTCGCCGTGCTCGCTTTCGGTTTCCTCGCGCTGGGCGGTACAGGATTCAGCACCTTCTTCTGGATGTATACCAGAGACCTGAAGGCCGAGATGCACCAACTCAGGAATCGGCTGCAAACTCAGGACAAATCGCTGGCCGTCTTCGATCAGCGTGTCCAGGATTTTAAGCTCGTGAGCCAACGCTATGAAGCTTCCTTTCGCCGGATCGCCGAAGCGGTGGATAATGTCTCGTTGATACAAAACGAACAATCTCTGGAAATCAAGCGCCTGCACCGCCGGAAACTGGAACCCCTGCTCCTGGGGATCGAACCCCGAACACCGGATCTGATCCCCGTACCGAATCCTAGAAAACGGAACCTCGCCGAAGGTCCGAAAACGCTTCCCGTCAGGGAAGCCTAGTTGCCCCCCGTTCATTCGACGTCGAGCGCCCTATGTCGGAGTTGGATCATTTTCATTTTACGAGTACCAACGACCGCCTCCAGATTCGTTGGTCCCGCCTGTTGAGGAATCTCTGCGAGAAATCCGACGATTTCTGGCTGGATCTGGCGGTGAAGGCGTTGATGAAAAGGCACTACAGCGACGCCCTGGTCAACCTGTATCAAGCCCTTGAGGTAAACCCCGACAACGCCCGCGCCCTCCTGATCAAAGGGCAGGTGCTCCAACTCAAAGCCTTCGACACCGACGACGTAGAGCAGCATTGCATGTACATCAAGGCTATGGTGGAATGCTATGAAAATGCCTTGCTGGCAGACCCCTCCCTCCGCCCGGACGTGGAACGGCGCTTGCGATCCCTCTACTTTAATGAATTCAAACGGGGGGTCGAAGCGTTCAACAGAGGCCGGGAGGACGAGAGCCTTTACGACATAGCCGCCGTCTTCTTCGAAAACGCTGCACGCATCCGTCGACCGCTGTATAAAGAACTGGTAGGTCCTGAGACGCCCTGGAGCGCCGAAGTCAATCATGCCCTGGCGCTGATCCACGCACACCGTCCGGACGAAGCTATTGCTCCCCTTCAACGGGCCATCGTGCGAGGAGATCGCTCGGTCGAGACATTCGTCCTGTTGGCGGGCCTGCACGAAGACCAGGCACAATCGGAGGAAGAAATCGACATCCTGGAGCGCGCCCATATCCTGTATCCTGATAATGGGGATATCCGGGCCCGCCTGCTCAATGCCTACCTGCGAGGCGACAAGGTTCGAGAAGCTACGGCATTGTATGAGGAGGCGCTATCCCAGGACGCGGACAACCTCCTCTACCGGTATAATTACGGTTCGCTCCTGCTCGACGTAGAGGCATTCGACGAGGCCATAGTGCAACTCCAGCAGGTGGTTAAAATAGATGCCTACCACACCGGCGCCCAGTACAACCTGGGGGTAGCCTTTTTCAACAAAGCGCTGTCCTTAAACGCCCTGATTCATGAGGTGGAGGATACACTGAGCGAGGCGCAGAACGCCATGCCTGCGGACCGCAAACAGTTGATGCAAGATCGTCAAGCGTTGGATGAGCAGCGAAGAGCACTGTTTGGAAAAGCCGTGAACGTTCTGGAAAAAGCGCATATGTTAACACAGAAGCTCGGCGAAGACACCTCGACCATCCACCGGGCTCTGCTCCTGGCCTACTCGCAACTCGGCCGGCAGGACAAGATTGAAGCCCTCCTTGCGCCGGGACACGACGAACCGGATTTGCCCATCGCCGTATAGCCGGAATCCAACGCGCGACTCTCAGAATCCTGACCGTTCATCAAGAACAGGGTTGCCGTGTAATGGGCCGGGGCGTATCATGCGGAGAAACAGATTGTGCGTCCCTATACCTATGCCGTCCATGTCTGCAAACTCCGCCTCTCACTCCACCCCCGACACCTTCCCTTTCGGCCAGGACGTCGCCTGGCACCCTCATCCTGCCTGGACCGAAGAGAGCAACCTGCGTGCCTTCATGGACACGCACGGCATCGAGGATTACGATGCGTTGATGCGCCGCTCCACCGAAGACATCGCCTGGTTCTGGGATGCTGCGCTAAGACATCTCGACATTCAATTCTTTACCCCATATGAGTCTGTCGTCGATTTGAGCCGGGGCATCCAGCGTCCCACATGGTGCGTCGGAGGCGAAATGAATATCGTCCACAACTGCCTCGACAAATGGCAGGACACCGAGACCCGGAGCAGCGACGCCCTCCGTTACGAAAGCGAAGAGGGCGCGACACGCTCACTTACGTATGAGGAGTTGCAGCACGAGGTTTGCCGCTGTGCCAACGCCCTCCGGCAACTCGGCCTTGGCAAAGGCGATGCCGTCGGTCTCTATATGCCTATGACGCCGGAACTTTGCATCGCTTTTCTGGCCGTCATCAAGATCGGCGGCATCATCCTGCCCCTGTTCAGCGGATACGGCCCCAGTGCTATCGCCACACGCCTCAACGACGCCGGAGCCAAGGCCCTCTTCACGGCTGACGGTTTCCCGCGAAGGGAGCACACCGTCCTCATGAAAACAACCGCCGACGAAGCCCTGGCCGGCTGTCCCACCGTCCGGCACGTTATCGTCCAGAAGCGCCTGGGCCTGGACGACGTACCGATGAAAGCCGGGCGCGACTCCTGGTGGCACGACCTCGTGCCGGGGCAATCCGACCAGGCCGAAACCGAACGCACGGCTGCCGAAGATGTGTTGATGATCATTTACACGAGCGGCACCACCGGGCGCCCCAAAGGCGCGGTGCATACGCATTGCGGGTTTCCCGTCAAAGGCGCGCAGGACATGTACCACAGCATGGACCTGAAGCCCGGAGAATGCATGTATTGGATGAGCGACATGGGCTGGATGATGGGACCCTGGCTCGTCTTCGGCACACTCTGCATCGGTGCGACGATGGTATTCTACGACGGGGCGCCCGACTACCCGGAGGTGGATCGCCTCTGGAAAATCGTCGAAGACCATCGGGTGACGCATCTGGGTATTTCACCCGTGCTGATTCGCGCCCTCAAGACACACGGAACCGAACCGGTCCGGCAACACGATCTGTCACGGCTGCGAGCTGTCGGCTCGACGGGCAGCCCGTGGGACCCCGAGTCGTGGCGCTGGTGCTTCGACGCCGTGCTCGAAGGCAAGAAGCCCATTCTCAACTATTCGGGGGGGACGGAAATAAGCGGCGGCATCCTGTGTGGAAATTTCTTCAAACCGCTCAAGCCGTGCGCGTTTTCCGGCCCGGTGCCCGGCATGGACGCCGACGTGGTAGATGCCGACGGCCATCCGGTTCAAGGCACCGTCGGTGAACTCGTCATTCGCCAACCGTGGATCGGGATGACGCGGGGGTTCTGGAACGATGAACAACGCTACCTCGATACCTACTGGAGCCGTTTCGACGACGTCTGGGTCCACGGCGACTTCGCGGCCATCGACAACGACGGCTTGTGGTACATCCTGGGCCGCAGCGACGATACGATCAAGGTGGCCGGTAAACGGCTGGGCCCTGCCGAGGTGGAATCCTTGCTCAACGCCCACGATGCCGTGGCCGAGAGTGCCGCCATCGGCGTTCCGGACGAGATCAAGGGTGAGACCCTGGTGACGTACGTCGTGCTCAAGCCCGACCGCGTTCCTTCGGATCCCCTTCGCCGTGCGCTGATCGACCGCGTCACAGCCGAACTGGGCAAACCGCTCAAACCCAAAGCACTCCTTTTCACGAAGGCCCTCCCGAAAACGCGGAACGCCAAAGTGATGCGCCGGGTGATCCGGGCCGCCTATCTCAACCAGGATCCCGGCGACGTGAGCAGCCTCGAAGATCCCTCAACCGTGGAAGCGATCCGGGCAGCCGTGTAGACGGTGTTTCGGGGTTTCTGCTTTCTGCTGGCTTTAGACGACACTTTGATGGCAAAACAGACCGGTATGGAAAATGGGCGCGTAGGAGGGGGAAAATCCCAACTTCCCACGCGCCCATCATTCCGATACTGGATCCGAAAACTATGTAGGAACCACCTGACATCAAGAAAAGCAGGTCACTCTTCTGCCTGCCACATGACTTCGTTCACCTCCTCGCCGTTCTTCTTGTGAAGCACCTCCTTCACCACCCGCATTTCTTCCCCTTCCGCGGTCACGTAGTAATCCACGTCGAAGACATCCTCTCCTGCTTTGAAGTCAGCGCACGAGACGTAATGCCCCTCTGCTTCGTTCACTCCATCGTGCAGATAATCAAACGTAGCTGCGATGCCCTGGACATCGTAGGTCCCCTCGTTTGCTTCGAGCTTAGCCTCGATGTGCGTCTGCATGGCAGCCTGAACGGCCTCTGCATCGATGGCCACCTCTTCGGCGGGCTCTTCAGGTTGAGGTGCCGGTTGTTCCTGGCACGCCGTCAGAATAAGCAAAAGAAGAACCGTCCCCAGTAAAGAAATACCCGTGTTGTTGATTCTTGTCAGCATGACGCATCTCCATTAAGTGTACTTGTGCGAACGACTCACTAGCATCCGTACTCTGCAAATAGAAAGATACGGTATCCGTGAGGAATGTCAATCATGTCTCAGAGGCACCCAAATTCGTTTATTGTCGGATTCGGGTTCGAACTTCCATTCTTTTCCTGTTTGAGGGGACCACTGCAATTATTTTTTACGTAGCAGGATATTGATCCTCCTGGCAGCATGAATGATTCTACGGCTGTCTCGATGAACGATGCTACGAAGGGGAGATCATGCGTCACATGACTGATTCAGATAGAACATGAGAGTTAAGAATGGGACTCTTCGGACCACCCGATATTGACAAGCTGGCAGCCCGGGGCCGGGTCAAGCCCTTGATCCGCGCCCTAAAACACAAAAACTACAAGGTAGCTCGCGGTGCCGCCGAGGCCTTAGGGAAACTCGGCGACATGCAAGCCTTCGATTCCCTGATTAGGGCACTCGCCGACCGGCGTACTGTCGTGCGCATAGCAGCCGCTGATGCACTGGCTAAACTCGGTGACGTTCGGGCGGTCGATCCCTTGATCGAATTGCTTCGAGCAAACGAATGGCAGGTTCGCCCGGTTGCTGCCCAGGCGCTCGGGACGCTCGCCGATGCCCGAGCCGTCGAACCGTTAATCGATGCGCTTGGAGATAGACGGTTGAAGGTACGGAGAGCTGCCGTGCAGGCCCTGAAAAGGTTCAAAGACACACGCACCGTCGAGACGTTGATCGGCCTTCTTGGAGATTCGCACCTCCGAGATGATGTCGTCAAGATGCTTGGGACACTGAAAGACCCGCGTGCCGTCGAGCCATTGATCCTCAGACTGTCCAAAGAGAAAGACCACAAGCGACGCCGTATCCTCACCGACGCCCTCTCGAAACTGGATAAACTCGCCATACAACCAGCCATCGAAGCGCTCCATAATGAACGAAAAAACGTCCGAAGGGCCGCGGCCGACACGCTGGATCTTCTTGGTTGGCAACCGGAAAAGAGCGAGGTAGGTGCTCGATACTGGATGGCCAGGGACCGGTTCAATCGGTGCATCTCGCTCGGAACGATAGCCATCCAACCGTTGATAGACGCCTTCGAAGACAAGGATTGGGGAATCGCTGAGAAAGCCGTCAAAACACTCGGAAAAATCGACGACCCCCGTGCGGTCGAAGCACTCATCGACACCCTCGAACATCCGCGTAACACCGCCCGCTCGACAGTCATCAAGGTACTTGGGAAATCCGGCGACTCCCGCGCGGTCGAACCGTTGATCGACGTGCTCTCCAGCGATGTAACCGAAGAGCGAAAGGCCGCAATCCGGGCACTGGGTAAGCTCGGCGATGTCCGTGCCGTCGCGCCGCTCCTTGAGATGCTCAAGGAAGACACTTTGTCGATGCGTCGGACTACAACAGAAGCGCTGGATCAACTCGGGTGGCAACCCGACCGGGGCAAGGCGGGCGTTCGCTACTGGATTACCAAAGGCCATCTTGATCAGTGCGTCGCCTTCGGCCCCCCGGCCATCGAAGGGCTGATCGATGCGCTCGAAGACACCCGACCTGAAGTTAAAAAAGCCGCCGCCGAAGCGCTCTTGCAGATCGGTGATTCAAGCCTTGGTCCATTGGTCGAACGCCTTAACAACGAGAGACCCTCGGTACGCCGCATTGCCGCCGAGACCCTGGGGCGGCACGGCGATGCCCGCGCGGTCACCCCGCTGATCCAGGCGCTGACCGACGAGGACCATACCGTGCGAAAGGCTGCCGCTCTTGCCCTGGAGCAGATGGCGTCCTCGGCCGTCGAACCGTTGATAGACGCCCTCCGGTGTATCAAAGGAGATCTCGGCAACGCCGCAGCGCAATTGTTGGATCGGCTCGGTTGGCAACCGGGTGGGGATGAAACAGAGGCGTATTACTGGATTGCCAAGGGCGAAATCAAACCATGTATTGCCCTCGGCCAACTGGCTCTTGAACCGCTGAACGCCGCACTCGAACATGATCGCTGGCAGCTACGCCGGTCTGTCGTTCATGCACTGGAAGAGATCGACGACCCCCGAGTGGTCAGTCTCTTGATTCGCGCCCTCGCAGATAAGAAATGGGAAGTGCGCCGGGACGCCGCCCACTCGCTCGTGGCAAGGTATCAGTACGGCGGACTCGACGAGACGGACAAACGCCGCCTGCTCAACCTGCGCGCTACCATCACCCGAGAACACGAGGACGCTGCTCCCGGGCCGGTCTGGTCGCGCTTTGGAAACTGCGCCTTCCTCGAAGGACATCGAAAACATCACCGTGATACCGGTATTGGAGTGGACTTCCCCCTCTGAACCAGACGCCCTCATCATTCAACCCATCTTGCTCAGCTCATTCTGCCACTGAAGAAGTCATTGATCACACCACAGGGTTGACCGTACACATTTCACTACGCAGGGTGAAAGTCTTCGACCTTTCAGAGTTAATTCTTGCGCCTCAGGGGACCACGGCTTGAATTTTGCGTATGAGGAGTCATCCCCTCTCCACAGTACACCCGTGTTGATACAGACGACCAGAATGACCATGCCCCTGAAGCCCCCTTTTTTCTTTTGGCTCCTCCCCCTCCTCCTCCTGGCTCCCCTGGCATCAGCCCAGGACATAGACGCCACCCTCATCGGCATCATTACCGATGCGGAGACAGGTCAACCTATTGAGAACGTGCATGTTTTCATCGCCGTCTCGATGAACGGCACCACCACCAATGCCGAGGGGAACTACCGCCTCGCCGGAGTACCACTCGGCACGCTCCGGCTCTACGTGTCTTTCGTCGGCTACGAACCCCAGGCCCGCGACCTCTTCATTCGTAGCACCGGGACGCAGACATACGACTTCCAACTCAAACCGGCTATTGTCGAAATCGGCGAAATCACCGTCACGACCGATAACAAGAAATGGAAGAGACAACTGGAAAAATTCACGCGCCTCTTCATCGGAGAAACCCCCAATGCGTCGGAGACGGAGATCGTTAATCCCGAGGTACTGGACTTTTCCAACAAGGGCGGGACGTTTCGCGCCCAGGCCAGCGAGCCGCTCATCCTCGAAAACAAGGCACTCGGCTACCGCATCCAGTATTTCTTGAAAGACTTCGCCGCCACGATGAACCGAACCCAGTATGACGGCGAACCGCTCTACGAGGAGATGGCCCCCGAAAGCCCGGAGCAGTCTGCCCTCTGGCACGCACGGCGCGATTCGGCCTTCTACGGCTCGTTCCGGCACTTCATGCTGGCCTTGCTGAACAATCGCGTAGAGGAACAGGGGTTCAAGACCTATAGCCGGCCGTCCTCAGGCGGCCCTGGAGGTTCGTCGCTCGGGGGCAGTGCGTTCAGGAGCGACCAGCGCTATCCCCTCGATCCTACCACCATCATCAAAGAAGGCCAGAGCCCGGACGAACGAATCCTCGACTTCGACGGCTTCGTTGAGATCGTGTATACCGGCGAAACCGAATCCAAATCCTATCTGCGCTGGGCACAGCGTCCCTACGGCAGCCGTCCCCGGTTTCGCACGTCCATGATCCGGGTCGAAAAAGGTCCGACGGTCGTCGATCTCAAGGGCGATGTGCTGGATCCCTATGGGGTGACGTTCTACCAGTACCTGGCCTTCGAGCGCGTGGCCGACGAATTGCCCAAAGAATACCGTCCCTGGAACTAACAACGGGATGATCGATTATTCAGGGTAGTTTCTGAACATGGGGCGTATCGCGTAAAGGAATCTCCTTTGGGCCATACGCCTTCTTACAATGGCTCCTACCCTTCTTCCCTCGGCAAAGCAGCGTCACCAGGGCCTTGACGCCTGCAGGTCGGCGGCTATGCGTTTCTCACGAACCGTCTTAATCATCGCTTTCGCCTGGCTGGGCGCGCATATCGCAGCGGGTCAACCCTCTGAGCATGCCACCCTGACCGGCACGGTCGTGGATATCGAAACCGGCCTGCCCCTCCCGAACGCGCACGTTTTCATCGCGGCCTCCATGATGGGTACGGCCACAAACGACGACGGACAGTTCCACCTCAAACACGTCCCCCTCGGCACCCACCGCCTCTACGTCTCGATGATCGGTTTCGAACCGGTGGCGAAAGACACGCTGCTCCGCAACGCCGGAGAATACACCTTTTCCTTCGAACTGGTACCTGCTATTCTGGAATTGGACGGGGTGACGATCTCGGCCAAGAGAGACGCGCGCTGGAAGAGACGCTTACGCCGATTCGAGCAGTTTTTTCTCGGCGAATCGTCGAATGCCGACCATGCGAAGATCCTCAATCCAGAGGTACTGAACTTCGAGGGGGGCTGGGGGAAACTCGTCGCAACGGCAAGCGCTCCCCTCATCATCGAGAACCGGGCGCTCGGCTATCGCATCCAGTACTTCCTTAAAGAATTTATCCGGTCGGGAAGTACGATCAAGTACGATGGCGAACCGTTCTACGAAGAACTGGAGCCCGAAAACTCGAAAGAAGCGGAACGGTGGGCCGAAAATCGCCGCCGGGCCTACTATGGCTCGTTCCGGCATTACCTGTTGGCCCTCCTCGGAGGACGCCTGAAGGAAGAAGGATTCTTGACCTTCCGGCGCTTTTCGCTCGACCGGCTCTACAGCACACGCAACCGCTTCGGGATCGACCCAACGCGCCTTCTGGCAGAAGGCCCTACGGCCAATGAAAAGCTGCTTCGCTTCTCGGGCTACCTCGAAGTGCTTTACATCAACGAGTTGGAAACCGAAGCCTTTCTTAGCTGGATGGGACGGTCACCCTGGGGCCATCAGAACAACCAGCGGTCGTGGGTGAAACTCACCGACGGCCCCACGCTCATCGATCACACCGGCGAGGTGGTCGATCCCTACGGTGTCACCGTCTACGGCTACTTCGCGTTCGAACGCATCGCGGATGAAGTGCCCAAAGAATACCGCCCGGAGCAATAGCACCGTGCCTGCGCCTCCCTCCTGAAATCGAAGCGGGCCTCCTTTTAACCTTGACACCCTGCACGCCTCCCGTTATCATTTTTCCGCGCGGATACTCAACATTGATGGGGAGACCGCCATGAGGCCCCTTGTCTACCTGCTCTTCCTGTTGCCTGTCATCAGCCCGCTTGGCGTAACCGCCCAGGACGAAGCAACACGCGCGGTGCGAGGCCGTGTAATCGACGCCGAGACGGATGAACCTCTGGCCGGGGTACATGTGTACCTGACCCGTACCACCATCGGCACAACGACCGACCGCGACGGGCATTATGTGCTCGACCACATTCCGCCCGGCAGCCTGAAGATCGCCGCTTCCATGCTCGGATACTCGGTCGAAATCAAGCGCCTGGGTTTGCTATCCGGCACACCTGCAACGCTCGACTTTCACTTGAAACCTACCGTGCTGGAATTAGGAGGTGTCGAAGTCACCGCTACCCGCCCGGACATCTGGTATGAGCACCTGGAGATGTTTAAAGGCCTTTTTCTTGGTCGAACGCCCAATGCCCCCAAGTGCGACGTCGTCAACCCGGAAATGCTTCATTTCGAATATGACGCAGACATCGATCTGTTACACGTCGAAACGAACGAACCGTTGATCATCGAGAACAAGGCGCTGGGTTATCGGCTATTTTACCATCTCGAAGCGTTCGAGGCGCAACATGGCGAGGTGCGGTACCGGGGGGCGCTCCGCTTCGAAGAGTTGGAGCCGCGCAATAGACGCGAACGGAGGCGGTGGGAGCGGCGACGGCGCACGGCCTACGAAGGCTCGCCCCAGCACTTCCTGTCCACCGTGATGCAGGCCAACCACATACGCGACGTACACCGCGCCGGCTTCGATGTGTCGCTGGTCCCCAATTTTCTGGATGACCCCGGCTATTCCCTTCCCGTCCGCTCCACGTCGTTTGTGCAACCCGCTGTCGATCCAACGCATCGGATGCTCAACTTTTCCGATCACCTGCAAATCATCTACAAGCCGGATTACCGAGAACCCTCCTCCTCCGGCATACCTGGCCAATCGGACAACATCCCGATAGAGGACTACGCCTCCTGGATCACCCTCACGGACGGCCCGGCAGAAGTCGACCGTTTCGGGCATCTCTTCGATCCGTATACCGTGACCATGTACGGCCTCTGGAGCAAAGAGCGTGTCGCCGAAGCCCTCCCCCGCGACTACACACCCAATAAGTAGCGTAATCCTTACCTGAAACCTCCCCAGGGCGCTTTTTCCGTTTGCATCGTTTGTCCTGATCGCTTTCTTTACTCTTTGTAGGCCGGGATGTGAGGAGGAAATACATATGGGCACCTCCCCGCTTTCACCGAATCGATCCATTTCTGAATCCCTGATGAAGTTACAGACTTGATGAGTGAAACCATGACATGCCAGATTCGCCGCGTCAGCTACTTTTACACGACGGTCAAGGATCTGCCGGGGGAAGGATACAAATTGCTTTCCCTGCTTTCAGGCCTGGGTGTGAACCTGCTCGCCTTCACCGCCGTCCCTGTGGGACCGCTGCATACGCAACTCACTATTTTCCCTGAAAACGCACCCCAGATGGCAAGCGAGGCCAAAAAGGCCGGACTCGTTCTGGATGGTCCGCACCCCGCCCTCCTGGTTCAGGGCGACGACGAACTGGGAGCCCTGGCCGACATCCATGCACAGCTCTATGAGGCTCGCGTGAACGTCTATGCCTCCAGCGGCGTGTCTGACGGAAGCGGAAGCTACGGCTATGTCATCTACGTCAGGCCCGATGAGTACGATAGAGCGGTAACGGCGCTGGGGGTGTGAATTCTCGTCTCCTTGTAGCTCGGCCTCGACCGATCAAATCCACCCTCATTTCAGGGTTCAAAGGGCCCAGAACGCGTTTTCGAAATGCTCGATGTCGGGCGGGTGGCCGGGCCTGAGCACGATGCTTATCACGTCGAAGCGGCAGGGCGAACCGTCCCGTTTGTGCTCGTAGAGATAGGCGCTTGCGGCGCGGGTAAGGTGTCGTTTCTTCTCGTCGGTCACCGCTTCCTCGGGCCGTCCGAAGCGGAGGCCGGTGCGTGTCTTGACCTCGGTAAAAACCAGTTCGCCCCTCTCCTGACTAGTCGAGTCCGGTTTGAAGCAGATCAGATCCACCTCGGCCCGTTCGAAACGGTAGTTGCGTTCCAGGATCGTGTAGCCTTTGCGCTCCAGGTAGGCGGCGGCAATCTGCTCGCCCCGATCGCCGGTTCTTTTCGTAGACATCACGCTCAGTCGTCCTGCGAGGGCCCACCTTGCATGGTCTTGGCCAGGGCGATGAATTGCTTGATCATGGGAACATTGCGCTTTTGCACAAAAGGAAGCAGCGACTGGAAAAAGCCGTCGAACATGTCCATCAGGTCCATCAGGTTCTCGATGCGTTCGCAGAATTGCTGCTCCTGCGTTGAGAGGGCGCTGCAATCGTCGGTTCCCTGGTCTCCGGCAAGAATATCGCGGCACTCTTGAAGTTGCTGCATCACCGGTCCTATTTCACGGCGTTCCCGTTCTTTTATGATCTGGGCCGTAATGTACCAGACATCTTTTTCCGCGGTATAATAATCTTTGCGCGAGCCGGGCTGGTGTATCTTGCGCACGAGGTTCCAGTTCACCAGCGAATGCAGGTTCATGTTGGCATTGCCCCGGCTGATTTTCAGGTGTTCCATGACCGCGTCGGTATCGAGCGGTTCCTCGAAGGCATAGAGCAAGGCGTGAATCTGCGCCATTGTGCGATTGATACCCCAGGTCGATGCCATCTCGCCCCAGAAAAGAACGAATCGTTCGAGCGCTTCCCGATGATGCTCACTCATGGGGACGGTATTCGTAGGTACGGCCGGCGTGGCGTCGGTCCCGGTATCGCGCTTATCATTCATCGTATTCAGCTTTTACCCTTAATGATGGACAATCGTGTAGGTAAGACCCTGTTCAAGGGAAGCCGTTCCTTCGAAGCATGCTATCAAATCATGCCACCATCAAGGAAAAATACTAGGTCTCTTCACGTTTTTTAACCGAAATTAGAATGGCACCACGTGCTCCTTCGTTGTCTATACCGTTTCCTTACGTCGAATCTGACCCGTGTCTTTGTTAACTCTCACCACGGATTTCGGTACCCGCGACGCGTACGTGCCTGCCATGAAGGGCACCATCCTCGCCATCAATCCAACCGCGCGGCTGATCGACATCACCCACGACATCACCCCGCACGACGTGATGGAAGCGGCGTTTGTGCTACGCCAGGCGGTGCCCTACTACCCTCCGGGTACCGTGCATCTCGTCGTGGTGGACCCGGGCGTAGGCACCGAACGCCACCCGGTCGCCCTGTGCCACAAGGGCCACATCTTCGTCGGCCCCGACAACGGCCTCTTTAGCCTGCTCCTGGGTAAGACGACGCCGGAAGCCCTGGTCGTCCTCGACCGCCCGGCGTTCTGGCGTGTAGCCGCCCCCAGCGACACCTTCCACGGACGCGACATCTTTGCCCCGGTAGCGGCGCACCTGGCCGGCAACCATGCGCTGCACGAAGTAGGCTCCCCTCTCGAATCGCTCAAACCCCTCCACTGGGCTCTTCCCATCGACGACAGCCAGGGTATTCGGGGCTGGATCGTCCACATCGATCACTTCGGCAACTGCGTTACGAATATTCCACGCGCCGTGTTCGAGCGGCAACGCAGCGGACGCCCGCTCAAGTGCTACGTCGGAAATGCGATACTCGAAGACGTACACCCTACGTATGGTGCCGCCGCCGACGGCGAACCTCTCCTGCTCTTCGGCAGTAGTGATTTTTTAGAAATCGCTGTCAATGCGGGGAACGCATCGAATCTACTCGACATTCGTAAAGGCACACCGGTAAACGTCGTGTTCCTTGACGAGAAGTAGATCCAGTCTGCAACTTCCCGGACGAAATACCGGATGCGCCCGGTCTGAATCATTTATCACGATACCCTCGCTCATGCTTCTGATGGCCTCTGCACTCGATGCTTCCCGAAACGACCGTCGGGACATTTTACTCCTGCACCTGGATAGCCTCTACATGATGGCCCAGGCGCTGACGCCCGATCCCGACCAGGCTGTTCAACTGGTGGAAGCCACGTATACGCAAGCCTATGCTACCCTTCCGCTGGGGTTCACGGATCAGGAAAACAAGCGCTGGCTGCTCCAGCTCATGATGCAGGTGCACATTGAGCAAACCGAATTTGAGAATCCGAACCTTCTCGAAGTGGATCGGGCGGAGTCGGCAGCCTCGCTGCACATGTTTCGCCAACGCCTGGCGGAGCAGATCGTCGAACGGGTACTACCGGCGGTCTTCGCCACGCTTCCCGAAGATCAACGGCTTATCCTTCTCTTGTGCGAGGTCGAAGCATTGCCCTGTGCCGATGCCGGTGTCGTCCTCGGCCTTGAGGCAGAGGACGCCCGTGCCCGCCTGGCGAGCGCTCGATCCGCCGTGGAATCTGCGCTGCACGCAGAAACCTCCCAACGCGAGCGCCACCTGCTCGAATCCAGCCTGCCCGATGACTGGCTGACCTCGACCCTGAGCCACGCCGTGGAATCCGAGTTCAGCCCCTTGCCGCCGACGCTGCGGCCAGCCGTCCTCGAAGCATCCAGAATAGAACCATCTTCGGCTGAAACAACGACTACGCCTTCTTCGACCCCCGTTCTTGTCCCTTTGAATCCAGAACAAGACACGACCAGCGCTCCTTCTGAGCAATACACGCGCCCCCTGATGCCCCGTCTCCTCAAAACTACCCTCCTGATCGCCACGGTGGCGCTGATCGGCTATCTCGCCTCGCAGGTGTTGGAACGGGAGCCTGAGACGAACCTGATCACGTTATCCGTCGAACAGGCCGACGGCATACGCCCGACGCTCCTGACCGACAGCCCGGCACAGGCCGAATCGTTCATCCTCGAAGAACTGAACTGGCACCTGACGCTCCCGTCTATCGACCGGGCCGTCCTGATCGGCGTCGGCATCCGGGAGATGGCCTCCGGAGTCAGAGCCCCCGTGTTCCTGTACCAGGACCCTCTCGCCTCCGGATCAGAGCATACGGTTACGCTCTACGTCTTCAACTACGCATTCCTCGATCAGCACAAAGAGCGCATCCACCTCGCCCCCGACATCCTCCGGCAGATTGAAGAAGAACAGAGCTTCGATCTATACGATTTGGGCAAACGCAATGTACTCGTCTGGCGCAACCGCGACGACATCTTTGTGGCCGTCACATCGGGCGATGCCGAAACCCTTCGCGAGCGCATCGTCTTCCCCTCCTAGTTTTTTCGCGTTGAGGCAGGCGACCGCAAAAGTTATTCGGGATGACGAATTGATCGGGGCGGTATAGACGGAACCCTTTTTTTCCGTTATCCTATCTGGGTGCTGGACTCCCTTCCATGATTCCGCCCCGGTTCCATGACGATGCTCCCTACGCTCTCCAGATGGGTCCTCCCTGCTCTTTTCTGTCTCTTTCTTTGCTTGCCGGGCTATGCACAGGACGGCGGTGTGAAAGCGCTTGTCGGCGGCACCCTGATCGACGGCTTCGGCGGTCCCCCCTTGCATGACAGCGTTATTCTGATCGAGGGAGAGCGCATCACGGCCGTCGGCCAGGTCGGCTCGCTGGCCGTTCCAGAGGGTGCCGAGCAAATCTCGACCGAAGGGATGAGCGTCCTGCCCGGCCTGTGGGACATGCACGTGCACCTCATGATCAACGGCCATGCCGACTATCCCTACTGGGACCGGACCTACCCGCCGCTCTTTCAGTCGGTCATCATGCCTTCGTCGGCGAAGCAATTGCTGCTGGCCGGGGTGACGAGCGCGCGTGACCTGGGCGCTCCGCTCGACGACATCATCGCCGTGCGCGACGCGATCAACAACGGCGAAATTCCCGGGCCAACGCTTTACGTGTCCGGCCCGTTCATCCAGCACGAACCCTATCCCGGAACCGAATTTTTCCGATGGGGCGTCACTGGCGAGGACGATGCGCGGACCAAAATACAACACCTTGCCGAAGCCGGGGTCGATGTGATCAAGCTGATCGACCAGGACCAGATGACCATGGAGGAAGTACGCGCCGTCGTGGACGAAGCCCACAAGCATGATCTGCCGGTGGTAGCACACGGCCATCGGCCCGAAGAAATCAAGCGCGGGCTGTTAGCCGGGGTCGATAATTTCGAACACACCGGGCTGGCGACGGCTCCTGAATATCCTCCCGACGTGATCGCGATGCTGCGAGAACGAACGGCACAGATGAACCTCGGCCCGCTGTTCTGGACGCCTACGGCGATGCCGCTTAACAACTTCGAATACCTCCGCGACCATCCCGAGTTGCTGGACGACCCTTCCTGGCACCTCGGCCTCCCCGACTCGATCATCGCCGACATCGCGGCCTCGATTGTCGAGCCCGGCCAGTTGCCCTACTACCTGATCACCCCGATGCGGCGCCCCACCCTCCGTCGCAAGTTCGAACAACTCCGTGAGGCAGGGCTGGTGCTTCTCATCGGCACCGATAGCGGCGTCCCCCTTACGTTCCACAGCCAATCAACCTGGCAAGAGATGGACCTCTGGGTCCGTGTCTTCGGAGCCGATCCGATGTTTACCATCCAGGCGGCGACCTACTGGCCCTCGGTCGCTCAGGGTGTTTCGGACCAGGTGGGAACGGTGAGCCCCGGCAAATACGCGGATATCATCGCCGTCAAAGGGGACGTGCTCCGGTATATGAACCTGCTACAAAATGTGGATCTGGTGATCAAGCACGGTACCCGGTACAAGTAGTACGGCTCTCCTGAAAGTTGCAAAGATGAGGAAGGGAATGTATTGTTTACTCAGCTCCTTCGCTGTAAGCGAGCCCCCCTCCTGTACGTACCGATATGACGCATCGAGCAACGACAACGTCACTGCTCTTGTCTGCCTCGGCCGGTGACCCGGACACGATGGAACGGTTACTGCCCTTGATTTATGATGAACTGCGGGAGATAGCCCACCGGCAACTGGCTCGCGAGCGACGCCATCACACATTGCACACCACCGCCCTGGTCCACGAAGCCTATCTGAAGCTTGTCGATGAGACCCAGGTTACGAAACGTGGACGGGCCTATTTCTTCGGCGCGGCGGCGCGGGCCATGCGGCAAATTCTGGTCGATTATGCGCGGAGACGAAATGCACAGAAACGAGGAGCCGGTCAGGCCCCTCTGAGCCTCGAAGAGGGCCTGGCGTCGATAGATGCCTTTGCCACAGAATTGTTGGATCTCGACGAGGCACTCCAACAATTGGCGAAGCTCAACCCACGTCATGCCCAGGTAGTCGAATGTCGTTTCTTCGGAGGTCTCAGCATTGAAGAAACCGCAGAGGCGCTCAACATCTCACCCCGCACCGTCAAGTACGACTGGGCTCTGGCACGGGCCTGGCTTTTTAAAGCATTGCGCGATCAGCCAGATCTCTGAACCCTCCTTCCATTATCATTTAGCACATGCGCTTTACTGACGGTACACCGTCTGCTTATTCTACCATCGTGTGCGTTGATTCTCCGTTCTGCATGGCTTTGGCGGCTTCTTCTTCAGCCTCGGCTGCTGCTGCCAGTTGTTCTTCCGTGGGCGTTAAGAAGCGATCCAGCATGATCTCGTAAGCGCGCTTGTTCACGGCCCAGGACTCCACATCCGTTTCGCGTGTCGGGCAGAGGAGCGCGACCAAGAACCACGCATCGGGGCGCTTGCCTGCCGTCAGCCGAATATCAAGCCCATCACTTCCGGTAGACACCGTAGCTTTCCCCTCCCACATCTCTTCGAACCCTCCGACTTCTTCTCTTGGAAACAGCCGAATCGGCGGCACCTCCAGGTCAGTGGCCTTCAAGGTTTCCACGTATTGATCAGCGAGTTCCTGCACGTTGTGCAGATGCTCACGAGCAACGGTGTTCAGCCGCATCTTACCCAGAGGGGCATCGCCGTGCTGATTGACGACATCCACCCCCAGGGCATGCATGTGGCTGTCGGGATCTACCTGGAGTTGCCAGGACTCAGGGTAGAAGAAGCAGAAGTCGCCGGGATAGCGCCTGGAGAAACTCAGCAGGCGTTCGGCATAGGGCCATCCACTGGTGTGGAGCACCTCGAAACTGGATAGCGCCACGAAGAAGGCCTGGGTATGCTTGTAATAGTAGGGTTCGTAGCTTCGCGCCTGGATGACGAACAACCGGTTGAAGTCTTTGATCGCCGTCCAGCGGGAGATGAGCCAGCCCCGTTCGCCCCAGGAACGCGTGAGCACGTCGGCAACCGCTCCGCCGGGGGTGGCTTCTTCGCGACGATTGACGACGGTGTGCCCGTGATGCTCCAGGTAGGCGTCGAGCCAGTCGGCAGGAGCCACTTCGCGAGGTAACAGGAGGGCCGTCACTTCGACCTCGCCCCGCAAACCGGGCCGATCCAGCGAGCGAAAATACGCGATGACGGACGGTTCACCGGGCTCAGGCGCTTCGGAGGGCACATCTACCGGTCGCCAGTTCTGCCCCAATAGAAGCGAGAAATGAAAATCTGGATCCGGGCAGCGTGTATGACTACACTGCCAGAAAAGCTGCCCCAGTTGACGCTCGTCATAGGGGTGTTCTGTTGGAAAAGGTAGACCGTTGTTCATGACGTTAACCTCCGATCAATACGTTGGGGCATCCCGATACGATGAGGTTCGGAATACCCGCCATGATGCCCGTTTGCACAGCCCCACCGCTCGCTTTGCCGACACTTACATCGCCCTTGATGCCGAGCCCGAGCAAAATCTTGAGTGAGCCGAACCCACCCATATGGAAACGTTCCGACTTTTTATTGTAGTAGGCCCATCCACCTGCTCCGCCGCCGACCGCTCCCGCCGAGCCGCTCACCTCTTCTTGAATCACCACACTATATCCGAATAATTCATACGTCCTCTGTTGCGTAAATTTGATCGCAGCCGCTTCTGCCGCTGCCTTTGCTGAAGAGCCGTAACCGACCCGCTCCCCATCGTCCCCCATAAAAAAATCGCCATGGGCTTCACCGTGCCCTCCGTCTACTTCTACCCCTGCCTTATCTCCCGTCTGAGGATTGGTCTCTACCTCAACGCCCTCTTTCACTAATCCCCCCTCTGCCTTCGCCGAAGCCTTTCCGCCCGTATCCGTCCCTCGAAAGTTGGACTCGGCTTCTGCATATCCCATTTTGACCTTCGCCTTCGCTTTTGCATCTCCCAGCTTGAAATTCTTTTCCTCCTCGGCCACGCTCCCTTTTGCCGAGAGTTTATCGGGGGTGCCATCTCCATCAGTGTCTTCCAACTTTGCATCCCCGTTCCAGAATGATTGAGAGTCTCCGCCGCCGGACCCTCCTCCTGCTCCTCCCGGTCCGCTTGCTCCCGGCGCGCCGGCTCCGCTGACTCCCGCCATGATACAGCCGCACGGGTCGCCCATGCGCGCCGCCGACTTACCGCCGATGGAGACCGTCGCAGATCCTTTGCCGATGAGCCCGCCGATGTGCCCGTACTGCGAGCACGCGTGGCTATCCATCACGCGGGCGGCAGGCAATCCGCCAATAGTCACCGTCGCGCATCCCTTCGTGACAGCTCCGCCGTGCAAGGTCGGGTCGGTCATTCGTGCCGCCGGTTTCGCCATGATGATACCCCTGGTTGTTTTCTTTCAGGTTGGTCGTTGCAAGGAGAGGCAAGCGCCGTCACGGATTGATCTTCACCATCGGCGAGGTGATAACAATCTCACCGGGGGTCATCGAGATCGTGCTTCCTCCACACATCATCAGGATGTCGCTCGGGGTCAGTTCGATGGTGCTGCCGCCGCACTTGACGAGCGTGCTGGCTGTGCTCTCCAGCGTCGCATCTTTCGACTTGATGGTGCCCCCGCCGTTGAGCGAAGTAATCTGCACGTCGCCCGATTTGACCTCGATGCGCAGGCTCCCTTCCTCGATGAGCAGCGTGTCGTTGCCCTTTTCCAGGATGACATCGCGGCTACCTTCCTTTATTAAGCGTGTTTCATCCTGCTCCACGTAGGTATCCAGGCTATTGCCCACATGGATGAACCGGTTGTTTCGGATGACGGCGCTGTGATCTTTCTCAGCCGCCATCATGATGAGTTCCTCCCCCTCGGTATCGATGAAACTCAACTCGTTCCCGCTCCAGGTTCGGATCACGTTCCAGTCGTTGTTCTCGGACGTGGCCGGAGAGGCCTGCGAGGGATTGGGGACCGTCCCGAGGGCCATCGGGCGATCCGGGTTGCCGTTGATGCAGGCCCAGACCATCTCGGTGTCGGCGTGGTTGGGGAAGTGGATGCCGTAGTCGGGGCCGGAATGAGGCTGGTTCATTCGGATAGGCCGCGAGGCTTCCGTCGGCGGTGTGTCGCTCAGGTCGAAATGCATTCGGGCCCGGTACCGGCCCTCCTCGTCGAGGTAGGCATACTTGCCGCCTCTCGACTCCATCCGCGCCGTCATGATACCGGGAACGCGAGGAACCGGCGTGCGACGAGGGGCGCGATACGGCACCTCGACGGGGAGGCAGGTCAGATCGTTGAAATACTCCGACTTGTCTTTTTCCTTCCCATCGAGCACGTACTCGATGGCACCGTGTTGCTGGCCATAATGCCGGACGTGGGTCACCAAATAATCTGCATTGAGCACTTGCAGGTAGTGATCGGTGAGCGAAAAAGAGTGTCCTGAGCGCATGCCGGGGCTGTTGCTCCGTCCATACATCACACGACGCCGGCACTCGATCTCCTGGTTACGCACACGCGCCAACCGTTCACCCTGGGTTTCATCCTTATAGTGCTGTCCGTATTCGTAGTGCACACCCGGCATGTCCTCGTTGATCTGCGATTCGACCAACAAGCTGGTCTCCGGCGTGCGGTAGTTATAATCGTTCAACTTCACCTTGCCCGTGACGACACGCTCGCGGCATAAGAAGGAGCGCATCACCACCTTTTCACCGACCATCCCTTCTCCGGGATGATAGCCCAGCGAGGACTCCCCTTCCGTCAGAGGCAAATCGCCCTGATGATCTCGTATCACCAGCACCTCCTTGTTTTCTTCGTGTTCGAAGAAATAGAACATGCCTTCGGCCTCCATCATCCGGCTGATGAAGTTGAGGTCGGTTTCCTGGTACTGCACCACGTACTCCCGCTCTGCGTAGTCCTCGACGAGGTCGAACTGATAATCTCCAGGCATGAAGCCGGCATCGCGCAACACCTGGGTGATGATCTCCTCGACGGTCTGGTGCTGGAAAATGCGGCTTTGATAGTTGAGCGAGAGCCGCCACAGCGAAGGGACTAACACCGCTCGATATACGTAGTAATGAGCATTGTAGCCGATGTGCTGAAAGTCGGCTACGATGCCGTGTATGGGCACCGCCTCGAATCCGTGCATCAAGATCAACGAAGCGGGGGCATTAATTACTTGATCGAAGGCCACAGCGGGATCGGTCGAGACGAGATTGATCTCGAACCGGGAGAGTTGCGAAACCGCCTCATCTCCTTTAAAATCAACAACCTTAAAGGTCTCCGGAGCTAGCTTGTGGGCCTGAAAAAAGAACCGAGTGATATCGACATCCTTCACCAACATAACTTCCTCCTTTTATTTTTACGGATGTTCACGGAGAGTCATACCCAGTTCCGCTTCAACACCGATGCTTTCTGATCCTTCATGCGTTAAATAAGAGGGAAAGGGGCAACGAATTCATGAATCCCCTCTTGCCCTTCCTTCCTCTGTCTTGCGCAGATATCTATAGCATGTGTACAGAAGTCATCCACCCTGGGCGTTGCCTGCTCGAACCCGCCTGCGTTCAAGCCCACTTTCGAGGCGGTAGTTGATCCACCGCCTGCGAGACATTATTCTGATGAATACCACCAAACCTCAACAAACGGTAGCAGGAAGCCGATCCGGTAACAGAGCGGTTTCAGCACCCATCGCCCTCTGTGCCTATAATGATGAGACAACTCCTCGCTCGTAATTTACTGTCGAA